>NZ_CALPTI020000022.1:0-57440 GCF_943326455.1 Limnohabitans sp. Rim8
GCACGCATCTTGGGCGCCAGTCTGTAGAGATTCAGACCCCCTACCCCCTCAGGACGGGGCCTGGTTGCGCAGGGATGCCGTCTCTGAGGCGGTCTTGGCGTTGTGACAGGGCACGCACAGGCTCTGCAGGTTCGCTCGCTCAAAGCGCTCACCGCCTTGCTTGACCGGAACGATGTGATCCACCACTTTGGCTGGCTGGAGAACGCCCTTGGCCTGGCACCTGCAGCAAAGCGGGTTATCCCGTAACACCGCTGCACGTGTGTTGCGCCACCTGGCCGATTGATAGAAGCCGAGCTCTGTGTCGAACCAGCGCCGCGCACGCCCGTACTCCCGGTGCACTTGGGGCTGGTGATGGGTGCAGTAGCCGGGCACGTTCAGCACCTGCGCGCAACCCGGGTATCGGCATGGAGTAGGCGCACTTCGCGGCATCTCAATCGTCTTTCAAGGAATAAGCGACAGCTCGAAAAATTGACTTGGCTTCATCTTGATTCAGAGCGTCAATGCTCCACATCCAATCAACACAAGGAGAAAGCGCATGAAATCAAGCCAAGAAATCGACCAGCTGTTCAACCGCATCGCGAACGAACACCTCTACATCGAAACCCTGGAGACCCAGCACAGAGACCGGCTGGACTTTCACGAGGTGGCGGTATGGGGCATCAAGTGCGCGCTGGCCGCAGCCTACGCAGAAGGGATCGCAGCAGGAAAAAAAGTAAAAGCACCAAGGAGCAAACAATGCAACTGACTGACACCCAGCGCTCGCTGCTCGAAGCAGCTGCCAAGCATCCACAAAAGAAACTGGTGGACTTCCCAGACAACCTCAAAGGCGGTGCCCGCATGAAAGTGATCACCGCCATGGTCAACACGCAGTTGATTGAGCCATGTCCCGATGAACCCAACGTGTACATGGCCACGCAAACGGGCATGCAAGCAATCGGCATCGCAACACAACCGGCAACACCGATCACAACCCAGGCCACACGTACAACACGTGAGGGCACCAAACAGGCGGTATTGATTGACCTGCTCAAGCGTCCAGAGGGCGCCACGCTGCCCCAGATGACCGAGGCCACAGGCTGGCAGGTTCACACCGTACGCGGCGCAATGGCAGGCGCACTCAAAAAGAAACTGGGGCTGGCGATCACCTCAGAAAAGCAGACCGGCACAGACCGCATCTACCGAATCACCACGACAACCGTTTGAGGACCTCATGAACCCCATCACTATCACCATCGAATCCAAGCCCACGACCATCAACTTCGATGGCCGCGAATTGCAGGTTCAGAAGCTCAGCATCCCGTTGCCCTTTGGCCGCAAGCCTACAGACATCTCCGACATTGCCGCTTGCGGCGTCGAGGCGGTCTACGTGACCGAGATCCGGGAGATGGACCCCGAAGAATTTGATGGCTTCAAATTGAACCTGGGCAAGTCTCGAGACTGGCTCAAAGGCAAGGGGGGCGATTACTGGGATGGCCGTTTGTGCGTGATGGTGCGCGCACCTGGGCGCCCCTACTTGTTCATCGATCCATCCGGAGGGGACAGCGTTCGCTACCTCGCGCGTCTGGGCTGATCAGTCACAAATAAGCAACTGATCAAAAAGATTTGATGAATCGCTTTACTTCGTCCCCAAGTGAAGCGTTCATAGAGGCATCGCAACAAGGACGAACCCATGCACATCAACACCACACCGACAACGCAAAACGAGGCCTGGGGCTTTTGGGGAACGATGGGCGGTCACGCCTGCGTGGCCTGGCCCGTCGCCATGCAACAAATCGCAGAGACAACCGGCGAACCTCTTGAATCGGTCCGGGCATTCCTGGACAGTAAGCAAGGCAGGCACTTCGCCGACTCGGTCCGAGACGGACTGGCCGGTGACCTTGGGATCGATGCCGAAATTCACGCTGCTGTGGCCCAAGCCATCGCCAAATGGATGGACTGGAAGATCGGCCGCATCACGGCACGGGAAACAGGAATCCCAAGGGGCTTACCTTACCTGGCCGGGTTTGTGATTCACTGTGGCTTGGATGAGGTCTGCTACTGAGCAACAGGCTCGGTGCTTTTTGATGCGATAGCGTTGGCGAATGAGACGCCATCATCCTCGCGGACCGCCTGCTGGCCGGTGTAGTCTTCCCAGCGTTTGATGATCACATCCACGAACTTGGGATCGAGCTCAATGAGGCGAGCCTGACGCCCGGTCTTTTCGCTGGCGATCAGGGTGGTGCCAGAGCCGCCGAAGAGGTCCAGAACGATGTCCCGGCTCTTTGAGGAATTCTTGATGGCCCGCTCGACCAACTCGACCGGCTTCATGGTCGGGTGCAGGTCGTTGACCCGGGGCTTGTTGTAGTTCCAGATGTCCGACTGGTCCCTGTCCCCACACCAGAAGTGGTCGGAGCCCTGCTTCCAACCGTACAGAATTGGCTCGTACTGGCGCTGGTAATCTGCGCGCCCGAGCGTGAAGGTGTTCTTGGACCAGATGATGAACGTGGACCACTTGCCCCCTGCCTTGATCCAGGCCTTTTGCAGGGTGTGCAGCTCGGACGAGCTCATGCACACGTAGCAGGCACCCTTGGTAACCAGGAGCAGGTTCAGACAGGAGTCGTAGAGGAACTGGAAGAACCCCTCACCCAGATCGTCGTTCATGATGCGACGGTCTTTGCCGCGCATCTTGTCCTTGGCACTGTTGCCGTAGTCCACGTTGTAAGGTGGATCGGTGAAGGCCATGTCGGCCAGTTGGCCACCCATGAGGCGCTCCACATCCGACAGAATCGTTGAGTCGCCACAAAGGAGGCGGTGGTTACCGAGAATCCACAAGTCCCCAGGTCTGGAAACAGGATCTACTGGTGCTTCTGGGATTGCATCATCCTCAGTCAAACCACCGCCTGATTCGTCACAGTTGAGCAGCTCTTCGAGCTCTTTGTCGGTGAAACCCATCAGGTCCAGATCGAAGTCGGCCGCTTTGAGCTCGGCCAACTCCAGTTTCAAGAGCTCGTCATCCCAGCCAGCGTTCTCGGCCAACCGGTTGTCGGCCAGGATGTAGGCCTTCTTCTGCTCGGGCGTCAGGTGCCCCAGCTCAATGACCGGAACCTCTTTGAGACCGAGCTTGCGCGCAGCCATCAAGCGACCGTGGCCAGCAATCAGGCCCTTGGCCCCGTCCGTGAGGATCGGGTTGGTCCAGCCGAACTCGGTGATCGAAGCCGCGATCTGTGCCACTTGGGCATCGCTGTGGGTTCGGGCATTGCGTGCGTAGGGGACGAGCGCGTCCACTGGGACCATTCGGATCTCAGGATGATTCATGGGGGTGACCGGTAAAATCGACCGCAAAACGAGAATGTTCTGCCGTGCAAATCAAAGTAGTTCGCGGGGTTCTGGCCCGCAAAAGCCCGACTGAGGCCACAGCATCCGGAGCAGGCTTTACGCCGCTGATTGCTGGGACCTACGAAGTGGGATCAGAAATTCATAGCCGTCTGGAAGTTCTCCGCGAGGGAAAACCGACTGTGTACCTGCCACTTGAAAAGCTGGTGGAGTACGAGGCCGCTGGAGAAATCGAAGTACATCGATAGGAGTCGGACAACCGTCAGTAGACGTCGATGTCATCGACTGTCTTTGACTCTTTCTCAACTTTTTTTCGACTGTTTCCGGGAAGTTTCGAGGTGTCATCGACTGTGAGTGACTGTCATCACTCTCTCTGCACTCGTTTGTCCACCGTAGATGAAAATGTAGCTGCAAATCGCCGAAATGTTGCAGCGTGTTTTGGCCCCAAAAACCGCGTATTCACGCTTGAGCGTCAATAGCGCCGCGCATGACCGCCAAAACACGCTAATTTCCTCTCCAGATGACAGGCCTCACTTTTTGAGTGACTGTGCCTGCCGATTGAGCAGATCAGCCACCACCTGCATGTCCCGCTTCCATCGTCTCCACGCTGTGGTGCGGTCACAGGCAAAGCGCTTGCTGATCTCCACCCAGTCAAAGCGTTTGGCCCGCATCCACACCAGGTGCCGCTCATCGAGCTCGAGCATCTGCACCCAGCGCATCACTTCGAGCATGCGCTCCACGTCCTGAGGGGACGGGGGCGGCAATCGGTACACCTTGTGCGGATCCGGATAGGCATCGCCTGGCAGGATCACGATGGGCCAGGTGCTGGCGTAGCCCTGCACCATCACACGTGGCAGGCGTCTGGCCGTTCTGGCCGCATCGACAAATCGGTCTGCCACCGACTCGATTGTCCAGACTTCAACCATGGCCACCTCCCTTGGGGTGACCTTGGCCAAGACTCTGACCGTAGAGCCGCTCGCCAATGCTGCGAATGAGCTGGCGCTCCAGAAAATCCAGGCGCTCGTCCTCATGGGAGATGACCAAGATGTGCTGCTCTCGCCATCCTTGGCGCTTGGTGGCCTCCACATCCATGGGAGTGGCCTGCATGCGCCCAAGGGGCGATGGGTATCGTGCTGGAGGGATCTTCATACCTGCCCTCCAAACGAAATATTCCGATGCGCCGCTGGGAAACAGTCAAAACCGGAACACATCGTCATTTCGGCCGGTTTTGACAATGTGACTGACGCTTTTGCCGCACTCAAACATCTATGACTCTTATCTGCATACGCGTATACGCGTAAAGAACAAATGTTCAATAGAGTCAGTTGTGTCAGAGAACTGGCCATCAGCTTGATTTTTGAAATATTTTTCATTGGGTTTGTCTCTCAATCGTCGTTGTAGGGATAGGCACGTGAAGGCAGCGAGGTGGGCTGTTTGAGGTCAAGGCCCACATAGCCACGCACGCCCATGGAGTTGCGCCACTTCTCCAGACGCCTGGTGAGCAAGGCATCCGAGAACCTGCGCTGCGTGCCCACGTACTCGCCACTGAGCTCGGCCCACTGTTTCCAGTCGTTGAAAAGCGTGGCCGTGAGAGCCTTGTGGCTGGGCCCTTGGTTGCAACGCTCAGCGATCCACCTGCCCATGGCGTCCTCGGCTTCGAAGTACTCCTCGGTCGCCTCGGCCACGCTCTGGGGCTGTTTGAGTCCCAGCTTCTTCCACTGCAGGCAGCCCTCCAGCGCCCAGGCCAAGATGCCGTCACGCTCGGCCAGAAGCTTCTCGGTCAGGAGCGGATCACGCTTTTCTGGAGGGACCGTGATCGTGAATGGGATCAGGTGCATGCGGCGACGCATGGCCTCATCGATGTTGCGGATCGCGGGCTTGTGGTTACCGGCAATCAGGAGCTTGAACTGCGGCCTGTAGGTGAAGAAGTCTTGGTGCATCAGGCGCGCCGTGATGTCGTCACCACCCGTGATCGCCTTGATCTTGGACTCGTTCCAACGCCTGCCCTGCTCGGTTTCTGTCGCCGAAACAAAACGGGCACCGCGCAAACCGGCCAGATCGGTGGGGTGACGATCGGTGCGCGACTCCATGAAGGTGTCCATCGGCGCATTGGCCGCGTAGTCGCCCAGCACCGTTGAGATCACGTTCACGAACACCGACTTGCCATTCGCCCCCGTGCCATAGAGAAAAAAAAGCGCGTGGGTGCTCAAATCGCCCGTGAGGCAATAGCCCACCACGCGCTGCAGATAGTCCTGCAGTTCTTGATCGCTCCCAGTGACGTTGACCAGGAAATTTCGCCAGACCGGGCACTCTCCTTGCGGCGTGGCCGTGGTCACCTTGGTCATTCGGCGATCGCGGTCATGCGGTCCACGCGCGCCGGTTCGCAGGTCCACAATGCCGCCGGGCGTGTTGAGCAGCCAGGCATTGGCATCCCACTCTTCAACGGTGGCGCTTTGCCGGGGATCCGATCGCACAAGACGCTCAACGGCCGAGATGGTGGCTGCACTGGCCATGCGGGCTTTCATGCGCGGCGTCTCGGCAAACATGGCGGCGCTGCGGCACACCGTGCGGCTCAGGTGCATGATGTACAACTGCTTGTCCACGTTCCAGCGCACGCCATTCCAGACCAGCCATTTGGACCACGGGGCGCAGTAACGCCAGTCCTCGGCGAACTGGTGCGAGAACGCCAGAGCCAGCCCGTCCTCGGTGGAGTAGTCGATGCCCTCGATCGGCATGGCGATATCGTCTGCACCGAATTCACGCGTGATCGGCATACGCTCGCCCACGGCCAGAAACCCGGCAATGTCAAAGCCATCGGTCAGTGCATCGGCCACATCCCAGCCTTCGGGCTTTTCTGCGGGGGGTTGCAAGATGGCGCATGACTTGGCCCCTGCCTGCAAAATGGCCTGCGAGGCACGGTCTGCGTACAACCAGCCAGGCTTATCCCGATCGGGCCAGATGAGGACATGCTTGCCCGACAGCGGCGACCAATCGGTTTTCTCAACGGGCGCGTTGGCGCCGTGCATGGCCGTGGTGGCACACACACCGAATTCGAGCAGGGCCTTGGCGCACTTTTCTCCTTCGACCAGCACCACTTGATCGGCCTTGAGCATGCCGGGCTGGTTGTACAGCGGACGGGGCTCGGGCGGCGTCATCTTGCGGCGACGCACATCCCAAGGCCTGAACTCCTTGCGTCCAGGCTCAGGGTCGTGCCGGTACACCACCGCGATGAGCTTGCCGCTGGCATCCTGGTAGTCCCACTTGGCCGTTGGGGGCCCCAGCTCATCGACCACTGGGGCCTTGGCCTTGCTTGCTGCCACGGCGCTGGGCGGCATGGCTGAGACACGGCCGAGCCATTCCCGGGCTTTATCGAGCACCTGCGGGAATTGGGTCTGAACATTGAGGCTGTAGTAGCGGGCGATCAGATCGAAGATGTCTCCGCCCTCGCCTGTGGCCCGATCTGTCCACAGCCCGGTCTTGGGGCCAGAGAGCAACAATTCCAGGCTGTCGCCCTGACCACCCATCACATCGCCCACCAGGTATTTGTTCTGGCGGCGCTTGCCCGAAGGCCAGATATCCACAGCCAGGAGGGCCAGCTGGTCATTGAGGGCTGTTCGGATTTCGGATTTTTCACGATTGGCTTCGGTGCCATCCCCCGCTGCTTTGCGCGTGATCGATGTGGGGGCATCGTTGAAATCAAGCATGCGCACCTCCCTCTTGGAGAGCTGCGTCTTGTTCTTCAAGCAGCTTGTGGGCATAGGCAAGCTGCCACTGGTGCAGCTCACCCAATCTGAAGCGGACCAATCGATTGACGCAGTAGAACGGCAGCCCCAGGGCCTTGCGCTTTGCAGTTTTGGTGAAGTAATACAGCGGCAGGTTCAGCGCCTTGGATGCTCGTTTGGCTGTGAGCAGCGGCTCATCGCTGAAATCGTTCTCGCCTGCTGCTTGCAAACTCAATGGCGAAGCCAAAGATTCAGGTTCATTCATGAAATAGTCTCCCCTGCAGGTGATCTGTTTCACCCGCATTGGTTGGTAGAAGTTGGAATCCGCAGAACGCGCGTCCTGCGGTGGATTCAGGACAATCGACTCATAGTCGTCTCTATGGCGATTGATCCAGTTGCATGCGAACAGGCGGGTACTTGCTGCGCTCGTGTTCCTGCACCATGGCCTCGACATAGGTCGTGACCACGGCATTGATCAGCCGCAGGGCCTCGTGCTGGGTGTAGCTCGACAGTGGTCGGTCCATACCGATTTCACCTGCAGCCTCACCCAGCGGCTTGAGGCACTGCTGCATGGCAGCCAGTTCGGCGTCCGTCGGATCAATCACGCCTACTCCGGACGGCAAAGTGCCCTCGCGCTCGAGTGCCCGCACACCGGCCGCGTACAGTCGGTGGAAGCAGGCCTGGCAGCGCTGTGAGCAAAAGATCCAGTCGATGGGGTACCGCTTGGGGTGGCCCACCTTGAAGCGAAGATCCACATGACCGAAGCCTTTGGCTTGACGGGAACACACCCAGCATTTCATGCACAGCCGCCATCACTGCGCCCATGCAGGCCGAGACTGCGCATGACCCGGACGGGGGGTGTAGCTGGCCCCGGACTGAGGGGCTGGCGCTGCTGATGGTGGGGAGGCCATTGCCGGAGCTCCACCGGAGCCCCCGCCCGTGCCACCATCTCGTTGCAACTTGGCCTGCATCAGCTCTGCGTATTCTTTGTGATCGGGCTCGATCACCAATCGGATGATGTTGCGGTACTCGCCCTGGCCATCCTTTTCAATGCCGATCCGGGCGGCGAATTCGGCACCATCGAGGTCACCGAAGCTGCGGATCTGACGGGCACGCTGCGCCTCGGGCGATGCGTCATCGGGGTGGATGTTGCGAGAACTGTTGAGCACCGCCTTGATGAAGCTGCGGCCCATCTGTGCCCAGGTCGGGCCCTTGTTGGAGTGCAGACCGACATTGCTCCAGATCTTGCGTTTGGCAAACAACCCGGTGAGAAGCACGAACTCGCAGGACAGGAACACGGCGCCGGTTTCATCCGAAGCAGTGGCATAGCCGCCCGTCCAGCCCCTGCTGACATCGTCATAACCGCCGGGTTTGATGGCCATGCGCACCAGGGCCTGGGTGCCTTTGGGGATCAAGTTGAACTCGCCTTGCTGGGCATCGGCGTCATTGAAGTCGCACCAGGCACCCGGGGCGCCGTGGGTTGAGGATTGGCCATAGGTTGCGGCCTGGTTGTAGCTGTCGTGGTTCATTGAAGGTTTTCCTGTTGTGTGGGGTTGCGTTTTGGTTTGTCCGAGTGGCCGTTCGCTCAAAGCTGGACTTCGCCGACCCAGCGAATCTGGAAGGTGGGTTCGGTGATCAGCTCTTTGCGGGCTGGCTGGAAGGCCGCGCGCAGCAGTGGGTGCCAGCGGGCGTAGTCCAGCTCGGCCACCGAGAACTGGACTTGCATGAAGTCCTGCACCCGGTCACCGGCCACCACCATCCGCTCAGCGATCTGGGACAGGTGCTGCTGGTCCCAGACGATTTCCTTAGGCTGCGAGACATCGATCTGCAGGTCACCGTCATCGATGCGGAACCTGGCCGCCTCCTCCTGGCCAAGGCATTCGGCATGGCGGATCTGGTCGGCGTAGCGGATTTCCATGGCTCGGTTGATCCGACCACGCATCTGCACCGTCCAGTCATTAAGCTGCTGCACCGCGTTGCTGAAATGGGCCAACTGGTCTTTCGGCAGACGGCTGATCTGGCTCACGGAGAGGTCAGGCAGCGCAGCTTGCTGCAATTGCAGGTGGTTCATGCAGCACCTGCCTTTCCGGGGATGCGCTTGGAGGTCGAGACATGCTGGACGCAGTTCTCGAAGGCGATCACGGCGTTGAGGGGGTAGCTCACCCGTTTGCCGAGTTTGAGATAGGTCGGTCCTGTGCCAGTCATTCGCCAGCGCTGCAGGGTTTTAGGGCTCATGGCCCAACGCGAGGCCAAGTCAGCCTCGGTCAGCACCAGCTGCTTGGGCATGGTGGATTCAGGGGAAGTGGCGCTCAGGAAGACTGGCGCCTCGGGTGCTGGTGTTGCTAGCAGCATTGGTAACTCCTTTCGAAGAGTTGGGGGACAACGCTGCTATTTCAGGAAATCAATTAAGAACTGATAAGGAACTGATTAAAGAACTTTGGCGATATCTCCAGTTCTTTAATCCCCGGCTGACCCGTCCAATTCCCCTCTCAACTCCCCTAGCTTGCCTTTTTGTCAGAAAATCTAGTAAACTTCTGACAAACAGAGCCTGATCATGAGCCAACTCGCCCAATCCATCCTCTCGCAAGCGCAGTCCCTCCCCGAGGGAGGGTTGCTTTCGCCCAAGGAGTTCCTGCACCTGGGCTCTCGGGCGGCGATTGATCAGACCCTCTCTCGCCTGGCACGTGAAGGAAAGCTGCTGAGGCTCGGCCGAGGCGCCTACTCTCTGCCAATTCAGGGGCGCTTTGGTGTGCGTCCACCCTCGACCGAATCCGTTGTCGAAGCAATCGAGTCCACGAGCGGAGAGACCGTGGTGGCCAGCGGAGCAGCCGAAGCCAATGCACTGGGGCTGACCACACAGGTCCCCACACGTGAGGTCTACCTGACATCTGGCCCCTCGCGGCGATTGAAACTGGGGAATCGGGAAGTTGAGCTCAAGCACGGAAACCGGTGGCAAATGCTGCTGGGCAAGCGCCCAGCGGGCAAAGCCATTCGTGCGCTCATTTGGCTTGGGCCCGAACAGGCGCCCAAGGTTCTGCAAGTCCTCAGGAGCAAACTGCCCAGTCAGGAATGGGAAGCCATGCGCCAGGCTCGAGCGGGACTGCCAAGCTGGATGGCAAAAGCAGTAAGCGAGGTGGCCATTGGCTGATTCATGGTTCACTCTCAGCCGCGAAGACCAGGCTGAAGCACTCGAAGTGGCTGCTGCTCAGACCGGGCGCCCTCCGCATCTTCTGGAAAAAGATATCTGGGTGGTGTGGACACTGTCTGCCATCTATGAGTCAGCCCTTGCGGACAAGCTGACCTTCAAGGGTGGCACGTCGCTGTCCAAGGTCTACAAGATCATTGACCGCTTCTCGGAGGACATCGACCTGACCTACGACATCCGCGAGGTGGTTCCGGAGCTGCTGCGCGATGGCAATCCAATCCCGGCTTCAGCGAGTCAAGCCAAAAAGATCACAGACCGGGTTCGTGATCGTTTGCCCCAATGGATTGAGGGCGAAGTGCTTCCGATCCTGCTGTCGGCCCTGCAGCGTGATGGGGTGCAGGCCAGCTTGTCACTTGCTGGCAATGAAAAAGAAAAGCTGATCTTGGCCTACAAGCCCATCAAGGTCGGCACGGGCTATGCGGCATCCACCATTCAGCTGGAGTTTGGTGGCCGAGCCACGGGCGAACCTCACCAACGACACGCCGTCGCATGTGACATGACACCGGCAATTAATGGGATCGTGTTCCCAACGGCTCAACCCTTGGTGATGGCCGCTGAACGCACTTTCTGGGAAAAGGCCACGGCCGCTCACGTGTACTGCCGACAAGGTCGTCTGCGCGGTGAGCGTTATTCACGACACTGGTATGACCTGGCCGCGATGGCCAACTCGGGACATGCTCAAGTAGCGATCGATGACCTTGAACTTGCCCGCGCAGTGGCAGAACACAAGTCCATGTTTTTTGCTGAAAAAGATGTCGAGAAGAATTTGATCGACTACAAGGCAGCCGTCAACACTGAAATTCAGATCATTCCTGAGGGCGCTGCGTTAGAAGCACTCAAAATGGACTACGCCGCCATGCTGGAAGATGGGTTGCTATCCACTCATCAGCCAAGCTTCGACGAAGTCATCTCGACCTGCACACAGTTGCAAAACAGAATTAACAGATAACCCACTCTGAGATTGACACACAGGTTTACGCATTCGGAACGCAATGAAATTGTGGAACATCATGGATTGAAAATACAAGGTCAACATTTAAGGAGCATTCGAGATGTCGGCACCGATTGACCCAGCGTGGTGGGTAGAGGTCATCAATAAAGGGACTCTTGCGTTCGTCGCTTTTGTTGCAATGATTGTTGGGCCTATTCTGCAGTGGCTCATCGCGAAGCGACAGACAGACCTTCAAAAAACTATCGCGCAGCGAACAGCCGCCGATAACGTATCTGCGAAGCGACAGATCTGGATTGATGAGCTGCGCAAAGACATGTCCGAATTTCTGACCGTAATGGCACGGTTGAATGAATTAAATCGACCAAACAAAGATATTTCACCAGCGGACGCAGCGAAGAACTTTGAGGACATAGCACAGTACAACTTCCGGGGCACTGAGCTAGGCATTCGCATAAAGCTGCGACTCAATCCCAAAGAGGAAGAACACAACAAGCTCGTATCGCTGCTAGGGTCGCTTAGCGATGCATCAGCGAACCCACCGCCCAACGAAACGCCAGAGCAAAAAGAGAAAGCAAAAAAGGATTTCTACGCTGCCCGAGACAAGGTAGTTGCGCACATGCAGACGCTCCTGAAGCACGAGTGGGAGCGCGTGAAAAAGGGCATAGTGTGACCGCAACTATTCATACAGTTGGTCAACTAACTCAAGAAGAACGAGCAACACTGGATGCCCGTGGATGGATTTCTCTGTATAGCCAAGCGTCAAAGAGCCATGACTTTAAGCTCATATTGCTAGGACTTGGACGTGCCTTAGGGATACCGGTGCCCACCCGGAACCGAAGGCTAGTGGACGAGCTCATACCCTTAAAAAAGCATGAAGCCACCCCTTGCTCCCTGAGTCGAATCACAGGTACTGGCCAACAGCCCTGGCATATGGACTTGGCTCACAGGATAGAACCTGCTCGCTACTTGATTATGGGCATGCACCAGAGTACCACCGAAACAGCCTGCACCGAGCTTCTGAAAGCCTCAACGCTAATCCCAAAAATCCTGAAAGATGAAGCCCAGTCGGAGCCCTTCTTAGTACGTACTGGGTCTAAGTCTTTTTACGCCACGATAACAGCCAAACGTCAATCATTTCCTCGATTCGATCCAGGCTGCATGGAGGGAGCTACGACACGGGCTAAGGCCCTGATGCAGAAGCTCTTGGATCAAGACTTGGAACCGAGTCACACCCACAATTGGGGGCCAGGCTCAGTGCTGGTCATTGACAATTGGAAAATGCTTCACCGTCGAGCCGACGCCACCAAATCTGCTAATCGCATTCTGTATCGGGTCAGTGTCATGGAAGGAACCGCATGAGCAGCATCACTAAAAAGGACTTCTTTAAAAATTCCCAAAAGGGGATTAGGCTGCCAATCCCCATAGCCCTATCGTACGATGCTCTGCTAGCAAAATCCAAGCTCTTGGCCAAGCGAAGCGTTGACGCCAAGCAGGCTTCACTCGAAACAGAATGCCAGCTGTGGGCCGCTGGTGCCTTGGAGCTACTGGCCAAGGCGCAGCTTGCGGGAATTCATCCTTCCTTGGTGGTTGAATCCGAGAACACCAACAGCCTGCTAGAAGCCTGCGGCATCACTACCAGCACCAAAGTACGCACCATCAATGCTTCGGTAGCTTATGCTCGCCTCAATCATACGGTGCCGCACTTCTCGACACCTGTGATCGAGAGTTGCAAAAAGCTGGCTGACCGCCGAAACGCTGAACTACACTCTGGCGAGGCAGCTTGCGCTGCCATGCCATACGACGGATGGGAAGGTGACTTTTGGAATGCGGCGGACCTGATCCTAAAAAGCATGGACATGGACCTTCAGGAGTGGCTGGGAGCAGATGCTAGAGCTCCCAAGGCGCTACTCAAAGCACACCGACAGGCAGAGACGAATGCTGCAAAACAACGGGTGATCCACCACGCCTCTGAATTCAAAAAAACCGAGAACGGCAAGCTAGGGCGCGACAAATTCAAGCTCTTCCGCGCAGAAACCCTAAAGCTGCCAGCCAACTACAACGACTTCCACTATTTGTACTCGCAGTATTGGTCGCACGAGTGCCCTGCATGTAAGACCTGGGGGGTGGCAGCAGGCGACTTGACATGGGAAGACAAGGCCGAAGATCAAGATGAGGCCGACTATGGTTATGAAATCATCGAACGAGCTTACTCCCCCTCTGAATTTCATTGCCCCACTTGCGGCCTGTCTTTGGTTGGAGATGCGGCCGTCAATGCCGCCGGAATCATAGATGACTTCATTGAAACCAAAGAAATCGAGATTAAGTACGAGCCCGACTACGGTAATGACTAAACAAAACGATTCATTTCTTCTCCACTGGTTTCTACGGTGACTATGCCCCACAGGCGTCCACTGCCCGTCAACTTTGGCTGAATCGAAGTGCCGCAAGAGCTAGCGCGATTGTTTTCATCTGCTCACAGTTTCAAGCGATACAGGCCATGCCTTCGCTGCCTACTGACCAACAGCTCATACGCTTGTAACGGTCCCTCATATACCGGGTCACCACGGTTTGCAGCCTTCACCTTGAAAACATCTATCGGCCGCTCACTGGCGAGCCCAGCTTCTCTCATGAGGAACTCAGCAGACTGCGGCTGATTGCGGTGCTTCCAGAGTGCCGAAAAAAGATGTGCCTGGGCTTCGGTCAAACGAATGGGGCCGTACGGCCACCCTTCCAGATGCACCCAGGTGAAGTCTTCGGTGAACGGCCCATGGAAAGCCTCGCCTGGTGTGTTGTCCTGCAAGTCATCGGTTTTTTCACCATGATCCGGATCGAGCAATCGCAATGCCAAACCGTGCAAGGCGAACCGGTCTTCCAGTTGCCACCACGTGGCTGTTCCAGCCAGCGGCTCCAGTGGTGCCCGCACCAAAGGCCGTGGCGTGATCACCCAGCTTTGACTGCGCGGCTCGGGTCCATGAAAAATCCGCAGCCCATGGCGCTCCACCAGATCAATACGGCGTGCCAACACCACCGGCCGCTTCTTGTGCCGCCCAATGTCCCACACGCCATCGACAATTTGCGTGAAGGCTGCATGCGGCGAAATTTCCAAAGCGCCGCGCAACTTGCGGATCAACCATTCGTCGTCCAGCCGCCAACTGCGCTGACTGGCCGGATCCAGCGCAAACGGGCCACAGTCCGGGCACTGCACCATGAGCCCTTCATCACTCCTGAAGATCGGACCACGGTACATGCCGCAGAATGCGCATTCAGCATCCCGGCTGTTGGCCACAACAGCCACCACAGCCTTCGCTTGCTTGAGAAGCTGCAGTGCAGCTTTTTCTTCATCGTGCAGGCTACTCTCGAATGATGCACTGCCCCGCAGAAACATCAAGGCGGCCAAGCTGATGGCCTGCTGATTGGGTGTCAACTCCATTCACACCTCACTCGAACAAGCTGCTGGCCATGACCTCAGGCTGTTCCTGCTCCCGGTCGGGTTTGAGCACCTGCTGCGCCTTCAGGATGCCCAACTGGACCAAATAGCCCTCGAGTTGCGCACGGAGCTTCTCATCGAACTTGTGCAGGTTCAGTCGCCCCTTGCTGGTGATCTCCACACTGACCACCTGACATCGGCTCTTGCCCTGCATCGGCGCCAGATAGAAGTTGAGCACCGCTGCCTGGATGGTCCAGCCGCGTGCGAGTGGGTTTTCTGCGCCGAAGTAATCGTGCAGCAGATCCGTCACGCAGCGCTGATCGCTGGCCGCACTGGACGTGCACTCCATCTTGAGTTGACGGCATTCACTGACCACAGTCACGCTCTTGACCTGCAGGCCAACGAATCCGTCATCAATCGCCTGCGGAATGTTCAGCCCCAAGCGCAGCGTGGACAGGTTCAGGCGTGGCGTCTGGATCCGCTGAGCATCGGCATCCACACCAAGCAAATGCCTTGCAAAGGCCTCACACAGCATGGCGTGGTACTTGGCCCCGCCACGGATGATGGTGCGAGCCACGCCGGTGGCCTGCGCGTACTCGAGCACCATGTGAATGTTCGGACTTCCCACCCTCCGCTGTAACTGGCTGCCTTCGAACTCCAACTTGGCCGTGGCCAGGTCCTTGGCATGTATGGAGATCAGCTGCGTGCCGCGCGCCCGGTCCAGCACATTGACCACGCACACTTCGCCACACCCCAGCTCCCGCTGGTAGAAGCCTTTGATGGCATCACCGAATGCGGCGATCGACACCTCGTCGCGCTTGATGGTTCGCTTCAGGCCCAGGTCATGTTGCTGGGCTTGCTGGCCATGGTGGTCGAGGTATTCGATTTCCGCTGCGGCCTCGAACAGTGCCGGGTGGTGGACGTACAGCCAGAAGGCCCGGTGCAGATCACTCTTGCAGGCAATGAGGCCCACCAGTTCGGCCGGGCGGTCATGGGCGGCTTGGAACATGGCCTGTTTGCCCAGTGGGTAAGCCAGCAGCGTACTGGCATGCAACCCCGCCACGATGCGGTCTCGCATGGCTACAACGGGGTGCGCCTGAATCAGCCCGATCAGTCGTCTTGAGGTCTGCACCGTGTCGCTCCATGCCCAGCCCTCGGGCATGGGCAAGGCATGGCGCTCGATGAAGGTTTTGAGGGTGTCGTCGACAGGCAGGCTCAGCAATATGTCGGCGTAGGTTTGGTTACGGCTCACGAATGTCTCCAAGTAGTTTTTCGTTGGGCAATGAGGCGTCTGAACCCTTGGTCCTTCGTCCTGGGGCTTTTGGTGATTTTTGCCGGATTGCTGGATAAATATACAGTCTTTCAGAAATCTGTCAAAACCGTCGCTCCAAGCCGCATGGATGCTGGGAGGTTTCAGAAAAAGCCAGGATTCATGCGGCTTTGTGCTCTCAAGCGCGTTGATGGGCCTCTAAAACAACGACTCGAATTTGGGTGTTTTGGCTACGATTTCCGAGGTCAGATTTGATCAATCAAAGCCCCTCAATGAACCACTTTCAAAACCCAGTCCAAGGCAATCCGGCCGAGAAAAGTGGGTATCTCTCCCTCTCGCAAATCGCTCACCTGATCGCAAAAGCGGTCGTAGATCAACACCAGGCCCTCGCACAGGCGCACAGCAGTTGGGTATATGCGACTGATCGAGACAAGTTCCTCGACTTCCATGCCTACCAGAGCGTCAATGCAAACCCGTCTACACACCTGGAGTCACAACCTTGAAAAACACCGCCCCGCCGATGCGCGACATCTTTCGCACCGGCCAAATATCCGAACAACTCCACGCGCTCCCGAATATGAAAATGCCCGAGCTCTGGGCCCTGTGGGATCAATTCTTTGTGCACCGGCCTTCGCGGCCCAATCGCACGCACATCGAGTCACGCTTGATCTACAAGCTGCAAGAGCAGGCCTATGGCGCACTGCCCACCGGCACACGCGACATGCTGGCCGACTACGGAGCCCGGTTCTCGAAGATCAAGACCGCTGCCCCATCCACCCGGACACTACTCCCGGGCACCACGCTCTTTCGTGAATTTGATGGCCACAAATACAAGGTCACGGTGCTACCCACTGGTGGCTATGAATTCGACGGCCAGCGGTACAAGAGCCTGTCGGCCATTGCCAAGTTAATCACCGGCACACAGTGGTCCGGACCGGCCTTCTTTGGCTTGAAAGGCAAGAAGGCATGAGCGAGACGCAACAAGTCACTCCCAAGCGCTGCGCGGTGTATTGCCGCGTCTCATCGGACGAACGGCTAGATCAAGCCTTCAACTCCATTGATGCGCAGCGTGAAGCTGGCGCAGCATTCATCGCCAGTCAGCGCGCCGAGGGCTGGGAACAAGTCGAGGACAACTACGAAGACCCAGGGTTCACCGGCGGCAATATGGACCGCCCGGGCCTCAAGCGCCTGTTGCAAGACATCCAGGACGGCAAGATCGACATTGTGGTGGTCTACAAGATCGACCGACTTTCGCGGTCACTGGCTGACTTTGCCAAGATGATTCAGCTCTTTGATCGGTACAAGGCCAGCTTCAGTTCAGTCACACAGCAGATCAATTCGGCCACGTCCATGGGACGCTTGATGCTCAACGTTTTGCTGTCTTTTGCGCAATTTGAGCGCGAGGTAACCGGCGAGCGCATCCGCGACAAATTCGCCGCCTCCAAGCGCAAAGGCATGTGGATGGGCGGACCAGTGCCGATGGGCTACTGCGTGGACAACCGAAAGTTGGTGGTGGTGCCAGAGGAGGCCGAGGTTGTGCGGCAAATCTTTGACTCGTTTGTCGCCACACGGTCGACCACTCTCATGGTCAAGCAGCTCGTAGAGCAAGGCGTCACGAGCAAAAACGGCAAGCCACTGAGCAAGCAGGCCCTTTACACCATCCTGCACAACCGTCTGTACATCGGCGATATTGGGCACAAGGGCGACTTTTATCCAGGCCAACACGAGGCCCTGATTGACCAGTCGCAATGGGACCGTGTGCAAGAGATCATGGCCCAGAACAGCCGAGATCGGGCTCGCGACACCTTCGGTCAGAAGTGCAGGCACGGCTTCTTGCTGCGCGGGATGATGTTCACGGCCGATGGAGACCTCTACCTGCCGATGGCCACCCGCAAGACCAGCGGCAAGCTGTACCGCTACTACGTGGTCAACAAGAACCAAAAAATGGGGGCTGGCACCGTGGAATTTGCCAATCTGCCTGCGGCGGGTATAGAGAAATCCGTGATGGAGAAGGTGCTCGAAGTGTTGCGATCCGGTCAGATGGTTCACAAATGCTGGGAGCAGGTGTACAGCCTCAACCCCAAGCTGACCGAACCTGAAGCCATGGTCTTGTTCTTCAAAAACACGGCGGGCATATGGGACCAGTTGGCCACGCAAGCCAAACAAGACATCGTGCGCACGCTGATCAAGCGCATCACCGTCGCCCCGGAAGGCTTGCATGTGGACTGGCGATTTGAAGCCTGGGGTGCACTGATCGGCCTTCCGCCCAAGAACCTGGCCGGATATGAACAACTGGAATATGACCTGCGTGAATTGGAGATTGCATGAATAACGCACAGTCGGTGAGCCACAGCGTGGCCACCACCTCGAATCACGTGGAGTTCAGCACCTTCATCCCACTGAAGTTCGTCAAACGCGGTGGGCGCAGCGTTGTTGAGCCCCCGGAAAACGTCGCCCAGGTGATCAAAGACCACGCTCAACTACCCAAAGACCACGCTCAACTACCGGACACCAAACTGGTTGAAGGGCTCACGCGGGCCTTTTACTGGCAGCGGCTGATCGACGAGGGCATCGTTCGCAGTGGCGTTGAAATTGCCAGGCAGGAGGGCCTGGATCAGGCCACGGTCAACGAATGCATGCGCTTGACGCTGCTGGATCCCAAAATCATTGACAGCATCCTTCAAGGCACCCAGCCCAAGGGGCTGAACTTACATTGGTTCACCAAACACACCATTCCGGCCCTATGGAGTGAGCAGCATGCAAAGTTTCAGGCCATCGCCGACGACTGAATGAGCCGGTGAACTGCGGGGCCAGCGATCGGACCCAGGCCCTGCGCCTTCGAATTCACGCGCCAAGCGAATGCACCAATAGAAACGGCCCCAATGGGCACCGCGATATTCAAAGCTTGGCGACTTCTCGCGCTTCAAGCACTTAGGCATAATTCACGAATGACGTGCTTCGTGACGGCGTATTTTCAACTAAAACATAAACTAAAGGTGGAGCCAGAGCGACTGCACGGTTCCCCAAAAAGGTACCCGATGACTGCTAAAGCCTGCCATCCGGGCGAAGTTCTGGCCCAAAAGATTGAGACACTTGCCCTAACAACGAAGAGGTCTGCCTGATGCCGGGAAATAGGACGGCAGAAGCCGCGATCGCATGAAGTACGCTTACGAAGACTTGGGAGACACACGGTTTGAAGAGCTTGTCGTAGCGCTGTGCCGACGCCTTCTAGGTATGGCAACCCAAGGCTTTGCGAAGGGCCCCGACGGCGGACGCGATGCCAAATTCGTAGGTACCGCAGAACTGCTGCCAAGCAGCCAAGCTCCGTGGAGCGGAACCGTAATCGTTCAGGCCAAGCACACCTACGGCTACAACCGTAGCTTCTCCGAGACCGACTTTTTCAATCCGAAGTCAACAAATAACATCATCGGCGAAGAAATCCAGCGCATCAAAAAGCTAAGGGTGGCAAAGCAACTGGATCACTACATGTTGTTCGCCAATCGCAAGCTGACGGGCGGGGCAGAGAGCAGCATTCGCGCGCGCATCTCTAAAGAGTGCGGCATACCAGAGCCGTCGATCATGCTGTGTGGGATTGAGCAGCTTGAGGGCTGGCTCAAGGACTTCCCTGCAGTTGCCTCGCAAGTCAATCTCGACCCGATTGATTCGCCTCTAATTGTGAGCCCCGATCAGCTTTCCGAGGTTGTACAGGCTCTTGCTCGCCATCTGAAAAGCACGGCGAGTGTTGTCGATACACCACCGACGGATCGGACGAAATACGAAACGAAGAACATCCTCAACAAGATGACTCCGGAGTACGCGAAGGAGCTTCGCCGGCGGTACCTAAAAGATACGGCCCAGGTGAAGGCCTTCCTTGCTGCACCCGAAAACGCAGATCTTTTAGGCCTATATGAATCCGTAGTTGAAGAGTTTCAGCTCAGCATCATCGGAAAGCGGAAGGACTATCAAACATTTGACGAGGTAATGAATCATCTCGTGCGCTTGCTCCTGGAGCGCGATCCTCTGCTGCGCGCTAACAAAACCTTGACGCGCGTTATGCTCTTCTACATGTACTGGAATTGTGACATTGGGGAGGGTGAAGATGCTACGACCTACTAAGCACTCCCATCCTGATCGCACAGTCGTGAACGTAGCCCTTCTTCTGCTGAAGCATTTGCGCAAGCGCCGCTTTGATCGCTACGGCGACCTACGCACATTCGCCAAAAAGGCGGTCACAGGCGGCGATGTTCTCTTCCTGCCAGCACTCAACTTTCTGTTCCTGCTTGGACTGGTCGAGTACCAGCCCAAGACCGATGCTATCGAATACGTGGGGCCCAATGAAGCTCTCTAGGCTATACAGCAACAAGCCCGATATTTTCGGGCCGATCGAGTTCCGTGCAGGCCTGAACGTGGTCCTTGCAGAAATCAGGGTGCCGAAGAACAAGGACAAGGACACGCACAACCTCGGAAAGACCACACTGGGACGCATGATCGACTTCTGCTTCCTGGCCGGACGCGACAAGGACTTCTTTCTTTTCAAGCAGGAAGACGCCTTTAAGGATTTCATATTTTTCCTGGAGATTGGACTCTCTGACGCCACCTACCTTACTGTCCGGCGAGGTGTGAGCGAGCACACAAAGATCAGCTTTAAGAAGCACGAGGCCGCACATCAGGACTTCACGGACCTAACCGAAGCCGACTGGGATCACTTCAATTTGTCGTTTGACCGCGCTCGGGAGATGCTCGACGGACTCCTTGATTGGCGCGCCGTCTCACCATGGGACTTCCGAAAGGGACTTGGCTACCAGCTGCGTGGGCAGGACGACTACCAGGACGTGTTTCAACTGCGGCGGTTCGCCATTGGGAAGCACAAGGACTGGAAGCCGTACGTTGCACACATCCTTGGCTTTGATCACAAGCTGATCGAGGAGTACTACTCGAAACTAGAAGAGCTGGAAGATAAAAAGGCCATCGCGCAAACAGTACAGGCGGAACTGGGCGGATCAGTCGATGACCTGAGCAAGATCGAGGGCATCCTTTTATTGAAGCAGAAGGATGCTGACAAAAAGCAGCAACTTCTTGACGCTTTCGACTTCCGTGAGCAGGACAAAGATCAAACTGAGAAGCTCGTGGAGGGGATCAACGCGCGCGTCGCTGAGCTGAACGCACGCCGCTATTCGCTCCACCAGGCCCGCCGCAAAATCGTTACCTCATTGGAGGAAGACCAAATACTTTTCAAGCCCGATCAAGCGGAGAAGCTGTTCAACGAAGTAGGCATCCTTTTCTCTGGACAGATCAAGAAGGACTTCAGCCAGCTCATCGCCTTCAATCGCGCCATCACGGAAGAGCGGCGCGGATATCTGCAAGAGGAGCGCACTGAGATCGAGGCCGAGCTGAAGACCGTTGCAGAGGAACTTGATGACCTCGGCAAACGTCGGTCGGGGGTATTAGACTTTCTTAGCAGCACTGACGTGTTCGCCAAGTACAAGCAAGTTACTGACGATCTCGTGACGCTGCGCGCTGACATTGCAACGCTTGAGAAGCAGCGGGGCTTCTTGCGCCGACTGCAAGAGCTGCGTACGGAGATTCGTGCACTTACGGAGGCCTGTGTGCATCTGCAGTCGCAGATTGAGACGGACGTTGAATCGCAGAATACGGATAAAGCCAGTCTTTTTTCAGTGATCCGCGTGTACTTCAGCGAGATCATCGAAGAAGTCCTGGCTCACAAGGCATTGCTAAGCGTCTCTCCGAACGCGAACGGACACCTAGAGTTTCGGGCCGAGATTCTCAACGAAAAGGGCAAGGCCACGAGTGCCGATCTGGGGCATACCTACCGGAAATTGCTGTGCATAGCCTTTGATCTAGCTGTGCTGCGTGCTCACATTAAGGACAGGTTTCCTCACTTCGTTTATCACGACGGTGTGTTCGAGTCGCTGGACGACCGCAAGAAGGTTAACCTTCTCAAGGTCATCCGTGAGTATGCTGAGCTTGGCGTGCAGTCAGTCATTACTTTGATCGACTCCGATATGCCGCCTCGCGTAGAGGCAGAGGTACCCGTATTTTCTCCCGACGAGATTGTGCTGAACCTGCACGACGAGGGCGATAAGGGACGTCTCTTCCGCATGCAGGTTTGGTAGTGACGAGCACGGAATGCTTGCTAGCTGACGTCGGCATCCCGAATTGCGTACTGTCAATCAGTAGACAATCAATCAGGAGTGCTTCTTGGCTAAATCACTCATAAAAGTAATGCTGTCCAGCCGATGTC
The DNA here is from genome assembly GCF_943326455.1 of Limnohabitans sp. Rim8. NCBI lineage: Bacteria > Pseudomonadati > Pseudomonadota > Betaproteobacteria > Burkholderiales > Comamonadaceae > Limnohabitans > Limnohabitans sp. Rim8. The sequence continues at coordinate 22,151 of NZ_CALPTI020000022.1, forward strand.
TCGACGCGTTCCCCACAGGTACAAAGTCCAAACTGACTGACCTACGAAAGGAACTGAAGGCCGAAATCGAATCCGCCCACGTGCTGGGGAGAAGGCTGTTCGAGGTCTGGATCAACGAAGACGCACCGCCGGCCGGAGGCACACAAGACAGTTGGGATACCTGTCTACAGGCTGTTCGCGATTGCGATGTACTCATTGTTCTGTCAAACGGCAATGCGGGTTGGGCCGCAGGCAAGCAGGATATCGGCATTTGCCATGCGGAGTACATGGAGGGCCTTCGCTCGGCGCAGGCCAAGGTGCGCCTAGTAGCGCTGCCGAACGTGGCCGATGCCAAGGGAGCGGCAGGCAAACGCAACCGGCGCTTTCAGGACTATCTTTCGCGGCAGACGGCCTTTCGCGGCGGCGAGGTTAAAACCGTGGCTGATGCGAAAAAGCGTGTATTCGAGGCGCTCTCGGATGCCCTGATCTCGCTGGCACAACGGGGTGTGTTGGCTGGCGCATCGGCGCGCTTTGATGTTGGCGCAGCCCTGGATTGGACTCGACTTGACTTCCGTCAACGAAAAATGGCTATGGAGTCGACGCTCAAAACGGCCTTGAGTGGGCTCAAAGGTGCCAAGGCCGTGGACGGAGGCGTGGTGGTCAAGCTGGATGGCAAAGACGTTGCAGTTGTGGTTCACGCAATTCCGGCCGCGTTCGGCGTGGCCGCCGCGCGCGAGTTAGTGGGAAGGCCCTTCCTAGAGGATCATCAGCGTATCGAGTTGCTGACTTCTGCGCATGGGCCATTGCATTTGATCGCCTGTCACCGGGGCGCTACGGAAACCCAGGCTACGTCGCTTCTGGGATTTCCAGACGCTACGGTGGTGAGCGGCCCCTTTGGGGTGTTCGTAGCGGATGACGTGCAGAAGATGCAATTCGCCTTCTTGGCCAACTGTCGAGACGACTCGCAGACGCGACACGCCAGTCAACGTTTTTTTGAATGGTTACAACAGACCGGCGAGGGGGCCTTGGTGGCCCGCAGGGCAGTATCTCGCGCTCGGATCGTCAAGCTGGTGGCGAAAGAAATGAATACCTGAGGTGGCTGAAGATTAGGCTTGGAAGGTGAGCGCGCTCTATACGACCGGTGTTTGATTAAGCCGCCATTAGAGGCGGTCCATGTTGTATTCCGCAATCAGCCTGGTTGGGCTCTGCCGTAACCTCAAGTCAACGATGATTTTTTGTTGTCTGGTCAATCATGAGGGGCAAGATTCACATCAAACTTCCTTGCCCGAACCCGCATAAATCCTAGGCTTTCCTCTTGGGCACGACCAAGAGAAAACAGAGAAAGAGAGAGATTTCGGGCCAAAAAATGGGCCACTCCCGATTTCTCGGCCATCTACGGCCAAGAGACTTTTTCAGGAATGGCGCCATTACAGGCCCGCAACGGGATACATGAACGGTTGAGAGAACCGTTCATGAGTAATAAATGGTAGGGCGTGACAGACTTGAACTGTCGACCAAAGGATTCTGGTTTGTGTAGCTTTCACTACTCCCTGGACTATGCCTTCACCATGGCTTGCGCTTTAGGTGGACGCCGTCTAGTCTCTACACGTTCAGGGTGCTTTCGCACCTAGCTTCGCTCGGCATTGGCGTATGCATCACTGCACTTAGCTTTCACCGAATTTGACGTCATTCACACGAAGAGTTTCCTACCTCGGTGCACAATTTTCATGAGTCCTCTGCTCTAACCAACTGAGCTAACGCCCCTTAAAACATACTGATTCTAGGCTCTGGGCCACTCCAACTTTACTGCTTAAATTTTCAGCAAAGTGTGGAAGCGGTGTGGAAGCAAATTTTGACAACTGTGGCGCTGTAACCCGTTGATTTCATTGAGGATTTATAGACAACTTAAGTTCTTAAGTTGTTTATGAGTCCTCTGCTCTAACCAACTGAGCTAACGCCCCAACCGAAGACTTGATTGTAGTGGGCCTCAAACGCTTATTTGGACTGGCTCAGAGCGTTGCTCACCAAGCGCGAGGTGATGTTGACGATTTGGATCATACGGTCATAGGGCATACGGGTTGGGCCAATCACGCCCAAAGTGCCGACAACCTGGCCATCCACCTCATAAGGCGCGCTAACAACCGACAGCTCTTGCATGGGCACGATCTGGCTTTCTCCGCCAATGTAGATGCGAACGCCTTCGGCTTGGCTGGACACGTCCAGCAAGCGCATGAGCTGGGTTTTCTGTTCAAACAGATCAAACGCCCGGCGCAAATGGCCCATGTCACTGGAAAAGTCACTCACCGACAAAAGGTTGCGTTCACCGGCAATGACCACCTCATTTTGGTCTTCGGCCAAAGCTTCTGTGCTGACCTGAACAGCCGCTTGCATGAGCGTGGCGATTTCACTTTGCAGGCTGACCAACTCTTGCTGCACACGGCTGCGCACCTGTTCGATGGCCATACCAGCGTAGTGGGTGTTCAAAAAATTAGACGTTTCGATCAGCTGACTTTGCGAGTAATCGGTCTCGGTGAACAAGATGCGGTTTTGCACATCGCCTTCGGGCGAGACAATGATGACCAATAAGCGCCGCTCAGACAGACGTAAAAATTCGATATGCCGAAAAACAGACGGCCTGCGCGGCGTCATGACCACGCCCACAAAATGTGAGAGGCTGGACAGCAAGTTGGCCGCGCTGGCGATCACCTTTTGCGGCTGATCGGGAATCAGGGCGGGGGTTTCGAGGCCATCGCGCTGCACCGTGAGCATGGTGTCCACAAACAGGCGGTAGCCCCGGCTGGTCGGGATGCGCCCGGCCGAAGTGTGGGGGCTGGCGATCAGCCCCAACTCTTCAAGGTCAGACATGACATTGCGGATAGTGGCAGGCGACCAGTCAAGGCCCGAGGCCTTGGAGAGCGTGCGAGAGCCCACAGGCTGACCATCCGCAATATAGCGTTCAACCAGGGCTTTGAGCAATAACTTGGCACGATCATCTAGCATGCGGTCATTTTAATGATGTAATTTGAGAATGAGATCCAAGTTTCGTCACGTTGCACTTTTTGGTAAATACCACACCACCGCTCACGGTGGGGCGCTGGAGAGTTCGCGCCGCGCCCTGGACGACGTGGCCCAGTTCTTAACGCGGCAAGGCTGCGACGTGGTGCTGGACCAAGAAACGGCCTCGCACACAGGTATGAACCAGTACCCTGCGCTGGAGATGACGGAGATTGGAAAACAGTGTGATCTGGGCTTGGTCATTGGGGGCGATGGCACCATGCTGGGCATTGGCCGCCAGATGGCCCAGTTCAATTTGCCGCTGATAGGCATCAACCAAGGGCGACTGGGTTTCATCACCGACATCCCCTTGCAAAGCTACCAGGATGTGTTGCTGCCCATGCTGCAGGGCCACTACCAAACCGAAGACCGCAGCCTGCTTCAGGCCCACGTCATGCGCGACCAGCGTAGCGTTTTCAACGCTTTGGCCATGAACGACGTGGTGGTCAACCGGGGCGGCACCTCGGGCATGGTGGAGTTGCGGGTCGAGGTCGATGGCCGTTTTGTTTCAAACCAACGCGCCGACGGACTGATCATCGCCACGCCCACAGGTTCCACCGCCTATTCTTTGTCGGTGGGTGGCCCTTTGATGCACCCTGCAATCGGCGGCTGGGTCATGGCCCCGATAGCACCGCACACGCTGTCTAACCGGCCCATTGTGTTGCCCGAGTCGTCCGAGATCAGCATCGAGATCGTGGCAGGGCGTTATGTCAGCGCCAACTTCGACATGCAGTCGCTGGCCGACCTGATTTTGGGTGATCGGATTGTCGTCAAGCGCTCCGAGCACAGGGTGCGGTTTTTGCACCCTGCGGGTTGGAACTACTTTGACACCTTGCGCAAAAAAATGCACTGGAATGAGGGCGCTTAAGCCGTGGCACTGACGCACATCACTTTGCGCGACTTTGTGATCGTGCAGACTTTAGAGCTTGACTTGACGCCAGGCTTCAGCGTCCTGACGGGGGAAACGGGCGCCGGCAAATCCATCTTGATTGATGCGCTGCAACTGGCATTGGGCGCCCGAGCCGAATCGGGCGTGGTGCGAGAAGGCGCCAGCCGATGTGAGGTTTGCGCCGAATTCGACCCCACGCCCGCGATTCAAACTTGGCTTGAGACGGCGGGCTTTGATACCAACGCTTCTTTGCTGCTGCGGCGCACTGTGGACACCGCTGGCAAAAGCCGCGCTTGGATCAACGGCAGCCCGGCCACCGCCACGCAACTGCGCGAGCTGGGCGAGCAGCTTTTGGACATTCATGGCCAGCACGCCTGGCAAAGTCTGACTCGGCCTGACGCGGTACGCGGACTGCTGGACGCTTACGCCGGCATCGACACCCGCCACCTCAAAGCCTCTTGGCAAAGCTGGCGGCAAGCGCAGCAAGCTTTGGCTGATGCAGAGCAGTCACAAAGCACGCTGGCCAACGAGCGCGAGCGGCTGGCCTGGCAAATCGGTGAGTTGGAAAAGCTCAACCCGCAAATGGACGAATGGCGAGAGCTGAGCACCCAGCACAGCCGCTTGGCCAATGCACAAGCCTTGATGGATGGGGCCAACCAAGGCACGCTGCTGCTCGAAGGCGGTGACAACGACAGCGAAAGCGGTGCTCTGCGCCAGCTGTCTCGCGCCATCCAGACTCTGCAGTCACTCGGGCAATTTGAGCCGGAATTCAACGCCTTGGCCGAGGTGCTCAATTCGGCCCAAGCCCAAGCCGAAGACGTGGCCCACAGCCTGCACAGTTATTTGAGAAAAACCGATCTGGACCCAGCGCAGTTGAGCCGCCTAGACGAGCGCATGGGTCTTTGGTTGTCTCTGGCCCGCCGCTATAAAAAGACCCCCGACGAATTACCACAGGTATTGCAGACCTGGCACAAAGAGCTGGCCCAGCTCGACGCTGCAGCTGATTTGGCTGCTTTGCAAAAGGCCGCAGAAACGGCACAAATGTCTTGCACGCAAGCAGCCAAAGCGGTTTCACGCCAGCGCCAGCAAGCGGCCAAGCCCTTGGCCCAAGCGGTCAGCAGCGCCATGCAGCAACTGGGCATGCAAGGCGGCCGCTTTGAAGTGCAGTTGCAAAGCTTGGATGCTCCCGCGCAACACGGTCTCGAAGAAGTCAGTTTTCTGGTGGCAGGCCACGAGGGCAGCACGCCAAGGCCCGTGGGCAAAGTGGCGTCTGGGGGCGAGCTGTCACGCATCGCTCTGGCCATCGCGGTGACCACGAGCGAGCTGGGCGAAGCCGGCACCTTGATCTTTGACGAAGTGGACTCCGGCGTTGGCGGTGCTGTGGCCGAGACCGTGGGCCGCCTCATGAAACAACTGGGTCAATACCGCCAAGTTCTGGCCGTGACACACCTGCCCCAAGTGGCGGCCTGCGCCGATCACCATTTGCTGGTGAGCAAAGCAGCGGTCAAAGGTCAAGTCAGTAGCCAAGTGCGCGGCGTGAAAGGCGAAGAACGTGTGAGAGAAATCGCCCGCATGCTGGGCGGCGAAAAGTTGTCTGCCACCACTTTGGCCCATGCCCGCGAAATGCTGGGCGCTCTTACACAACCCTCTGACCAGAAATTCGAAGAAAGTTGAGCATGGACATCATCCTCATCACTGGCATGTCCGGCTCTGGCAAATCGGTGGCACTGCACGCTCTTGAAGATTCGGGCTATTACTGCGTCGACAACCTGCCGCCCGAGTTGCTGATCCCCTTCGTCAAACTCGAACAACAGCAAAAAGAACAACGCTTGGCGATTGCGATCGATGTGCGCAGCGCCAACTCACTGCATTTGATGCCCGAGCAAATGACCTTGCTGCGCGACATGGGCATGACAGTGAAATCGGTTTTTCTGGATGCCAACTCGGATACGCTGCAGCGCCGCTATTCAGAGTCTCGGCGCAAACACCCTTTGTCAGGGGGAGACAAACCACAAAGCGACAAAGCGCTTGTTGAGACCATTCAATTTGAGCGAGCCCTGCTTGCTGATCTGCGAGACCGTGCCCACGTCATCGACACCAGTTTGCTGCGCTCGGCCCAACTGCAGACCTACATCAAGACTTTGGTCAGCGCGCCGAAGGCTCAACTGACCTTGGTGTTCGAGTCCTTTGGCTTTAAACGCGGCATCCCTACCGATGCCGACTATGTGTTTGACGTGCGCATGCTGCCCAACCCGCACTACGAAAGCGCCCTGAAGCCTCTCACGGGGCGTGATGAACCCGTGCAAGCCTACCTCAGGCAGTCCGAAGAGTTTGTGCAGATGCAGCTGCAGATTGAGGGGTTTTTAAAACACTGGATTCCGGCCATCGAACGTGACCACCGCAGCTATGTCACAGTGGCCATCGGCTGCACCGGAGGCCAACACCGCTCGGTATTCATGGTCGAGCAGCTGGCGCAAAGCTTTGGCACCCGCTGGCTCACCCTCAAGCGGCACCGGGAATTGGACGCGCTCTGAAGAGTCACCTGTTATCCCGCATTCGAAGCGGGGTACCTTTCAATTCGTCGACAATAAAAATCTGATTGGCGCTGGCAGGCCCATCGCTGGCCACGCGTCAGCATCCACCCACTGACCTTCGCATGCCGGCGCGGACTGGACGCAGCCGTGCAATCGCACCGGGTGCAAATGCAAATCGCGGTGCGTCAGCACATGCTTCCAAGGCGCAATGTACTGCGGCTCATTGCCATTTGCCCAAACAGCCCGCAAATCCACTTCTGAGTCAAACACGGGCAAACTGAACAAGCCCGCCCAAATGCCTGTGTCCGGCCTTTTTTGCAACCACACTTGGCCCAGATCGTTCACCGCCCACAGCAACCACAGCGTGGCACTGCTGCGCTTGAGCTTGCGGGTTTTGACCGGATAAGCCATCGGCTTGCCTTGAGCCTGCGCCTGACAGACAGTGATGACCGGGCAAGCCTCGCACTGCGCTTTGCGCGGCAAACACACGGTGGCACCCAAGTCCATCAAGGCTTGGGTGTAACGCGGCATGTCGGCCGCATGCGCGGGCAACAGCTCTTGCGCCAAGGCCCAAAGGGCTTTTTCGTTTTTGGCTATGGCCAAGTCCGCGCCATAGCCCAGCACACGGGTCAGCACCCGCTTCACATTCCCATCCAGAATGGCCGCACGTTCGCCAAAGCAAAAGGCTGCAATAGCGGCAGCGGTGGATCGGCCAATGCCAGGCAAGGTTTGCAAGTCTTCGGCACGGCGCGGAAAAGCCCCGCCAAAACGCCCCATCACCTCCAGGGAGCATTTGTGCATGTTGCGGGCGCGGCTGTAATAGCCCAACCCACTCCACAGCGCCAGCACATCGTCTTGCGGTGCGGCCGCCAGAGCAGCCACATCGGGAAAGCGCTCCAAAAACCGGGGAAAGTAGTCCAGCACCGTGCTCACCTGCGTTTGTTGCAGCATGATTTCAGACAGCCACACGCGGTAAGGGTCCTGGGTGTTTTGCCAAGGCAGGCTTTGGCGGCCGTGCAGGCGCTGCCAATCCACCATGCGGCTTGCAAAACCTTCGGGCAAAGTCATCACGGTTTCTGGCATGAAGAGCAATAAAAAGTGGTGCGCTGACCTTGCAGCATGGACTTGATGGGCGCGGCGCACACACGGCAGGGTTCGCCCGCACGGCCGTAAACCGCAGCTTCGAGTTGAAAGTAGCCGGTCCGCCCTTCGGCGCTCACGAAATCCTTGAGCGAGCTGCCTCCCTGCTCCACGGCACGGGTCAGCACCTGCACGATGGCCGCATGCAACCGGGCCACCCGCGGCTTGGACAAGCGCGCGGCTTTGGTGGTGGGCCGTATGCCCGCCATGAACAAAGCTTCTGATGCATAAATATTGCCCACGCCCACCACCTCGTTGCCCGCCAACAAAACTTGCTTGATGGCCGTCTGTCGTTTTTTAAGGGCCTCGGCAAAAGCGCTGACATCGAATTGAGCGCTCAAGGGCTCCACTCCCAAACGGCCTAACAACTTTTGCGCTTGGGGCGAGTCTTCACCCGGCGCCCAGACCACAGCCCCAAATCGGCGCGGGTCGTGCAAACGCAGCACGCCTCGGTCGGTCACCAGGTCCATGTGGTCGTGCGGCCCGGCTTCAGGCTGGGTGGGTGCGAAGTTCAGGCTGCCCGACATGCCCAGGTGCACCAAGAGCAAGCCTTCATCAAGGTCGAGTAAAAGATACTTGCCGCGCCGCCGAACACCCCAAATTTGCCGGCCTACCAAACTGGCAGCAGTTACACCGAGGGGCCAACGCAGGGGCTTGCCCATTTGCAGCGCCAAAATGTGGGCCGAGGCGATGCGTTCTGCAAAACTGCGACGGGTAACTTCAACTTCGGGGAGTTCAGGCATGGGCTCTGGCGCAAAAAAGGGACAAGGGCCGCACAGCGCTGGGCGGCGGATGCGTGGATTATGATGAAGCCATGAAATCCTGGTATCGAGTCGCGTTGATGTTTCTTTGCGTTCACAGCGCATGGGCACAATCCGTCGCGCCATCTGCTGCCCCAAAAGACCGGCCTGCGGCTCAAAAGTCCGGGCTGGACGCCATGCTTTTTTACCAACTGTTGTTGGGCGAAATGAACGTCAGGGGCGGCGCTCCGGGCAGTGGCTTCTCCATTATTTTGGACGCTGCACGCAAAACCCGAGACCCTTTGCTGTTCCAACGGGCCGTGGATGTTGCACTCCAGTCGCGTTCGGGCGATGCCGCGCTTCAAGCCGCACAGGCCTGGAAAAGCGCCTTGCCCGAGTCCTCTGAAGCCAACCGTTACTTGTTGCAAATTTTGTTGGCCTTGAACCGCTTGGATGAGGCCGGGCAGGCTTTGACCGTGTCGATCCGAGAACTGCCTGCCGATGAGAGAAACACAGCCATCGCGTCAATTCCTAGAGTGTTCTCACGCGTTCAAGACAAAAAACTGGCCGCAGATACGGTCGAGAAAGCCCTCCAAACTGCCTTAAAACAAGCCCCCTCAGCCGCATCAGCATGGACTACGGTGGGCAGAATGAGGCGCGAGGCAGGCCAGTTGGCTCTGGCCGTTGAAGCTACCCGCCAAGCCTTGTTAGCCGACGCCACGGCCTCCGGCCCCTTGATCTTGGCCCTGAGTTTGGTCGGCGCCGCACCGACCGAGCTTTCCCCCTTGATCAGCCGCGCCATGCAAGGCCCTGTGCCTCCCGAGCTTCGCCTTGGCTATGCCCGCTTGCTCATAGGCCAGCTTTCATACACCCAGGCGTTGGAGCAGCTTCAAAAAATCAATACCGACCAGCCTGAATTTGCCGATGCTTGGTGGGTACACGGCCTGCTTTTGCTTGAAACAGGGCAATGGGCATTAGCCGAGCAAAAACTGACGAAACATGTGGCGCTGGCCGCTGTGGCAACAGACAAATCAGCGCCTGCGGGCCTCACCGAGTCTTTGATGGGATTGGCTCAAATTGCCCAACGCAAGGGCCAATGGACGCAAGCCCAACAATGGTTGGCGCAAGTGCCTGCCGATGCCGACCCCATCAAACTGGCCAGCCGACAAGCGGATTTATTGTCCCAACAGGGCCGGCTGGACGAAGCCCGCCAGACTTTGGAGCAGATCAGAGCCAACACCCCAGAGCTGGCCATCAGAAAAGCCTTGGTGCAGTCGCAATGGCTGCGAGACAACAAACAAGCCTCAAGCGCTTACGTCTTGGTGAAACAGACCTTGGCCCAGAACCCTCAAAACACCGAATTGATGTCAGAGTTGGCCATGGTCTGTGAAAAGCTCAAACGCTTTGACGAAATGGAAAGTTTGTTGCGCGAACTCATGAAGCGAAAACCCGATGACCCGCATGCCTTCAACGCCTTGGGTTACTCTCTTGCCGATCGAAACATCCGCCTGCCCGAAGCCCGCCTACTGATCACACAAGCACTCCAGCTGGCTCCTAACGATGCGTACATTCAGGACAGTTTGGGCTGGGTGGCCTTCAGGCAAGGTCAGCTGGCGGAAGCCCTGCAACTGCTTCAGACAGCCTACAAAGCCAAGCCTGACGCTGAAATAGCCGCCCATTTGGGCGAGGTGCTGTGGGTCATGGGGCAACGCGACGCGGCGGCGATCATTTGGCGCGAAGGTTTGCTCCTGAAGTCCGACAACGACACCTTGAACGAAACGCTCAAGCGTTTCCAGTTCAAACCATGAGTCGCTTCATGCCCAATATGGCTTTTGCGTAGCCAGCACCATGACGTTACAGGTTTTACGCCGATGGAGCTTTTGGTCATGGCTTGTGCTTTTAACGGCCTGCGCCACACCACAACCCAAAGTTTCAACGCCTGGCGCTGACTGGTCTGGCCGCTTGGCCATTCAAGTGCTCAAAGACCCCCCTGAATCCTTGAGTGCCGGCTTTGAACTGCAGGGCTCTGCCCAATCTGGGCAAATGGTTTTGCTCAGCCCGATTGGCACCACCTTGGCTCGCCTTCAATGGCAGCCAGAGTTTGCCCGCCTTGAACAGGGCCAACAGCAGATCGACAGCACCAGCTTGCAACATCTGGCCAAAGGGCTTACGGGCACAGAACTGCCCATCACAGCCTTGTTCGAATGGATGGCAGGTCGACCCGCCGATGCGGCAGGTTGGCAAGTTGACCTTTCACAGCACGCCCAAGGCCGAATTACCGCAGAGCGTCGCCTGCCGCCTCCCGCAACCGTGCTGCGCATCGCTTTGGACCGCTGATCGGCTCAAAAACAGAAACACTCCGTCCATGAAAACGTTGCACGATGTGCCGGCCCCGGCCAAATTGAATTTGTTTTTGCACATCACCGGGCGCAGGCCCGACGGGTACCACCTTCTCCAATCGGTTTTCATGCTCATCGACTGGTGCGACACCCTGCATTTCGAAAAGCGTTCAGGTGGCGCCATCAGCCGAGAAGACCTCACCGTGGCTTTGCCTGCCCAAGACCTGATCACCCGGGCAGCCGGCCTGTTACAGCAACGCACCGGCTGCACTGATGGCGTGCACATCGCCGTGGACAAACAAATTCCGGCTCAAGCGGGCATGGGCGGGGGCTCATCCGACGCAGCCACCTGCTTGTTGGCTCTGAACCGACTCTGGAATCTGAATTTAAACTTGGTCAGCTTGGAAAAACTGGGCCTTGAACTGGGTGCTGATGTCCCTTTTTTCTTGCGCGGACGCAATGCTTGGGTAGAGGGTGTGGGCGAAAAAATCACCCCCATCGAACTTCCGCCCGCTGATTTTTGGGTCATCAAACCGCCAGAAGGCATCAATACCGCTGAAATTTTTGGGCATCCTGGCCTGAAACGCGACACAAACGCTGCTATAATTTCGGTCTTTGCTGCAGACCCATATGACTTTGGTCAAAATGATTTGCAGCCTGTTGCTCAAGCTCTTTGCGCAGGCGTTACACAGGCACTCCAAGTGCTCACAACCGCCGGTTTGAAAGCTAGAATGACGGGCTCTGGCAGTGCTGTGTTTGCCCCTTGCGTCGCAAACACCCTTGAAATGTCGGTACCCGATGGATTTCTGGCACGCCACTGCAGCAACATGGAGTCTCACCCTTTATTGGGGTGGGCATCCAGCGAAAGTTGATCGGTCGACTGTCTTTGGCAGTCAACCCGTGTAGGGGAGTCGCCAAGTTGGTTAAGGCACCGGATTTTGATTCCGGCATTCGAAGGTTCGAGTCCTTCTTCCCCTGCCAAATACGTTCAAACGTACAGGCCCTTTTATCTGATCGCTGGAATGCACATGCAGCCTGCTCCACTTCCTCCCGAATTCATGCTGTTCACCGGCAACGCCAACCCTGTTTTGGCGGCCGAAATCGCCAAGCACTTGGGCACTCAGCTCGGCGCGGTCGACGTGGGCCGTTTCTCTGATGGCGAAGTCACCGTCGAGCTCAAGCAAAACGTTCGTGCCCGCGAAGTGTTTGTGGTCCAGTCCACCTGCGCCCCCACCAACGAAAACCTGATGGAACTGCTGATCATGGTCGACGCGCTCAAACGCGCTTCGGCTGGCCGCATCAGCGCCGTCATCCCCTACTTTGGCTACGCCCGCCAGGACCGCCGTCCCCGCTCGACCCGCGTACCCATTTCAGCCAAGGTGGTGGCCAACATGTTGCAGGCCGTAGGCGTTGACCGTGTGCTGACCATGGACTTGCACGCCGACCAAATCCAGGGTTTCTTTGATATCCCGGTCGACAACATTTATGCCTCGCCTGTTTTGTTGGGCGACCTGCGCCAGCAAAATTACGACAACTTGATCGTCGTATCGCCCGACGTAGGCGGTGTGGTGCGCGCCCGTGCTTTGGCCAAGCAACTCGGTTGCGATCTGGCCATCATCGACAAACGCCGCCCCAAAGCCAACGTCAGTGAAGTCATGCACGTCATCGGTGAAATCGAAGGCCGTAACTGCGTGATCATGGACGACATGATTGACACCGCTGGGACCTTGGTCAAAGCTGCCGAAGTTCTCAAAGAGCGTGGCGCCAAAAAAGTCTACGCCTATTGCACCCACCCGATTTTTTCAGGTCCGGCCATTGACCGCATCGCCAAGGGCGAAGCCCTCGACGAAGTCGTGGTCACCAACACCATCCCGCTGACGGCCGAAGCCGCGGCGTGTTCCAAGATTCGCCAACTCTCCGTGGCTCCGTTGATCGCCGAAACGATCCACCGGATTGCCCATGGCGAGTCGGTGATGAGCCTGTTCTCCGATCAAACCTGATCGGTTACGGGCCCCCAGTGGTCAGCCGTCCTCATGGACTGGTTGGCTTTTTTGAGTCAGGGTCGCACTGGTCGCGGTGGACCCTAGAAGGAGAAATGTATGAAATTTGTCGCTTTTGAGCGCGCTAAGCAGGGCACGGGTGCGAGCCGCCGTCTCCGCAATTCCGGTCGCACGCCTGGCATCGTTTACGGTTCCACATCGGCCCCCCAACTGATCGAGCTGGACCACAATGCTTTGTGGCATGCCCTGAAAAAGGAAGCCTTCCACGCTTCGATCCTGGACATGGAACTGAACGGTCAGTCCAGCAAAGTCTTGCTGCGTGACTACCAGATGCACCCCTACAAGCAGTTGGTGCAACACATCGACTTCCAGCGTGTTGATGCCAACACCACATTGCACATGAAAGTGCCATTGCACTTCAGTGGCCAAGACGAGTCTGAAGCCGTCAAGACCGACAAGTGCACGATCACCCATGTTGCCACTGAAATCGAAGTGGCTTGCTTGCCTGCCAACCTGCCCGAATTCATCGCGGTGGACCTGAAGGGCCTGACCATGGGCAAATCACTGCACCTCGACGACATCACTTTGCCTGCTGGCTGCAAAGCCATCACGCACGGCAAAAAGAACCCGGTCCTCGTGTCCGTGGTGGCGCCTGTCGAAGAAGTGGTGGCAGCCCCTGTGGCCGCTCCTGTGGACGCCAAAGGCAAGGGCAAAGGCAAGAAGTAATCTTCTGGCCCGGGCAGCAAAGCCCTGCACCTTCAAGGCCCGCGCAAGCGGGCCTTTTGCTTGGTGCCCATGCTTTGCAACAGCCCACACAGCACCAAGGATAATCAGACACCATGATCAAACTGCTAGTCGGCCTGGGCAACCCGGGCAACGAATACGAAGAGACACGCCACAACGCAGGTTTTTGGTGGATCGACGCGGTAGCCCGCGACCTCAAGGTGTCGCTGGTGCCCGAGCGCAGTTACCACGGCCTGGTGGGCCGCACGACCGTCAACGGCCAAAACCTGTGGTTGCTTGAACCCCAAACCTATATGAACCTGTCGGGCAAGTCGGTCAGCGCGCTGGCCAGGTTCTTCAAAATTCAGCCCCAAGAAATTTTGGTGGCGCACGACGAACTCGACATCCTGCCGGGCGAAGCCAAGCTCAAACTGGGCGGTAGCCACGCTGGGCACAATGGCCTTCGCGACATCCATGCCCAGCTGGGCACGGCGGACTATTGGCGCCTGCGCATTGGCGTAGGCCACCCCGGGGACAAGGCCGAAGTGGTCAGCTGGGTTTTGAAGAAGCCGATGCTGGAGCACCGCAAAGCCATCGACGACAGCATCCACCGTGCGCTGCTGGCCTTGCCGCTGTTGCTGGCTGGAGACATGGAAAAAGCCATGGTCAAAATCCACACCAGCAAACCCCATAGGCCCAAACCGCCCAAGCCACCCAAAGTGGCGCAGCCCCCGAAAAACGAGCCCGACGCTCAGGGCTGAGCCTTGTGCCTCACTGAGCTTGCAGGCGGCGGTATTTGGCCCAAAGAGACTCTTGGTTTTCGATGTGTTGCGGGTTGACGGGAATACAAGCCACAGGGCAGACCTGCACACACTGTGGCTCGTCAAAGTGCCCCACGCATTCGGTGCACTTAGACGGGTTGATTTCGTAAATTTCTTCGCCCAAATAAATCGCTTCGTTGGGACACTCGGGTTCACACACATCGCAGTTGATGCATTCGTCGGTGATCATCAGTGCCATGGCTGGGGCTCCGCAAAATTCTGCAAGGGGGTCATGGCCGAATTATCGGCCACAGACTTGAGCCCGAAGAATTGCAGGGCTGTTCGCAACCCGCCTGAAGGCAAAACAAGACCCCACAAGCCACTCTTGAACTGCGGCATGCGCCTAAAATGACCTGCATGATGAACGCCGACCTGCACTGCCACTCCGTCATGTCCGACGGCACCCTCACCCCCGAGGCCTTGGCCGAACGTGCCAAAGCCAACGGCGTCGAACTCTGGGCACTGACCGACCACGACGAGGTCGCAGGCCAAGAAAGGGCTTTGGCAGCGGCCAAAGCACTGGGTTTGCCGTACCTGACCGGCACTGAAATCTCTGTCACCTTTGCCCATCAGACAGTGCACATTGTGGGCTTGGGTTTTGATGCCCACAACACCGCTTTGGTGGCAGGCTTGCGCCGAACGCGAGGTGGGCGCAGTGAACGGGCCCAGGAAATGTCAGATGGCTTGGCCAAAGTCGGCATCCTCAACGCCTACGAGGGCGCCTTGCAATATGTGGGCAACCCTGAACTCATCTCTCGAACGCACTTTGCAAGGCACTTGGTTGAAACCGGTGTGTGCAGCGACACCTCAGAAGTGTTTCGCAAATTCCTCACCGAAGGCAAACCCGGCTACGTGCCCCACCGGTGGGCACGCTTGCAAGAAGCTGTGCAATGGATCAGCGAAGCCGGTGGCATCGCGGTCATTGCCCACCCGGCACGCTATGGTTTTACCCCCAACGAGGAATACGCACTGTTCAGCGAATTCAAAGCCCATGGCGGGCGTGGTGTGGAGGTCGTCACCGGCAGCCACTCCTCGCCAGAAGCCGTGCGCTATGCCGAGACCGCTTTAGAGTTCGACTTGGCTGCCTCTCGTGGCAGCGACTTTCACAGCCCCGATGAAAGCCGAATCGACTTGGGCACCCTGCCCTATTTGCCAGGCCAATTGACCCCTGTTTGGGAATTGCTGGCAGACCGCATACAGTGAGGCAGCGCAGTGCTCAGGCACTGCGCCAAACATGCGATGAACTGAATCCGAAGAACCATGGCCCAATTTTTCACAGTTCATCCCGACAACCCTCAAGCCCGGCTGCTCAAGCAAGCGGTGCAACTGCTGCATCAAGGCCGAGTCTTGGCGGTTCCCACCGACTCCAGCTACGCGCTGGTCTGCCACCTGGACGACAAAAGCGCCGCAGACCAACTGCGCCGCATTCGCGGGGTTGACGACAAACATCATCTGACCCTGCTGTGTCGCGACTTGAGTGAGCTGGCCAACTACGCCAGGGTCGACAACCCCCAGTACAGGGCACTGAAACAAGCCACGCCAGGACCCTTCACGTTCATTTTGGAGGCGACCAAAGAAGTCCCTCGTCGCGTCAGTCATCCGCAGCGCAAAACCATTGGGCTGCGCGTGCCCGAGCACAAGGTGCTGCAAGAGTTGCTGAGCTTGCACGGAGCACCTTTGCTGGCCACCACCCTGATCATGCCCGGTGAAGAAGTGCCGCTCAACGATCCCGATGAGATTCGTGCGCGCCTTGAACACCACTTGGGCGCGGTCATTGATGCGGGCGCTTGTTCGCTGGAGCCCACCACCGTGATCGACATGAGTGGCGACGCGCCTGAAGTGATTCGCCAAGGTCGTGGCGACCCGGCGCTGCTGGGCCTATAAAAAGACCCGACGCTTCACTTCAAATCGCCGGCCAAGCTGGCCAAGGTGTCCGCGGTGATATCGAGGTGTGAGGGGTAGTGGGTGTGGTCGCAACCCATTTTGACGCCAGCGCCCGCCTTCACCGCCGCGCACATGACCGGCGTGAGTTCAAAACGCACAAAATGCACCGCCGAGGTTTTCTCTTCGGTCTCGCGGTCCAGGTCTTCGTCGGCAATCGCGTACACGCGGGCATGGCCTTCAACCTCGACAAACATGCGGTCTTCCACACCAATCAGCTTGGCGAGTTCACGCTTGCGTTCGTTGATGTCGGTGTACTCGATCATCATGGTCGCCTTCCAGTTGCTGCCGTCCGGCACCAGTGGGGCATAGGCCTCGATCTCTTGCAGGATGCCCTCTTCTTCGAAGACTTTTTCGATGCGCAGCATCTCCTGAATTTGGTAGCGGATGGTGGTTTCGCTCTCAAACTGCATGTTGATGTGCTCACCCAGCTGCACGCTGCGCAGCTTGCGGTGGGCGATCACCTCAGGCTTGTGCAGCTTGCGCCACTTGGTGTAAGCCTCCAAAGACATCAAGGTCTCGGGTGTGATTTTTCCGGTCAGTTGCATGGCGTTGTTCCTTATTTGAGACCGTAGGCTTTGCGCACCAAGGTCAAGGGGTGGTTCAGTTCGGGGGCACCCAAGCCATTGACCTCAAAGCCTTGGGCAATGTGGTGGCCGCCCAGCGGGCAGTCGGAGCTGATGAAGTCGGGCTTGGAGCCGTCCTTCATGGTGGCCATGGCCTTGAAGACGGGTTTGCCGATCTTCATCGCCACGTCGTGCGAGCCTTTCTTGACGCCGTAGGTGCCGGCATGGCCCGAGCAGCGCTCGATGGTGTTGATCTCGGTGTCAGGGATCATCTTGAGCATTTCTTCGGTCTTCTTGCCAATGTTTTGCACCCGCCCGTGGCAAGGAATTTGGTAACTCACATTGCCCAGCTTTTGCGGAAACTCGGTCTTGAGCAAGCCATCTCGCTTGCGGGCCATGAAGTATTCAAAAGGATCCCACATGGCTTCTTTGACCAACTGGGTGTCGGTGCAGTCGGGGAACATCAGAGGAATCTCTTGCTTGAACATCAAGGCGCAGCTGGGCACTGCCGCCATGATGGCGAAGCCATCTTTGGCGTATTGGGCCAAAACCGGGATATTGGCTTCTTTGGAGTCTTTGACCGAGTCCAAGTCGCCCAATTCCAACTTGGGCATGCCGCAACACTTTTCTTTCTCGACCAACACATACGGAATGTCGTTGTGGTCCAAGATTTTGAGCAAGTCGTGGCCAATGCCGGGTTCGTTGTAGTTGATGTAGCAGGTCGAATAGATCGCCACTTTGCCGGGTGTCTTCTCGCCATCCACCACTTTGACCGATTGGGCGTCAGGGGCGCTGGAGCGGAATTTTTGGGTGGCCAATGAAGGCAACCAGGCGTTTTTGTCCACGCCCGCCACGCTTTCCATGATGCTGCGAGCGGTTTCGGTCTTGTTCAGCGCGTTGATCGCCTGTACCACGATCGGAATGCCCGCAAAGGAGCCATGCGTGTCGGTCGAGGCCAAAAACTTTTCAGCCGCACCCACTTCGCCTTTTTTGAACTTGATGGCCTTGGCCCGCAGCATGGTGTGCGGGAAGTCCAGATTCCATTCGTGGGGCGGGGTGTAGGGGCACTTGGTCATGTAGCACAGGTCGCACATGAAGCACTGGTCCACCACTTTCCAGTAGTCCTTCTTGTCGACGCCATCGACTTCCATGGTGCTGCTCTCGTCCACCAAGTCAAACAAGGTGGGGAAAGAGCCGCAAAGGCTCACACAGCGACGGCAACCGTGGCAGATGTCAAAAATACGCTCCAACTCGTCGAAGCATTTTTCTTCGTTGTAAAAGTCTGGGCTCTCCCAGCCGAGGGCGTGCCGTGTGGGGGCTTCGAGGTTGCCTTCTTTGGCCATGTGGTGCTCCTGTATTTTTTTGTTTTGGGTTTGTCTGAGAACTCTGCTGTCAGAGGCCTGAGAAAAACCCGCTGCACGGGGTCGTGCAGCAGGCTGAATCACCGGGGATCAATCCACCAGTTCATTCAAAGCTTTCTGGTAGCGGTTGGCGTGTGAACGCTCAGCCTTGGCCAGGGTCTCAAACCAGTCGGCGACTTCGTCAAAACCTTCTTCGCGAGCAGTTTTGGCCATGCCGGGGTACATGTCGGTGTACTCGTGGGTTTCGCCAGCCACAGCAGAGGCCAGGTTCTCGCGAGTCGAGCCGATGGGCATGCCAGTCGCTGGGTCGCCGGATTGCTCCAGGAACTCCAGGTGGCCGTGAGCGTGACCGGTTTCACCTTCGGCGGTGGAACGGAACAGAGCTGCCACGTCGTTCTGACCTTCAACGTCAGCTTTGTTCGCGAAATACAAATAGCGACGGTTGGCCTGGGATTCGCCTGCAAAGGCGTCTTTCAGGCATTGTTCCGTGCGCGAGCCTTTGAGTGCTGCCATGGATATCTCCTATTGGGTTTTAACTTGAATTGCCCTGGCAGAATCGCCAGAGAAATCGAAGATTAGCGTCAAACCTCCGATGCGACCAATAAATTGATTCAATTAAATCGATTGATCCAGGCTATTGATCTCTAAAGTCAGCTCCTCACAATCAACGCTGCCCTGAATGCCCCCCCGCCCCGCCCGGGAGGGCTCGTTAAAATCAGCGTTTCGGACACAGCTTGTCCCCAACAGCACCTGCTGAGTTGCTGTTTTCATTTTTAAGAAGACCCCCGCCATGAGCAACGTCCCCACCAGTCCGGTCCATCAACCCGGCCTAGAGAGCCTGTCCAAATCGTTTGAGCCTGCCTCACTCGAAGCCCATTGGGGCCCCGAATGGGAAAAGCGCGGCTACGGTGTGGCCGGTTTCCGTGGGACACAAGCCCCCAAGGTAGGCGCCCCGGCATTTGCCATCCAGCTGCCGCCGCCCAACGTGACGGGCACTTTGCACATGGGCCACGCCTTCAACCAGACCATCATGGACTCGTTGACCCGTTACCACCGCATGTTGGGGCACAACACCGCCTGGATTCCGGGCACAGACCACGCAGGCATTGCCACGCAAATTGTGGTCGAGCGCCAGCTGCAGGCCAAAGGCATCAGCCGCCATGACATGGGCCCCACCCCTGCCGAAGCACGCAAGAACTTTGTGAGCAAGGTCTGGGAGTGGAAAGAAGAGTCCGGCAACACCATCACCAGCCAGATGCGCCGCATGGGCGACAGCGTGGACTGGAGCCGCGAATACTTCACGATGGACCCCAAGCTGTCACAAACCGTGACCGAAACCTTTGTACAGCTTTACCAACAAGGCCTGATCTACCGCGGCAAACGCTTGGTCAACTGGGACCCGGTGCTCATGAGCGCGGTGTCCGATTTGGAAGTTGAAAGCGCCGAAGAGGACGGCTCGATGTGGCACATCCGTTACGACTTGGCCGATGGCAGTGGTTCATTGACAGTGGCCACCACCCGCCCTGAAACCCTGCTGGGCGACGTGGCCGTGATGGTGCACCCTGAAGACGAGCGCTACAAACACCTGATCGGCCAACAGGTCAACCTGCCACTCTGCGGCCGCACCATCCCCGTGATTGCAGACGACTACGTGGACAAAGACTTCGGCACCGGCGTGGTCAAGGTCACGCCAGCCCACGACACCAACGACTACGCGGTGGGTCAACGCCATCAGCTGGAGATGATCTGCGTGCTGAACCTGGACGCCACGATCAACGCCCAGGCGCCAGAAAAGTACAGGGGCCTGGACCGCTTCGTGGCCCGCAAGGCCGTGGTGGCCGACCTGGAAACCGCCGGCGCTTTGGTCGAGGTCAAGAAACACAAACTCATGGTGCCCCGCTGCGCACGCACCGGCCAGGTGATCGAGCCCATGCTGACTGACCAATGGTTTGTGGCCATGAACCAGGTGGGCCAAGGCGACGCCACCGGCAAAAGCATCGCGCAAAAAGCCATTGATGCGGTGCAGTCCGGCCAAGTGAGCTTTGTGCCCGAGAACTGGGTCAACACTTACAACCAGTGGATGAACAACATCCAGGACTGGTGCATCTCGCGTCAGCTGTGGTGGGGCCACCAGATCCCGGCTTGGTATGACACAGAGGGCAATGTGTATGTGGCGCGAGACGAAGCCGAAGCACAAGCGCAAGCCCCGGGCAAAACCCTCAAGCGCGACGAAGACGTTTTGGACACTTGGTATTCGAGCGCCTTGGTGCCTTTCAGCACCATGGGCTGGCCTAACAACGAGACAAGCACCAAGAACGCAGCTGGCGAGCGTGCCGGGCTCGGGCGCAGCGACATGGCGAGCGAAGCGAGTAGGAGCAAGGCCGAGTCCGGTACGTTCGCCAGCGGAACTAACGTCAACGCCAACGTCAATGCCAACAACAGCCAAAGCGACTACGACCTCTACCTCCCCAGCAGCGTGTTGGTCACCGGCTACGACATCATCTTCTTCTGGGTCGCCCGGATGATCATGATGACCACCCACTTCACCGGCAAAGTACCCTTCAAACACGTCTACATCCACGGCTTGGTGCTCGATGCCCAAGGCAAGAAGATGAGCAAATCCGAGGGCAACGTGCTTGACCCGGTGGACCTGATCGACGGCATCACCTTGGAGCCCCTGCTCGACAAACGCACACAAGGTTTGCGCAAGCCAGAAACCGCGCCCAAGGTGCGCAAACAAACCGAAAAAGAATTCCCAGAAGGCATCCCGGCTTACGGTGCCGACGCGCTGCGCTTCACCTTTGCAGCACTCGCCAGCTTGGGCCGAAGCATCAACTTTGACAGCAAGCGCTGCGAGGGCTACCGCAACTTTTGCAACAAACTCTGGAATGCCACCCGCTTTGTGTTGATGAACTGTGAAGGCCAAGACTGCGGCCTCAAAGAGCACACCAAAGCCGAATGCGAAGTGGGCGGCCCGGCGCATGGCTACCTGGCGTTCAGCCAGGCCGACCGCTGGATCAGTTCACAACTGCAGCGCGTAGAGGCCGATGTGGCCAAAGGCTTTGCCGAATACCGCCTGGACAACGTGGCCAACACGATCTATGACTTTGTTTGGAACGAGTTTTGTGACTGGTACCTCGAAATTGCCAAAGTGCAGATCAACACCGGCAACGAAGCGCAACAACGTGCCACCCGCCGCACCTTGATCCGCACACTCGAGGTCATCATGCGCTTGGCGCACCCCATCATCCCGTTCATCACCGAAGAACTCTGGCAAAAAGTGTCGGTGGTCGCGGGCCGTGCGGGCGAATCGGTCAGCATCGCGGCTTACCCCGTGAGTCAGCCCGAACGCATTGATTTGGATGCCGAAGCGCATGTGGCCAAACTCAAAAACCTGGTGGACGCTTGTCGCAACCTGCGCGGTGAAATGAATGTCTCGCCAGCCACCCGCATGCCCATGTATGTGCTGGGTGACACGGCCTTCATGCAAAGCGTGGCACCGGTGCTGCAGTCGCTGGCCAAGCTGAGCGAAGTCAAGGTGTTTGACACGGAAGCCGAATGGATCGCTGCTGCACAAGCCGCGCCTGTGGCGGTGGTGGGCGAGGCCCGCCTGTGCCTGTTCATCGAAGTGGATGCAGACGCCGAAAAAATTCGACTGACCAAGGAAGCTGCTCGCTTGGAAGGCGAAATCTCCAAGGCCAACGCCAAGCTCGGCAACGAGGCCTTTGTGGCCAAAGCCCCGCCAGCGGTGCTCGACGAAACCAAGAAACGCGTGGCCGACTTCGGTGCCACGCTTGACAAAATTCGCCAACAGCTCCAACGCTTGGGCTGATTGCCGCACCGATTCGCAAGGAAAGCACCATGAGCCACCAAGTCATTCGCAAAGCCGTGTTTCCGGTCGCCGGTTTGGGCACCCGCTTTTTACCTGCCACCAAAGCTGCACCCAAAGAGATGTTGCCGGTGGTGGACAAGCCGCTTATCCAGTACGCGGTAGAAGAGGCCTACAGCGCTGGCGTACGCCACATGATCTTTGTGACGGGCCGCAGCAAACGCGCCATCGAAGACCACTTTGACACCGCTTACGAACTCGAAAACGAACTCGAAGCCGCACACAAAGACGAACTCTTGGCATTGGTGCGCTCGGTGCAGCCCGACGACATGGTGTGTGCCTACGTGCGCCAACCCCGCTCACTGGGCTTGGGTCATGCGGTGTTGTGCGCCGAAGCCATGGTGGGCAACGAACCCTTTGCCGTGCTGCTGGCCGACGACCTGATGGTCGGTCTGGAAGGCGGCCCCTCGGTGCTCAGCCAAATGGTGGCCGCGCACACGCAGCAAGGGCGCTCGATTTTGGCGGTGCAAGAGGTCCCTTTGGCACATGTCAAACGCTATGGCATCGTGGCCGGTGAATCTGCGGGCAAACAGCTCATCCGTGTTGAGCAAATTGTGGAAAAACCCAGCCCCGAACAGGCCCCTTCCCGCATGGGCGTGGCCGGCCGGTACATCTTGACACCTGGAATTTTTGAAGAAATCCGCAACCAGCCTACGGGTGTGGGCGGCGAGATCCAGCTGACCGATGCGATCGCTCGACTGATGCAACGCGAAGCCGTCTACGCTTTTCAATACCAAGGCAAACGCTACGACTGCGGCAGCAAAGAAGGTTTTCTGGAAGCCACGGTGGAGCTGGCTTTACAGCACCCGCAAGTGGGGGCATCTTTCCGCGAATACCTCAAAGGCCTGAGCCTCTGACCGCTTTCAGCGGCGTTTGAGGGCAAACACAAACGCCGTTTCTGTCTTTTCCTGCATCAGCAAATCGTTGCCCGTCTGACGTGCAAAGGCTTCAAAGTCGCGCCAAGCACCGGGGTCGGTGGCGGTCACTTTGAGCACCTGCCCGCTGCTCATCTCGTTCAGGGCCTTCTTGGCCTTCAAAATGGGCAAGGGACAGTTCAGGCCACTGGTGTCAATCTCTTTGTCGATCTGCATCATGCATCCTGTTTTTGTTCTTGAGCAGTTTCTTGACTCTGCGCAGCACGTTCTTCCCATGTCATGAATTTAGGCTCGATGCCAATGGTGCGCAACCAGTCGCCCAAGGCGTAGCCCGTGCCTGCAGGCCAACAGATCAGATCTTTGAAGTCAAACATCTTGTGCTCGGCCAATTCGGGGGACAAACGCACCTCACCTTCAGCCACCGCATGGTAGGCAATGATCACTTGGTTCATGCGCTGGAAGTCGTACACCCCAATCAACTTGAGCGCTGAAACCTTCAGATTGGTTTCTTCGGCAATCTCGCGCTTGATGCCGTCCTCGGGGCTTTCGCCCGCCTCCATGAAGCCGGTGATCAGCGCAAAGCGGCGTCCAGGCCATGCCGCGTTGCGGGCCAACAAAATCTGATCGCCCACTTGCACAATGCCCGCCAAAACAGGCGTCGGATTGTTCCAGTGCGTGAAGTCACACGCCGTGCAACGCAGACGCATGGTCTCGCCGCCATCCTCCATTTGCGTCACCCAAGACAGGGGATTTGCGCACTGTGGGCAAAAACGGTATTCAGCCATTCCATCAGCTCCGGTCAAGTCAGGCGGGAAAAACGCCGGTCGATAAATAACGGTCACCGCGATCGCAGACGATGAACACGATGGTGGCGTTTTGCGCCGTCTTGGCCACTTGCTGGGCCACCCAGCACGCCCCCGCAGCCGAAATGCCCGCAAAAATCCCCTCGGTCCGTGCCATTTGGCGGCAAGTTTCCTCAGCATCACTCTGGCTGACATAAATCAGCTCATCCACATGGCTGGGGTCGTAGATCTTGGGCAGGTATTCCTGCGGCCACTTGCGAATACCCGGAATGCGAGAGCCCTCACTGGGCTGGGCACCGATGATGCGAATCGCTGGGTTTTTTTCTTTCAAAAACCGCGATACACCAGTGATGGTTCCGGTCGTGCCCATGGCACTGACAAAGTGGGTGACTTTGCCACCGGTTTGCTCCCAGATCTCGGGGCCGGTGGTTTCGTAATGAATGCGCGGGTTATCGGCGTTGGCAAACTGGTCCAGAATGCGACCCTTGCCCTGGGCGGCCATGTTGTCAGCCAAATCTCGGGCATATTCCATACCGCCGCTCTTGGGCGTCAAGATCAGTTCGGCACCAAACGCCTTCATGGTCTGAGCGCGTTCAATCGACAAATCCTCGGGCATGATCAAAATCATGCGGTAACCCTTGATGGCCGCAGCCATGGCCAGCGCAATGCCGGTGTTGCCCGAGGTGGCCTCGATCAAGGTGTCACCCGGCTTGATCTCGCCACGCTCTTCGGCTCGGCGAATCATCGACAAAGCGGGCCTGTCCTTCACGGAACCAGCCGGGTTGTTGCCCTCCAGCTTGCCCAAAATCACGTTGCCACGCGCCGCCGAATCGGCTGCCCCCAAGCGCTGCAAAGCCACCAATGGCGTTTTGCCGATCGCATCTTCAATGGTTGGATAAGTCATGGCCGTACTTTGCCATAACTTGAACGCCCTTGATGGCGGTGAGTCCGTCTGAAACTAACGTAGAAACCCGACTTAAAACTCTCACAGGAAAAGCCTGTTCAGCAAGTCCTCTCCATCGCCACAGGTCTCGTCTGCCATCCAAGTAGGGGCTGAGCAGTCAATGACCCCCATGGTGCTTCAACGCACTGAAGTTGCATAAACCCTGGCCCAGACTGAACCGTCGACAAATGGGCAACAGGCCGTGTCAACGCCCATAAGCGGGATGCAGGCCAAGCCACAGACCGAACCGTCCAACCACCTTTGACATTGCAGACCATCGAGACAGGAGCCCCTTTTATGCGCACTTCTATGTTCAGCACCACCACCCTCCCATGGTTGCTGGCTCTGTCGTCATCTTTGCTCATCACAGCTTGCGGTGGCAGCAAAGACCCGATCCTGGGCATGGGCCAATTGGTGACGCTCGCCCCCAGCGTCTCGGCCACCGCGCCTTTGGCAAGCAACCCGGCAGTGACTGGCATAGCCGTCAACACCCGCATTACGGCCACCTTCAACAAGCCGATGAGCCCCACCAGTCTCAACGCCGACACCTTGACCTTGCAATGTCCAGCGGGCGTCAATACCGTCGGAAGCGTTGATTACGACGCCCCCAGCCGCGTGGCCACATGGACGCCAGCGGCTAATTTGCCTGCAGGCACAAGATGTACAGCTACGGTAACCACTGGTGCCCAAGACACCAACGGCGCCCCTCTACCTGCCAACTACACATGGGCGTTTGTAACGGGCTCCACCAGCGACATCACGCGCCCCACCGTGACACAGCAAGTGCCTGCACAAGGCGCCATTTCAGCCACCAACACTCAGCTGATCGCGACCTTCAGCGAAGAAATGACGCCTTCCAGCCTCAACGCCGTGAGCTTTACCCTCCAAACCACCACAGACAACACCCCGGTCCTAGGCACCGTCAGCTATGCCGTGGGCGCACGCACAGCCACTTTAACGCCCACCACGCTTTTAACCAACAACACGACGTACACCGCCACCATCAGCACAGCAGCGATCGATTTGGCAGGCAACGCCATGCTGGCCCCCAAAGTCTGGACCTTCAGCACCGCCCAATCGCTCGACACCACGCCACCCACGGTCAGCTTGGTCAACCCGGACAACGACATCTCGGGCGTGTGCATCAACAAAACCGTGAACGTCACCTTCAGTGAAGCCATGGCGCCCTCGAGTTTGACCAACAACACCCTGACTTTGGCCCCCTCCAGCAGCTTGAACACACCCGTTGCGGCCGTCATCACCTACGATGCACAGACCCGCATCGCATCGATCAATCCCAGCACCAACTTGAGCGCGTCAACGGCTTACACCGCCACGGTGTTGGGCGGTGCCCTAGGCGCCAAAGACCTGGCGGGCAACGCCCTGCAGGTTGACAAAGTGTGGCGCTTCACCACGGGCACAAGTGAATGCCAAACCCCTGTGGCCTTGGGCTCTGCGTCCAACTTCGCCATTTTGGGATCTGCGGCCATCACCAACATCCCCACCTCACTGATCACAGGCGATGTCGGCCTGACACCCGACACTGGGGCCAACATCACCGGCTTCAGCGCACCCCTGACTTGCCCTGAAGTGGTGGGCCGCATTTATGCCGTCAACAGCTCAGGCCCCGCCTGTGCGCTGGTCGACGCCGTGCTGCTGGGCAATGCCAAAACCGATGCACTGGCCGCCTTCACCAACGCCACGGGCGCTGCTCGCGGCACGCCCACCGCCATCAGCACCAATCTTGAAGGCCTCACCTTTTATCCAGGCTTGTACCAATCGCTGACGACCATCGATTTGTCGGCGGGCGGTATCTTGACGCTGGACGCACAGGGTGATCCCAACGCCGTGTTTGTGATTCGCAGCGCCACGGCCATCAACGCTTTATCGACCAGCCAAGTGGTGCTGAGCGGCGGCGCCAAAGCCAGCAACGTTTTCTGGTCTGCGGGAAGCGCCATCACCTTGGGCGTCAACTCGGTCATGAAAGGCTCTTTGCTGGCCAGCACCGCCATCACCCTGCAAACCGGTGCCCAACTGGAAGGTCGGGCACTGAACCAAGGTGCCGCCGCAGCGGCCATCACCTGCGATGCCTGCACGATCACAGTGCCCAGTCCTTGAGTCGCACGACATTCCACCCCATGAATCGCGCCCATCTGGAGAAAAAAATGAGCCCCATGCCTGTCCTCACCCGAATCTTTTTGTGGCCGCTGGCCTTCTTGGTCAGCCCTGGTCTTTTGGCACAAGGTCTCAACACCCACAGTGGCATTTACCTGGGCCTTGGCGCGGGTGAATCCAAAGCACGCATCGACAGCGAACGCATCCGACAAGGCTTACTCGATCAAGGCTTGAGCACCAGCACCTTGACGGAAGATGGCCGTGACACCGGCTACAAAGCCTATGTGGGCATTCCCATTCACCCCAACTGGGCTGTGGAGGCCGGTTATTTTGACTTGGGTCGATTTGGATTTGACGCCACCACCGCGCCCGTCGGGGGCCTCACCGGCTCCGCCCGTATTCGCGGCCTGAACTTAGACTTGGTCGGCTTTTTGCCCATCACCGAACGCTGGTCTTTGATGGGGCGCGTAGGTGCGGCCTATGCGCAAACCCAAGACCGTTTCAGCGGCACCGGTGCCGTCACTGTGACCGACCCCTCACCCAGCCGACGCGAAACCCATTACAAATATGGCTTCGGTACGCAGTACGCCTTCACCCCTGCACTGAGCTTGCGGCTAGAGGCTGAGCGTTACAGAGTCAACGACGCAGTAGGCCAGCGCGGCGATGTGGACTTGTACACCTTGGGTTTGATTTACCGATTTGGTGGCCCCGCAGCACCCGCCCAAACCGTGGCTTACACCCCTTATGTACCGCCCGCAGAACCTATTGCACTGGCACAAGCCCAAGCACCTGCACCCGCTCCACTGCCACCTCCCGCGCCCATCGTGCTGGCACCACCCATCCCAGCACCTGAGCCAACACCGGCACCTGCACCCTGGGTCAAAGTCAAACTCGAGGCCGATTCGCTGTTCGGTTTTGACCAAGACAGCCTTCAGGCCGATGGCAAAAAAGCCTTAGACCAACTGATCTTGTCGCTTCAACGGGTTGACATTGAAGCGATCGAAGTCACGGGTCACACCGATCGCTTGGGTCGCAAGGCTTACAACGACAAACTGTCGCTGCGGCGCGCCGAAGCGGTGAAAAGCTACTTGATCCAAACGGGCGGCATTTCTGCGCCCAAAATCAACACCACGGGCATGGGCGCCATGCAACCAGAAACTCTGGCCAATGAATGCCAAGGCACCCAAGCCTCACGGACGCTGATCACTTGCCTGCGGGCAGATAGACGCGTTGAAGTGATGGTCTCGGGACAACAGCAGCCCTGAGTCCGCGTGAACATCTTTTAAAGAACGCCAACCAGACCAGCAAAATTCGCCTCAAAAAATGCCATAGTTTGCGTCTTCACAAATACCGCCCGGGTGGTGAAATTGGTAGACTCAGGGGACTCAAAAAAGTGAATGCCCTAGTAAACACTACAATTTATGCGGGTTGTAGCAAGGCGACAAAAAATTGTCCTACGCAATGTAGAACGCTGACGCCAAAAGCACACGATTTTTTCAGCACAAAATCACGCTGAAAAAACTCGCTAAATTCCCCAAAATTTTCAGCAAGTTTGAGCTGCTTGAACGTCCTGTTTCTGGACGTTGGGCTGGGCAAGTCTCATTCTGAGAGTCTTGCTTGCACGGGCCTTGGACATCTCAGTTCGTGACGGCAGGGATTGGTTTGATTGAGAAAAGAAATTGGACCACAGAAGTGAAAACATCTTCAGTTTTGGTGGAGCGTCATCACATCTAATTGATCACTCCAATGCCATTTTTGTCTGAAAAGTAAATTTTTGAACCATGAACTGCGATACCCGAAGGTTCCGAAAGACCGCCAGGCAACACTCCGGGTTGAAAGCCTTTACGGCCTGCCGTACCCACCAAGGTGGTGACCACACCAGCCGGGGTGATCTTGCGGATGGTACTGTTGACAGTGTCGGTCACATACACATTGCCACTGGTATCGGTGGCAACAAAACGAGGGAAATAAAAACTCGCTGCGGCGCCGGTGCCGTCGGCACTTCCACGCGTACCAGCAGTGCCCGCCAAGGTTGTGACCACACCAGCCGGGGTGATCTTGCGAATGGTGGAGTTGTCTTGGTCGGCTACATACACATTGCCGTTGACATCGGTGGCAACACCATTGGAAGCGTTAAACCTCGCTGCGGCGCCGGTGCCGTCGGCACTTCCACGCGTACCAGCAGTGCCCGCTAAAGTGGTCACCACGCCAGCTGGGGTGATTTTGCGGATGGTGTGGTTTGATCTGTCGACCACATACACATTACCGTCGGCATCTGTGGCAACACCAGTGGGGAGGTTAAACCTCGCTGCGGCGCCGGTGCCATCGGCACTTCCACTCGTACCAGCAGTGCCCGCTAAAGTGGTCACCACGCCAGATGGGGTGATCTTACGGATGGTGTTGTTTGAATAGTCGCCCACATACACATTGCCACTGGCATCGGTGGCGACACCATAGGGTAAGAAGAACCTCGCTTCGGATCCGGTGCCATCGGCACTACCACTCACACCCGCTGTGCCAGCCAAGGTGGTGACCACACCGTCTTTGGTGATCTTGCGGATGGTGTGGTTGTACCAGTCGGCCACATACACATTACCGCTAGCATCTGTGGCAACGCCACGTGGGGCATCAAAACTCGCTTCGGCTCCAGTGCCGTCAGCACCAATACGTTTACCCGCCAAAGTGGTGACCACGCCTGCTGGGGTGATCTTGCGAATGGTTTCGTTATAGTTGTCAGCTACATACACATTACCGTCGGCATCTGTGGCAACACCCCTAGGGTTATCGAATCTAGCTGCGGAGCCGGTGCCATCGGCACTGCCACTCGTACCAGCAGTGCCCGCTAAAGTGGTCACCACGCCAGTTGGGGTGATTTTGCGGATGGTGTTGTTTAAATAGTCGGCCACATACACATTGCCACTGGCATCGGTTGCAAGACCACTTAAACCGAAAAATCTAGCTGCTGCTCCAGTGCCGTCCGCGCTTCCATAAAT
Organism: Limnohabitans sp. Rim8; assembly: GCF_943326455.1. Classification (NCBI taxonomy): domain Bacteria; kingdom Pseudomonadati; phylum Pseudomonadota; class Betaproteobacteria; order Burkholderiales; family Comamonadaceae; genus Limnohabitans; species Limnohabitans sp. Rim8. Next base: position 51,856 of record NZ_CALPTI020000022.1, read on the forward strand.
ACCCGGTGTGCCTGCAAGGGTGGTGACCACGCCAGCTGGGGTGATCTTGCGGATAGTACCTCTATCAGAGTCTGCCGAATACACATTGCCGCTGACATCGGTTGCAACAGCAACAGGTACCGCAAACCTCGCTGCTGCTCCAGTACCGTCTGCGCTGCCCCAACTCCCCGCGCTGCCAGCCAAGGTAGTGACCACGCCAGCAGGTGTGATCTTGCGGATAGTGTGGTTCCTGCTGTCGGCCACATACACATTGCCACTGGTATCGGTGGCAACAGAACGAGGTGAATAAAAACTCGCTGCGGCGCCGGTGCCGTCGGCACTTCCACTCGTACCAGCAGTGCCCGCTAAAGTGGTCACCACCCCAGCAGGGGTTATCTTGCGAATAGTGTGATTGCTGGTATCGGCCACATACACATTGCCGTTGACATCGGTGGCAACACCAAGGGGAGCGTTAAACCTCGCTGCGGCGCCGGTGCCATCGACACTACCATCGGACCTCGCCGCTGCTCCGCCGGTGCCATTGATACTTCCTGATACACGCCCCGTGCCCGCCAGGGTTGTGACCAAACCAGCCGGGGTGATCTTACGAATGGTGTGATTGCTGGTGTCGGCCACATACACATTCCCGCTAGCATCTGTGGCGACACCAAATGGATTGTTAAACCTCGCTTCGGTTCCGGTACCGTCGAAACCTGCATTCCCATCATACGGATTACCGGCAAAAATGCTTAAGAAAGAAAAGGAACTGGCGCCACCACTACCACCACATGAAATCAACAGACTTGATAAACAGACAATCAAGAATTTATATAAGCGCATGATGGAATCCGCAAGTTATACAGAAAAGTTCAATTCACATAAAAGACCGATCGGTCTGTTCATGACGACTTTCTAAAGCGTTTAATGGCTCGGAAGTTTTCCTGACTGTATAAAATATTCTAAGGATTAGAACCTGCCTTAAAAGAGTGGTTTTAGCAAAATCGGAATGGGTAAGAATCTCTGAACGAGGGGGAGCATCACCACAAGTCCCGATGTGCATCCATGTAAGCACGTGGCTCCATCGCTGAGAAAAAAAGCAACTGGATGATGTAACCAGGAATAAAGAAAGCAAAAAGACCATGTGCAGCTTTATTCACCTTGACCGATTTCGCCAACTTGCCTTCTTCATGTAAGTTGGCCAGCAGGTGGGTAATCGCACGAAGAATGTGCTGGAAGTGCAGCTGCAAATGTGCCTTGATCACTTCGTCCACCATGGCCGCACTCCATACGTGCAGACTCATCGCACGTCCTGCACCCAATGAAATTTGCCGCACCAAATCCAACAACATCACAAAAGCCTCTTCACGCTCCATCTCATGCGATGAATCTGCGATCTCATCAATTCGCTTACAAAACAAACCCAGGTTCTCATCAACGATGGCCAACAAAATCTCTCTCTTGCTTTTGAAATAAACGAAAAGAGCCCCATTGGAGATCCCACTGGCGATCAAGATGTCTTTGATGGTTGTGGCTTCATAACCATGCAGCGCAAAGACCTGTCTTGCACACATCAATATGTGTTGGCGCTTTTCCAAAAAGACAGTTTCTTTTAACTTTGGCATTAAACGCACTCCCTAAAAAAAATTTCACTCTTTTATATGGGTACTTTTCAAATGCAAAAGCCCTTGAAAAAGTGCCTATCCAAGTGGTTGTGAGCCGGCCAAAACCAAGTGACTTCAGCTAAAAGCAAAACTTCTTTTAACTTTGGAATTAAAAATAGTCACCATAAAGATCATCACTCTTTTATATTTCATGTGCAGTAGCCTTGTTTATCGAAAGGCGAAAATGAGATACAGCATTCCCTCTAACTCGTTGTTTGGCCAGCACAGACAGGTGATGCAGCTCCTTTGCCGCCTGCAACGACACCCCCACAAGCGGCACTGCACGGATGCTGGACTTGGTTTTTCTGTCGGAAAGACTGTTCCTGCGAATCCACAAATGCGGAATGTCATGCTCAAGCACCAGATCCTCACGCCTTGCAAACAAGGGCTAAGACAGGCGGAATCCCGTGTTCAACTGAACCAATGCCAGCAGCTTGTTCGGTGTTCTGCGGACGAGCAAGTGACTCTTGACCGACTGCAGCAATTCGGGAGTGATCTTTCGCATGTAGCGTTCGACCTCGCCCTCCCCCGGTATGTGCAAACCACGAAAAGGACTCAAGCGATCAATGTCAAGATGCCTGAATGACAAGTTCAGCATGGAATTCAGCGTGGCAAAGTGCTTGCGAACGGATATGGGGTTCAACCCGCGTGCTATCTGTGCGTCACGATATTTGGTGGCATGAAAGTGCCACGCTTACCAAAGCTCGCCCCATACCCAAGCCAAAATCATTTGACAACCAGCCCCGGACGCGGAGCCAAAAGCGTCAAAAATATGCCATAATCTGCGTCTTCACAAATACCGCCCGGGTGGTGAAATTGGTAGACTCAGGGGACTCAAAATCCCCCGCCGCAAGGCGTGCCGGTTCGAGTCCGGCCCCGGGCACCACTTTAAAAATCAAGCACTTAGCGGTGCTTGATTTTTTTTTGCCCGCCGCCATAGGCGCAAAGATTGGCGCTCCGTAGGCGCAAAAACTTTCTTTGATGTTTTATAGACGGTTCAAACCATGGGAATTGAGTACCAGTCCAAACTGTCGAAGTCGCCAACCGTTGCGATAGCTGGGTTTTTCTGCGACTGTTTCGCTGCGAGCGTTGTAAGTGTGGCGTGAGATCTTGTCGTCTTTGGCCCACGAAGGAATCAACCCGAACCTGGCCAAACCGCAGGCGACTCGACTTGACTGGTGGCTTTTCACCACGACTGGGGCAGCGAAGCCTGGGTAGGACTCATCGGGGTAGCCCGAAGGCAGGTCTACCCCCAGTTTCTCCTTGACCCACTGGGCGCGCTTTGTTGGCGTGAAATTAGTGCACACGGAAGCAGTCTAGCGCCGATGGGAATGAGAACGGCCCCGAATGGCCGCTTGGCAGCGATAGCGGTCGGTCGTATCCGACAGTAACTTCTTGGCTTCAACTCAGAAGCAGGCACTCGAACTCAGTAGTCACTGATTCGTCCGCTGACCGGTTTAATCTGATCAGCTGACAGTTGCAAAGCTCTGGATCGCTTCGAGGTGATGACGATCCTTTTATATTGGCGAGATGGCTAATACTGACTCAAAGCGGTCGTGCCACCATCCTAAATGCCTCGTGAGTTGTAGTGTCGGGGATTTTCTTGTGGCACCATATTGATTATGACCAGTCGACCTCGCGTACTCTCGAAATCGCCTACTCCTAGCCAGGTGCCGCCCTCACTCAACGAGGAAGCTTATCGCCTCATTGAAGAGATGATCGTGACTCTTGAACTCGCGCCGGGCAGCGTGGTGTCTGAGGCCATGCTCAGCGAACGCATCGGCATTGGGCATACGCCGATCCGTGAAGCCTTGCAGCGTCTGGCGCGCGAACATCTTGTTCAGATCTTGCCCCGTCGCGGTGTGGTGGTCACCGCCATCGACGTGGGTCATCAACTCCAAATCCTAGAGACACGGCGCGAACTCGACCGCCTTATTGCTCGATCTGCAGCTACGCGTGCCACTCTGGCAGAGCGCGAGACCATGGCCGCCATTGCTCAGAACATGGAGACTGCTGTGAAGTCTGATGACCTTGTAGCATTCCTGAAATGGGACAATGAAATGAACAGGCAGTCAGCACACAGCGCTCGGAACATTGTGGCTGCTGCGGCCGTGTCCGCTCTGCACTCGGCCTCACGGCGTTTCTGGTTCTACCATCACCATGATCAAGTCAACGCGACACTGCGTCTGCACGTGGCCCTTGCACGTGCGATGGCCTCCGGCAAATCTGACAAGGCTGCCGAGGCAAGTGATCGGTTGATTGATGATCTTTTCGGTTTCGCCCACAGGACCCTGATTACCCGCACTTGACAACTGGCATACCAGTCACATACCATGAACTCCTGTTTAAGGAGTTTGCCAGTGCGCCTCACCCATCTGCAGATCGAAACCTACCGCCGTGATGGATTTCTCACCCTTGATGGCCTTTTTTCTGCCCCTGAAGTAGCGGCCATGAGGGCCGAGCTTGAGCGAATTCAAGTGATCGACACCGATCACTTGGTGCGGGAAAAGGGAAGCAATATTGCCAAAACTATCTATCAGGTCCACGAGCAAGACGGCCCTACAGGTTCACCGGTGTTTCATGCCGTCTCGCGTACTTCACGTATGCTCGAGCCCGCACAGGATCTGCTTTCCGAGCAGGAGCTCTACATCCATCACACCAAATGCAATTTGAAGACCGCCATTGACGGTTCGGTGTGGGCGTGGCACCAGGACTACGGAACTTGGAAGCGAGATGGCATGCCTGAGGCACGTCCAACTACAGCGTTGGTCATGCTGGACGAGCCAACAGAAATGAACGGGTGCTTGTACTTCATTCCGGGCAGCCACAAAGAGGGCAATCTAGAGCCAGAATTCAACGACGCTACGGGCTACAAGTTTTATGTGACGCCGAAGGACAAGCTGCTAGAAATCATGGCTCGCAGCCCCGCACCGGTGGCGATCACTGGCAAGCCCGGCACCGTGGTGTTCTTTGACTGCAATATTCTGCACGCCTCGGGGCATAACTTGTCCCAGCACAATCGTTGGGCGATTTATGTGGTCTACAACCCGGTATCAAACCGGTGCAACGACGTTCCCAACCCACGTCCTGACTACGTACGGTCAACCAATACAAAACCACTCATCAAGGGAAGCGACCATATTTTCCCGCTTACAAGCTCGACGCAGGAAGCCAGATGAATACCCGCCATCAACGCATCCTTTCCCTTGAGCAGATCGGGGACTACCGCGATACGGGTTATCTCAATCTCCGTCAGGTACTTGATCCCAAATTGCTTGCGAGGCTGATCGCGACCACTGAGCGACTGTACGATGAGGGCCGATCACTCCAGCAAAAGTCAAAACATTACGACCTAGAGCCTGCGCATACCGCCCTTGCGCCACGTATCAGGCGTATCTCCAGCCCAACCGAACTAGATTCGGTGTATGTTGAAGCCGCTTTCGATTCGATCCTGGGTGACATCGCCGCAGACCTGCTTGGTGGAGCGGTCAAGTTTTACCACTCGAAGATCAATTTCAAACTGCCTCATGGAGGTGCAGAGATTGGCTGGCATCAGGACTGGCCGGTGTTTCCTCACACCAACACCAATCTTGTCGCTCTGAGCGTACCTTTGAATCCGTCCCGCGCCATCAATGGCTGCCTTCAGACGATCCCCGGCAGCCACAAGTTGGGGCCGCGCAGTCATTGGGAAAACGGCATCTATAAACTCAATTGCAACCACACGATGACGCGGGAAGACTTTGAGAACGTAGTCGACAATGAGCTGGATGTGGGAGATGTGGTGGCACATCACGGCCTCGCAGTGCACGGCTCCAGTCAAAATCGCTCGGACACCTTGCGCACGACCTACATCATTCAGTACGCCGCTGCTGACTCATTCGCCTATACCGCACCCGTTGTAGACAGCATCCATCGCAACCAGATGGTCAGGGGCGAGCCGGCTAC
>NZ_CALPTI020000023.1:0-52911 GCF_943326455.1 Limnohabitans sp. Rim8
AGCACATCGCCCGGCTGCATGCCGCCCTTGCGCATCACGCTCTCCATCTTTTCATCGATCAGGCCGTTGATGGCAAAGCCCAGAGCCAGCTCTGCGCCCTCGCCCGTGTGACCACCGACCAGGGCGCAGCCTGCGGCGTTCAGCACTTCGATGGCCCCGCCCATCATCTGGGTCAGCAGGTCTTCGACCTTGCTCTCCAGACCCGGCGGCACGGTGACCACGGCGGTGGCTGTTTGCGGCTCGCCTCCCATGGCAAACACATCGCCTAAAGCGTGGTTGGCTGCCACCTTGCCAAACAGGTAGGGGTCGTCTATGAATGCCCTGAAAAAGTCAACCGTCTGCACCACCGCCATGCCCGGCGGCACGCGCACCACGGCCGCATCGTCTGGCGAGTGCAGACCAATCAACACATCTTCACGTTCGACAGGCTGCAAGCTGCCCAGTGCGCGGGACAAAATGTTGGCGCCTACTTTGGCACCGCAGCCCCCGCAACGCATGGCGATGGCCGAGATGGCTTGAAGCGACTCTTCGGACGTCAGACTCAAACGCGAGGTGGACGCTTTGCCTTGACTTTGAAGGTTCTTGAAAAGTTGGCCAAGGGTGTCCAGCGCTTGGCGCACATGGGCCACTGGGGACGGGTGACCTGAACTGTGCATGGCGGGCAGGTCAGTGAAGCGCCGCATGAAAGTTCTGTCAATTCGGTCTTTCCACCGCCAGACCCAATCACCCCCAAAGCCCAATGAGCCGCGTGAACCCACGGCATAGCGGTTGCCGGTTGAAATCAGGGCCAGCCAGTGGCGTTGCGGGCTATAGGCCAATAATTTTTGTCCGCGCAAGCTGCGTCGCAAATTCGCGGCCAAGGGCTTGGCCATGCGCACCGCAAAAACGCCGGCTTTTTCGAGGGAGCGATCGACAAATGAAGCCACATCGCCTGCGGCAAACACCAAAGGGTCGTTCAAAGACTGCAATTGCGGGTGGACCAAGATGAAACCTTGCGCGTCCAGAGCGAGCCCCGTGCTTTGCAACCAAGCCGGGCCACCTGCCTGCGTGACCCACATGGTCTCATCGGCGTCAAAGGTTCGCCCATCGCGCGTGTGCAGGCAACCGGGCGAGACTTGCACCACTTCGGCATGGGGATGCACTTCGACATTGCGCTCTTGCAGCACATGTGCAAACCGTGCGCGCACACCCGGGTTGTGGGTGGGCAAAATGGACTCACCGGATGTCAACAGCACAAATTTCAGGTCTTCTGGGTTGCGCCCCAAGGCCTTGAGCTCGTGGCGCAAACGGTATTGCATGGACAACACCAGTTCCACACCACCCGCGCCGCCACCCACCACCGCGATCGTCATGCGTCCTCGGTGGGATGGCCATTGGCGCGCCTTGTCCAGCAGGGCCAGCCAGCGCTGGTTGAACTGTGCAATCGGTTTGACCGGTGTGGCCAGCGCTTGCGCGCCTTCGATGTTTTGTACTTGGGGCGTCGAGCCGGTGTTGATGGACAACAGGTCGTAAGCCACCGGTGGCCGGTTGGCGCAGATCACACGCTGGTTTTGGCGGTCAATGCCCACCACCGCATCGCGGTAAAAGCGTGCACCCGCAAAGGCACACAAACGACCCAGATCAATGTGCACTTCGTCAAAGCTGTAATGCCCTGATATGTAACCCGGCAACATGCCAGAGTAAGGCGTGTCGATGTCGCTGCAGATCAGCGTGAGGCGAACCCCTGGCTCAGGCTGCATGGCGAACATGCGCAGCACGCCCACATGGCTGTGGCCGCCGCCAACCAACACCAGGTCACGCAGCACGGGTTGAGGGGTAGATTGCATTCTCAAAAGGTCCAGGGGTTGACATGCACCCAGTGGTGCCCGGCTGCTGGGATCACAGCCACCGCTCAAGTGTGCCACCAGATTAAGTAGGGGCAACTGTCACTTTTTGATCTGATGTAACGTATTGAATTCAGAATCAAGCCATTTTGACCAGGAACCCCCTTTCATGCACCCCACCTTTCCGCTTTTGAAGGCCACCGACTTCCCAGCCATACAGCGCAAAACCCTTGACATCTTGCAGGTCAACCTGGGCTACAAGTGCAACCAAAGTTGCTTGCACTGCCATGTGGGCGCAGGCCCCAACCGCACAGAGATGATGGATGCGGTCACCATCGATGGTGTGTTGGCAGTGTTGGCGCGCCGAAACATTCAGACCCTTGACCTCACTGGGGGAGCGCCCGAACTCAACGACGGCTTTCGGTCATTGGTGGTGCGTGCGCGTGCTTTGGGTGTGCGGGTCATTGACCGCTGCAACCTGACGATCTTGAGTGAGCCCGGCCAAGAGGGTTTGGCCGAATTTTTAGCCGACCACCAAGTCGAGGTCACGGCTTCCTTGCCGTGTTATTCACCGGCCAACGTGGACCGCCAACGGGGTGACGGTGTGTTTGAGCGCAGCATTGCCGGTCTCCAGCAGCTCAATGCCTTGGGCTATGGCCAAGCATCGCACCCCGAGTTGGTGTTGAACTTGGTCTACAACCCCCAGGGCCCTTCCTTGCCGCCGCCCCAAGAAGCCTTGGAGGCTGACTACAAGCGCGAGCTGCTGGCGCATTTCGGCATTCGGTTCAACCACCTGTTTGCCTTGACCAATATGCCGGTGCAGCGTTTCGGCAGCACCTTGGTCAGCAAAGGTCAATTTGCCACTTACATGCAGTTGCTGCGCAGCGCCTACCGGCCTGAAAACCTGGACACGGTGATGTGCCGAACGCTCATCAGTGTGGATTGGCAGGGCCAGTTGTACGACTGCGACTTCAACCAAATGTTGGGCATGGCAAGCCCTCTGTCTGGGCCCAAGCCGGCCCGCATTGAAGACCTGTTGACCTTGGATGTCGCTGGTCAAACGATCGCCATCGCAGACCACTGCTACGGCTGTACCGCGGGTCAGGGCAGCAGCTGCGGGGGCGCTTTGGAAGACAAACAGGCCATAGCGGCCATGGCGCATTCGGCTTGAGATGCCCTTGCCCACGTCGTCCTCTTTGTGCATCGTGGTGCCCGTGCTGAATGAGGCTCAAGGCATTGAAGCTACATTGCGCGCTTTGGCACCTGTACGCCAGCGTGGCGCTCGCGTGGTGCTGGTGGACGGTGGCAGCCAAGATGACACCTTGGCCCTGGCCCGTCCGAGCGCCGATGCCGTGATCGTGTCCCCGCGCGGACGCTCGGCCCAAATGAACGCTGGCGCTGCACTCGGCTGGGGCGATGTATTGCTGTTCCTGCACGCTGATACCACTTTGCCTGAGCGGGCCGATGTGCACCTGTTGAAGGCCTTGGCCCAAGGGCGCGCTTGGGGGCGCTTTGATGTGCGCATCGACGGGCGGCCGCGCATGCTGTCGGTGGTGGCCATGATGATGAACCTGCGCTCGCGTTGGACCGGGATTGCCACGGGCGATCAGGCCCTCTTCATGCGCCGCGAGGCCTACGACCAGGTGGGCGGCTTTGCGCCGCAGCCCTTGATGGAAGACATTGAAATTTCCAAGCGACTGCGCGTGCTTGGCGCACCAGCTTGCCTGCGCGAGCGGGTGATCACCTCCGGGCGGCGCTGGGAGCAGCGCGGTGTGTGGCGCACCATTGCCTTGATGTGGCTTTTGCGCTGGCGTTATTGGCGAGGAGAGTCTGCGCACGTTTTGGCTGAGGATTACCGGTGAGCACAGCATTGATCATTTTTGCCAAAGCCCCTGTCGCCGGCCAAGTCAAAACACGCATGATCCCGGCCTTGGGGGCGGAAGGCTCGGCGCATCTGGCCCAGCAGTTGTTGCTGCATGCGGTACAGCAAGCAGCGCAAGTGCCTTGGAATGCGCTGGAGCTGTGCGTCAGCCCCGACGGCACGCACCCGGCTTTTGCGGTGGCACAAAAACTGACGCAAGACCTGACGCAAACCCCCACCGTGCCCAAGGTCCCATGCCATTTGACTCTGAGCGTTCAAGGCGATGGCGATTTGGGGCAACGCATGCACCGCGCTTTGGTGCGCGGTTTGTCGCAACATGCGGCGGTCTTGCTCATGGGCACAGATGCTCCGGGTCTGAATGCTGTGGTGTTGCAGCAAGCGGCACAGTGCTTGCAAACGCACGATGCCGTGTTTGTGCCCGCGCACGACGGGGGCTACGCTCTGGTGGGCTTGCGCCAGCCAGTACCTGAGCTGTTCGAGGGCATGGTTTGGAGCACGGCCAGCGTCATGGCCGATACCCGGATTCGCGCCCATCAAGCCGGTGTTCGCTGGTTCGAACTGGCGCCGATATATGACATGGACGAACCCACCGATTTGCACCATTTGCCGCCTGATTGGCCTAGCCGATCTGATTTGCTCAAAGCCATTTCAAATCCATGAACCCAAACACCCAAGCAGGCCGCAGTTGCCCCCTGCACTACCAATACGGCCCCGACGTTTTCAACTCAGCCCCCGACCCGCAGTTGACCGATCTGGACACGCTGTATGTGGTGGGTGGTCTGTATGGCAACGAGTTGGCGCTCCACGAGGTGCTGCGCCTGTTTGAACAAGAGTCCGGCCGCAAGCGTCTGGTGTTCAACGGTGACTTTCACTGGTTTGACATCGACCCGGCCATCTTCGCGCGGGTGCAAACGGCGGTCTTGTCGCATGTGGCTTTGCGCGGCAATGTCGAGACCGAATTGGCGCAAGACGACCCTGACCCCGAGGCCGGCTGCGGCTGCGCCTACCCCGACTGGGTGGGTCAAGACGTGGTCTCGCGCTCCAACCGCATCTTGAACCAATTGCGCACGGCCACCATGCCCGAGCAGCGCGCGCAGCTGGCCGCTTTGCCCATGTGGCGCGTGGCGAGGGTGGGTGATGTGCGCGTGGGTCTGGTGCACGGCGACGCACAGTCCTTGGCTGGCTGGGGCTTTGCCCAAGAACACTTGCGCGACCCCGCACATCTGCCCTTGGTGCGGCGCTGGTTCGAGCGGGCGCAAGTGGACGTCTTTGCCAGCACCCACACCTGCTTGCCGGTGTTTCAGCAGTTCAGCGTGCCCGGCCGTGCCCGCAGTGCCTGGGTGCTCAACAACGGCGCGGCGGGCATGCCGAACTTTCAAGGCGATGCGGCGGGCTTGCTCACGCGCATCGCGCGCACAGCGTTCTCGGGACCGCAGCGCCGCTGCACGGTGCAAGTCCACGGCCTGCACTTCGAAGCCATCGCCATCGAGACCCCTGCGGCAGCAGCGCAAGCGCGCTTTTTGCAGCAGTGGCCCGAGGGTTCCGACGCACACGCGTCTTATTTTTCGCGCATTGCGGCAGGCCCGGCCTACCGTGAAGCCGATGTCATTCGTTGGGAGACTTGAACATGCTGGCCATCATCGGAGGCACCGGCCTCTACGAACTTCCGAGCTTGCGCATCACGCAGCGGATCGAAGGCATCACTCCTTTTGGGCAGGCCTCGGGCGATGTGCTGCGCGGGCAGTACCACGACCAAGAGGTGCTGTTTTTGGCGCGCCACGGCAGCGGCCACCGTTTGCTGCCGCACGAGGTCAACTACCGGGCCAACATCTTCGCCCTCAAGCAAGCCGGAGCCACGCAGTTGCTCGGATTTTCAGCCGTGGGCAGCTTGAGCCTGGAGGTCAAGCCCGGCGACATGGCCATGCCCGAGCAGTACTTTGACTGGACCCGTGGCCAGCGCAAACGCACCTTCTTTGGCCAAGGCGTGGCTGCCCATGTGTCCACCGCCAAGCCCGTCAGTGTCGGTTTGGTGGATGCCGTCTCTCAGGCCGCGCAGCGCTGCGGCTTGTCGGTGCACCGGGGCCTGACCTATGCCTGCGTGGAAGGCCCGCGTCTGGGCACGCAGGCCGAAAGCCATTTCCTGCGCCAAGCGGGTTGCCACCTGGTGGGCATGACCAATGTGCCCGAGGCTTTCTTGGCCCGCGAAGCCCAGATGGCTTACGCCACCGTGGGCCTGGTCACCGACTACGACTGCTGGTTGGACGATCCGGCGCAGCACGTCAGCGTGTCTGGCATTTTTGATTTGTATGGCAAGACCTTGGGCAAAGCCGCGCAGGTGCTCGATGCCTTGCTGTCGCAGCCCTTGCCCGAGCCCGACCCGGCCAGTCGCCAGGCTCTGGCCAGCGCCATGCTCACGCCCGATGCGGCACTCACGCCCGAGCAGGCCCAGTGGTTGTCGGTGCTGCGGCGCTGAGCGGCCTCACCCGCTGAGCGCTTTTACCCAGCGGTGCAAAGCGGCGCGCTCGGCTGCAGGCGCAAACAAAGGGGCGCGCACAGCGCACTGGGCCTGGAGTTGCTTCAGCGCTGGGGTATTTGTGCGCAGCGCCAACAAGGCGTTGGCCAATGCGTGCGCATCACCGGGCTCGAAGTAGCCTGCGTAATCTTCGCCCAGCAGGCCCACATTGCCGTCGATGCGCGAGGCCAGCACGGGCGAGCCGCTGCACATCGCCTCCATCAGCACATGCGCGCCACCTTCCATGCGGCTGCAGTGCACCAGCAGGTGCGCGCGTTGGATGCGCTGCAGGGTTTGGGCGTGGGGCACAGCTCCCAACCAGCGGTAATGCGGGCACTGGGCCTGCGTGGCCTCAGCCGCTTGGCCCAGTGCTGGGTCGAGCGCAGCGCCAATGTGGTCGATGAACACGCCCGCGTCTGGGGGCAACAGACGCGCTGCGGCCATCAGGGTCAGCGGGTCTTTTTCTTCGCGCAAATGGCCCACCATGAGCACGCGCAGGTGGCGCGAGGTTTTGGGCAGGGTCTGGCGCGTGCCGGTTGACTGAAAGATCACGCGGGCCTTGGCCTGGTGCTCGCTGGGCAGGCTTTGCACGCCCAGGCTTTGCAGCACCACCAGCGAATGCGCCAGGGCCAAAGAGCGCTGCGCTTGCGGGTCGTGCGCGATGTCGCGGTACAGGTCGGTGCCGGTCAGCACCAGCCCCAAGCCGCGTTGGCCATGCCGGGCATGCCAAGTCTGAATCGAGTCGGCCGAGCGGCGGGCGTGGAGGGCCAGCATGAGATTGTCATCCTCTGCCTGCGCGTCAGGCCACTGACGCACGATGCGCGCGCGGTGCGGCAGCAGCAAACGCTGCCAGCGGCGCGCGGTTTGCCAGTTGCCGTTGTTGGCGTCCGCCAAGGCGGGGCTGACGATGACGATGCGCAGGGGATTCATGGTCTGTTTATAGCCGAGCACTCTGAAACGCAGTCAAGAGCAGTGGCTTTGGATAAAACTACCTTTTTTGTGTTCAATTCCCCCTTTGAATTTCGGATAAATCTGAATGTATTCTTTAATCGTTCCGTTTTTTGTAGAATATCGAACTTGTTTGCGATTCTTTCATACCCAGGACCATTTCATGATTCGCTTTAGGCGCGCACCGCTGCCACTGCACAGGCATTCTTTGAACACCATGGCGTGTTTGGCCATCTCGGTGGTCGTTTACGCAGGGGCCATCCCGGCTTTGGCCGCCACCCCAACCAGCACTGCCAGCGCAGCGCAGACCACAGGCCCCAACCGTGCGGCCGAGGTGCAAGAATTTGACACGGCCAGTTTGGAGGCCCTGGTCCTTCAATTCAACCCCTTGCTGCGGGCCACCAGCCAGTCCGTCGACGCTGCTCGGGCATCGGTCACTTCGGCCGGTGCTTTGCTCAACCCGCGCATCGACTTGTCACGCGGGCCTTGGCAACAATTGGGCTCGGGCTCTGCTTCCAGCCAAAGCTGGACTTTCACGCAGCCCATCGAAAACCCCCAGCTGCGCAGGGCGCGCATTGACAGTGCCCAAGCCGGTGTTTCCAGCGCCGAACAGCAGCGTGCCAACGTGCGCAACGATTTGTTGGCGCAATTGCGCATGCGAATTTTTGAAGCCTTGCTGCACCAAGGCGAAGCCGAAGCTGCAGCAGAGTCTTTGGGCTTGTTGGAGCAAGTCCAGCAGCGCGTGCGCGTTCGGGTCAGCAGTGGTGAGGCGCCGCGCTATGAACTGATCAAAGCCGACTCCGAAGTCATCAATGCCCGCGAGCGCCAGCAAACCGCCGCCTTGCGCGCCGACAACACGCTGCTTGAAATCAACCGATTGGCAGCCGGTCAGCTGCCTGCCCGCTGGAAGCTCAAGTCGCCCACCCCCAGCGAAAGAGCGCTCAACCAAACCCTGGAGCAATTGCAAGCCAGTGCCAGCCAGTTCAACCCCGAGTTGAGGATACTGCAGCACGAGTTGGACCGTGCCCAATCGCGTTTGGCAGCTGTACGTGCCAGTGTGATGCCCTCGGTGGACCTGCGTTATTCGCAAATGTCAGACCCTCAGGTTCGCCAATCTCAATGGGGCATCGGCGTGCAGATCCCCTTGTTGGATCAACGCAGTGGCCCCATTGCCGAGGCGGTGGCGGAGCTTGAAAGGGCGCGTACACGCTATGAGGGCCGACAAGCCGAGATGACCCAACAAATTCTGTTGGCTTGGCGGTCTCTTGAAATGTCTCGCCTGCGGGTCGAGGCCTTGAGCCAAGGCGTTGTTCGCGAAGCCGAGTCGGCCTTGCGTGTGGCTGAAGCAGCCTACCGTTTTGGCGAGCGTGGCATTCTGGATGTGCTGGACGCCCAACGTGTTTTGCGCAGCGTGCGCGCCGACCTGTTGCAGGCCCGTTACCAGATGCAAGTCGCCCGCATCACCCTTGTTCAACTCAGTGGCCGCTACGCCGCCGATTCCAACCCATCCGTGAAATGAAACCTATGTCCATCCATGTCCGATCTTTCGTGGGCACGCGTGTCTTGCTGTTGTCCGCTGTTTTGAGCGCAGTTGTTTTGGCAGGCTGTGGCAAGCCCTCTGCGCCAGTGGCGGCCGAGGTGGCCAAACCCGCAGGGGATCCCTTGCAAATCAAGGTCGAGCCTTCTATGGCCAGCCGGTTTGTGGCGGGCGAAGTGCGCATGAGCATCCTGGTTCCGATCCAAGAAGTGCCTGGCCGAATTGAGGCCAATGAACGTCAAGTGACGCGCATCGGCGCCTCGGTCACCGGCCGTGTGACCGAGCTGTTGGTAGAGGTCGGTGACCGCATCAAGGCGGGCCAACCCCTGGCGCGGATTGCCAGCCCTGAGTTGACACAAGCCCAGATGGCCTTCTTGCGCGCCCACTCCAATTCGGGCTTGGCCGAGCGTGCCGTGGACCGTGCGCGCCAACTTTTCCAAGCCGATGTGATCGGTGCGGCCGAGCTGCAACGCCGTGAGTCTGAGTTGTCGGTGGCCCGCGCCGAAATGCGCGCATTGAGCGACCAGCTCAAGTTGTTGGGTATTTCAGGTGCTCCGCTCGAGGCGCTGCGTGACCAAGGCGCTTTGCAATCCCACGCGCCCATCTTGGCCACCCAATCTGGCGTTTTGCTGGAGAGAAAAATCAGCAATGGCCAAGTGGTGCAACCCGGTGACCACCTCTTTACCGTGGCCGATTTGGGCAACGTCTGGGTGAGCGGTGCTTTGCCAGAGCAAACCGCGCGCTCGGTGCGCATCGGCCAACAGGTGGACATCGAAGTACCGGCCCTGGGCAACCGCCAGTTGTCGGGAAGAATCATCTATGTGGGCGACGCTGTGTCACCCGAGACGCGCACGGTGCCGTTTCGCACCCAGGTGGAAAACCTCAGCCGTGACCTGAAGCCCCAAATGCTGGCCACCATGCGCATCCGGGGCGAGGCCGCCAGTGAATTGGTGGTCCCCAACGACGCGGTCATCCGCGAAAGTGACCGTGACCATGTGTATCTGAAAGTCGGCGAAGGCACATACCGGTTCACCCCGGTCGAATTGGCACCCGCACAACACGATTTGCGCCCGGTGATCCGTGGCCTCAAGTTGGGCGATCTGGTGGTGGTCGAGGGAGCTTTCCATTTGCACAACGAGCGCAAGCGCGCTGAACTTCAGTAACAAGGAGCAACCCCATGCTGAAGTCTTTGATCCGCGCCGCCCTCACCCAGCGTTTGCTGGTGGTGGTGGTGGCGCTTGTGTTGCTCGGTTTTGGCGGGCGCGCCGCCATGCGCCTGTCCGTAGACGCATTTCCCGATGTGACCAACGTGCAAGTTCAGGTGGCCACCGAGGTGCCTGGCCGTTCGCCCGAAGAGGTGGAGCGCTTTGTCACGATGCCACTTGAGGTGGCCATGACCGGTTTGCCGGGCCTGACCGAAATGCGCGCGCTCAACCGTGCGGGTTTGTCACTGGTCACCCTGGTGTTCACCGACAAAACCGATGTTTACTTTGCGCGCCAATTGGTGATGGAGCGTTTACTCGAAGTCACCCCCAAGATGCCTGACGGGGTAGTCCCGGTTTTGGGACCTGTCTCCACCGGATTGGGCGAGGTCTACCAATACACCTTGGTCCATCCGGACGATGGCCAGCGCAAGCTTTCCGACAGCGAACTGATGGAGCGCCGCGTCATCCAAGACTGGGTGCTGCGCCCCATGCTGCGCTCCATTCCGGGCGTGGCCGAGATCAACTCGATGGGTGGTCTGGAGCGACAATTTCAGGTGCTGGTCAACCCAGACCGCCTGCGCCACTACCGTTTGTCTTTGCGCGAGGTGCTCGAATCGATTGAGCGCAACAACGCCAACTCGGGGGGCGGTCTGCTGCGATCGTCTGCAGAGCAGTACCTGATCCGCGGCGTGGGCTTGATCCAAACCGCCGAGGACATTGGCAACATCATCTTGAAAGAGTCGGGTGATGTGCCCGTGTTCGTGCGCGATGTGGCGCAGGTCCAAGTGGGCGCTGCTGTGCGTCAGGGCGCCATCGTTCGAAATGGCGAGACCGAAGCGGTTGCCGGCATCGTGATGATGCTGCGCGGCGCCAACGCCAAAGAGGTGGTGGGCAGGGTCAAGACCAAGGTGGATGAAATCAACCAAAAGGGCATGCTGCCCGGTGGCCTGCAAATCGAAGCCTTCTACGACCGCACCGAGTTGGTGGATTCGGCTTTGTGGATGGTGACCAAAGTGCTGTTGGAAGGCATTGTGTTCATCATCATCATCTTGCTGTTGTTTTTGGGCGATGTGCGCTCTAGTCTGGTGGTGGTGGCCACCATCGTCATCACGCCTTTGGTCACCTTCATGATGATGAACCAGTTGGGCATTTCAGCCAACCTGATGTCGCTCGGGGGTTTGGCCATCGCGATCGGCCTGATGGTGGACGGCACGGTGGTGGTGGTTGAAAACGTTTTCCACAAGTTGGGGCAAGCTGGCCGCAGTCGAGAGTCCAGGTTGCGAACCATCTTGGAAGCCACCAATGAAATCGCCAAGCCCACGGTCTATGGCATGTCCATCATCATCTTGGTGTTCTTGCCCTTGATGACCTTGACGGGCATGGAGGGCAAGATGTTCGCGCCTTTGGCTTTGACCATCGCCATTGCCTTGGCGGTGTCTTTGGTCGTGTCGCTGTTTTTGTCACCTGTGCTGTGCAGCTATGTGTTGCGCGGCGGCAGCGACCACGACACCAAGCCGATCGCCTTTTTGAAGCGCCATTACCTGACGGTTTTGCATTTGGCCTTGGGCGCTGAAAAGAAGACGATCACGATTGCCGTGGCTTTGTTGGTCGGCTCCTTGTCTTTGTTTCCTCTGCTGGGTAAAAGCTTCATCCCCACCATGAAAGAAGGCAACATCGTTCCTCAGATCGTTCGGGTGCCCAGCATTTCACTCGAGGAATCGCTCAAAGTGGAGTACGAGGCGATGAAAATTGTCTCGCAAGTGCCCGGTGTCAAATCGGTGGTGGCCAAGCTGGGCCGGGGTGAGTCTTTGGCCGATCCAGCTGGGCCCAACGAATCCGATCCGATTGTGGTGATCGACCGCGAGGCCGGGCGCACCCAGACCGAGATTGAAGAAGACATTCGCAAAGCTTTGGCGGTCTTGCCGGGTGTGCAGGTCATCATGAACCAACCCATCGCACAGCGGGTGGACGAGATGGTGACCGGCGTGCGTTCGCAGTTGGCCATCAAGGTGTTTGGCGATGATTTGGCCGAGCTCAAGCGCATCTCTGAAGAGGTCGCGCGCATCACCAGCACCGTGCCAGGGGCGATCGACTTGCGTGTCGAGCGCTTGTCGGGGCAGCAGACCTTGACGATTGAAATCGACCGTCAATCGATTGCCCGCTATGGCATCAATGTCTCTGATGTCAACGACCTGATCGAAACCGCTTTTGGCGGCAACGAAGTCGGTCAGTTGTACGAGGGTCAGCGGCGCTTTGCCATTGTGGTGCGCTACCCACAAGAAAACCGCAATTCGATTCAGGCCATCCGCAACACGACCTTGAAAACCAGGGATGGCACTTTGGTTCCCCTGTCGGCCGTGGCCAGCATTGAGTTGCTGGACAGCCCACCGACTATCAGCCGTGAGTTTGGCAAGCGCCGCGTGGTGGTGGGCGCCAACGTGAGTGGCCGAGATTTGGGCGGCTTTGTCCAAGAGGTGCAGCAACGCGTCGATGCTGAATTGACCTTGCCCGATGGGTATTACCTGTCTTGGGGCGGTCAGTTTGAAAACATGGAGCGCGCCATGGAAACGCTCACCATCATCGTGCCGCTGACCATCGTGGCCATCTTTTTCTTGTTGTTCATGCTGTTCAACTCGGTCCGATTGGCCACTTTGATCATCTTGGTTTTGCCGTTTGCATCGATTGGCGGCATCTTGGCCCTGTTTGTGTCGGGTGAGTACATCAGTGTGCCTGCCTCGGTGGGCTTCATCGCCTTGTGGGGCATTGCGGTGCTCAATGGCGTGGTGCTGGTCAGCTCAATCCGCAAACTGCGCGAAGACGGCATGTCGGTTGCTGCTGCGGTACGCGAGGGTTGCGTTCAACGCTTTCGACCTGTGCTCATGACCGCCACGGTGGCGCTCCTGGCCTTGGTGCCCTTCCTGTTTGCCACGGGCCCAGGATCAGAGGTTCAACGCCCCTTGGCCGTGGTGGTCATTGGGGGTTTGATTTCCTCTACATTACTGACACTGGTCGTTTTGCCGGCGCTCTACAGGTGGTTCGACGACGTGCCACAAGAAGCTTAAATTTGGAGACAGTTGATGAAAGAAGTACGAGCCATCATTCGCCCGAATCGCCGTGAACGCTTGCGAGAAGCCTTGCGTGCGATCCCTAATTTTCCGGGCATGTCGATGTTCAGTGCCCAGGGCTTCACGGCCCCAGCCTCGATCGACAAGCGCACTGTGCGCGACGAATTGACCGATTTCACAGAGAAGTACATGGTGTGTGTGCTGTGCCCAGATGACATGGTGGAAACCATTCGCAATGTCATCGTGACCTCTTGCGGCACTGGCAATTTTGGCGATGGCTTGGTGTGGGTGCTGGACGTGGCCTCTGTGCACCGGGTTCGCAACGGTGAGCCCATGGCTTGAGACCGCTTTGAATTTGGCAATGGCTGGTATTTTTTGACTTTATTCGCTTTGTGATCTTTACTGTTCACGCACCCCATTTCAGATTATCTTGACAGGGCCTTACGTCAACACGCTGCGCACAGATGGCATCAGAGCCTTAGAAGCGGCTTTGTCACAAACCCGGCAGCGGACGCTGGGCTTGATGCAAGCATGGCAGTCGGCGGTGACCGATTTGTCGGTTCCACTTTCACCTCAAATGAATCCGCCGCTTTGGGAGTGGGGCCACATCGCTTGGTTTCAGGAATGGTGGACGGTGCGCAACCGCCAGCGCTACCAAGGCACACGCAGCGCTTCCTCGGGCAATGGTTTTGCTGCTTCGCTCTTGCCCCACGCCGATGCGTTTTACAACTCCAGTGAAGTGGCGCACGACAGCCGCTGGTCGCTGGCACTGCCCGAGCTACAACAAACCCAGTGCTATATGGCCGATGTGCAGGCGCACAGTCTGGCCCATTTGAGGGCTGCTCCGGATGCCAGTGATGAGGCACTTTACTTTTGGCGCTTGGCCATGCAGCACGAGGCCATGCACAACGAGGCTTCGGTTTACATGGCGCAAAACTTGGGCGTGGCTTTGCCGGAATCTGTGTGTGTAGGGCATGCGCAGAAAGTTGGCCCTGTTGTTTCCAGTCGCGCTTTGCCCATACCCGCCCAAGTCTGCACTTTAGGCCATGCCGGACCTGGATTTGCCTTTGACAACGAATGCCCCGCACACGCGGTGGCCTTGGCGGCGTTCGAGATCGATGCGACGGCCGTGACGTGGGCGCAGTACCTGCCCTTCTTGCAAGAAACGGGTTACGCCCTGCCACCCCATGTCCGCTTGGTGCAAGGTGATTGGCAGGTCCAAGTCTTTGGCCACTGGCAAGCGATGCCGATGGACGCACCCGTGGTGCATGTCAATGCATGGGATGCCCAGGCGTGGTGCCAATGGGCTGGCAGGCGCTTGCCCACCGAGGCTGAGTGGACCTGCGCTGCGAACACCCAGGGTTTTGTGTGGGGCCAAGTGTGGGAGTGGACGTCGAGCGATTTCGCGCCTTACCCGGGTTTTGTGCCCCATCCTTACCGCGAGTATTCAGAGCCATGGTGGCAGGGTCACCGCGTGCTCAAGGGCGCATGCCGGGCCACGTCGCAGCATCTGGTCGATGTGCGGTACCGCAACTTTTTTGTGCCCGAGCGGCGCGATATCTTCGCGGGCTTTCGCTCGGTGGCGCTTTAAAGCGCCATCAGGCCTGCGCCCACAGTACCGCAAAGCGCTGGGCTGGATCGGTCCAGACGCGGGTGCTGGCAAAGCCTGCTGAGCGGAGCAAGACCTCAAAGTTTGGCACCGTCCATTTGCAGGCGTTTTCGGTGTGGATGGTCTCGCCTGCCGCAAACAAGCGCTCGCCTCCTGGCCATTGCACGGTGACCGCTTGACGTGCCTGCAGGTGCATCTCGACCCGCGACTGTGCCGCATTGAAGCGCGACAGGTGCCGCCAGTCGCGCACCGAAAAGTTGCTGCCCACCAAGCGGTTGATGTGCAGCAGCAAGTTCAGGTCAAAAGCGGCGCTCACGCCCAAGGTATCGTCGTAAGCGGCTTCCAATTCGGCGGCATCCTTGACCAAATCCACCCCGATCAGCAAGCCACTGCCCATGGCCGTACCGCAAGCGCGGTGCAGGCTTTGCAAAAAGTCCAGGGCCTGATCGGGCGTGAAATTGCCGATGCTCGAGCCCGGGTAAAACAACACCCGTGGCTGCGCCGGGTCCAGGTCCAAGGCGTCTGGTAAATTCAGTCCGCCAGAAAAGTCGGTGCCCAAGCCCGTCATGGCCAGGCCCGGGTGCTGCCGCTGCAGGCTGCCGAGGGCTTGACGCACAAAGTCCACCGAAATGTCCACCGCCACATAGCGGGCCGCTTGCATAGGGCCCAGGAGACGCCCGGCTTTTTCGCAGTTGCCGGCACCCAGGTCCACCCAGCACGCACCTGTGGGCAAGTGCTGCGCCATGTCAGCGCTGTGCAGGCGCATGAGCAGCGCCTCGGTGCGCGTCAGGTCATATTCGGGCAGCTCGGTGATGGCTTCGAACAATCGCGAACCCAACGCGTCGTAGAGGTATTTGGGCGAGGTGAAGGCCTGTGGGGCGCTCAAGCCCTGCAAGAGTTCTTGCGCCACAGCAACGGCGTTGTGCTGGTAAAGCTGGATGAATTGGGTGGTGCTCATGAGGTATGTTAGGTCAGAGATCTTGCGGGTGTCACTGGGGGAGGAACAAGTCCTTGGTCCTTGTTTTGGGGTCGATCAGCGTCTTGCTCTTCGGGGTTGTTTCGCGCAATCGACGCCAAGCGTCTTGAATTCAGGTTGTAATCGAGTTTGTTTGTTTTTTTGCAAGGGCACCATGTTCAAAGCTTTTCTCTCCCCCATTTTGTCCAGCGTTTTTATCGGCCTGCTGGCACTGTCGGCCAATGTGGCATCGACGGCACAAGCCCAAACCACGCTGCGCGTGACCACCATTCCTGAAGAAGCCGCCACCGAGCAAGTGCGCAAATTCACGCCCTTGGCCAACTACTTGGAAAAGCAGCTGGGCATGAAGGTGTTGTTCACGCCCGTGACCGATTACCCCGCTGCGGTGGAGTCTTTGGTGAACAAGAAGGTGGACGTGGTCTGGTTTGGTGGCTTTACCTTTGTGCAAGCGAGCATCCGCTCGGGTGGCAAGATCGTGCCCATCGCCCAGCGCGAAGAGGACACCCGATTCCAATCGGTGTTCATCGCCAAGACCAACTCGGGCATCAAAAGCTTGGCCGACATGAAAGGCAAGCAGGTCTCGTTTGGCTCGCAAAGCAGCACCTCGGGCCACCTGATGCCGCGCAGCTTTTTGCTGCAAGCCAACATTGACCCTGAAAAAGACTTCAAGCGCATCGCCTACAGTGGCGCGCACGACGCCACCATCGCCTCGGTGGTCAGTGGCAAGGTCGATGCTGCTGCGCTGGACATCACGGTTTGGCGTAAGTTTGTGTCCGAAAACAAGGTCAACACGCAAGACGTGAACGTGTTCTTCACCACCGCGCCTTACTTCAACTACAACTGGTCGGTGCATGCCGACATGCCCGCCGATTTGCGCGAAAAGATCAAGGCCGCCTTGTTGGCCCTGAACCCCGCCAACCCTGAGCACGCAGAGATCTTGAAGCTCAACCGCGCCACCCGCTACATCGCCACCACGCCCGAGAACTACAAGGGCCTGGAGTCTGCAGCCCGCAGTGCGGGTTTGCTCTAAAACCAGAGCCCTTGCGCAGTGAGCATTGATCTGCAGTCTTTGGAGGCGCGCCACCCGGCCGCCCTGCCGGGTACGCCAGCGGCCTTGCGTGCGCTGAACCTGCGCTTGGGCGCTGGCGAACAGGTGGCCATCATCGGCCCTTCGGGCGCGGGTAAGACGACCTTGCTGCAGGTGTTGGCTTGCGCGCAGCGGCCCACGCAGGGCACGTTGCAGTTGTCGGGCGTGAACCCCTGGACGCAATCGCCTGGCGCGTTGCGCGCTTTGCGTGGTCAGTTGTTTTTGGCCCCGCAGGTACCCCCCTTGCCGCCGCGTCAGCGGGTGGTGACCTCGGTGCTGGCCGGGCGCTTGCCTGTCATGGGTTGGTGGGCGAGTCTGCGCTCACTTTTTTATCCATCCGACATCCCGGCGGCTTACGAAGCGTTGACGCACTTTGACCTGGGCGACAAATTGTTCGAACGGGTGGACCGCTTGTCGGGCGGTGAGCGCCAGCGTGTGGGCCTGGCCCGCGCCCTGCTGGCCCCGGCCAACCTGTGGTTGATCGACGAACCGCTGTCGGCCCTTGACCCGATGCGCGCCCGCATGGCCATGACGGCCTTGGTGGGTTTGGCGGCCGAGCGCCAAGTCACGCTGGTGGCCACCTTGCACCAGGTGGACATGGCCTTGGCGCATTTCCCGCGCATCGTGGGTTTGCGCGACGGGCAGCTGGTTTTTGATTTGCCGTCTGCACAAGTCAGCCGCGAGCACTTGGCCCACCTGTATGACCAGCACGAACACGAGTTGCGCGGCGAAGCGCCGATCAGTGTGGACGAGCTGGCCACGGCA
This sequence comes from Limnohabitans sp. Rim8, assembly GCF_943326455.1. Taxonomy (NCBI): domain Bacteria; kingdom Pseudomonadati; phylum Pseudomonadota; class Betaproteobacteria; order Burkholderiales; family Comamonadaceae; genus Limnohabitans; species Limnohabitans sp. Rim8. The sequence continues at coordinate 17,410 of NZ_CALPTI020000023.1, forward strand.
ACGCCTGCGCCGGCTGTGATGCATTGCCGCTGACGCGGCCTGCGACCTGATTCTTCACGCACGCGACATGTTTGCCACCGTTTCTCGAATACCCGATGCGCGACCCCCTGGGCTGCCACCGGCCAGCGCGCGTTCGGGTGCGCCCTCGCGAGATCCGGCGTTTTTATCTCGGGTGTTCTGGTTGAGCCTGGCGCTGGTGCTGCTGTGGCCATTGGGCGTGGCCACCGAGTTCCGACTTTGGGTGCTGTGGGCGCCTGAGAACCGCAAGGTCACGGCCGACTTTGTGGCCAGCTTTTGGCCGCTGGTGCACAACGCCGAATTCATCGACATGGTGGTGCGCGAAACCTGGCGCACCGTGGCCATGGCCACTGCGGGCGTCACGCTGGCGCTGGTGCTGGCCGTGCCATTGAGCCTGATGGCCACCCGCGTGTTGTCGCTATCGGCCTTGTCCGGCCGCATGGACCGCTGGCCTGCTGCGGTGCGTTGGTGCGTGCGGGCCACCTTGATCGTCTTGCGCAGTGTGCCCGAGTTGGTCTGGGCCTTGGTGTTTGTGCGCGTGGTGGGTCTGGGCCCCACAGCGGGCGTGCTGGCCATTGCCCTGACCTATGGTGGCATGTTGGGCAAGGTGTATGCCGAAATTTTGGAAAGCGGCGAAAGCCACGCCACCCAAACCCTGATGCGCAACGGCAGCGGACGCCTGCAGGCTTTTGTCTATGCGCTGCTGCCCAGCCATGCGGCCGAGCTGGCGTCTTACACGGTGTACCGCTGGGAATGCGCGATCCGCTCGTCGGTGGTGCTGGGCTTTGTGGGCGCGGGCGGCTTGGGCCAGCAGCTCGACAACTCGATGAAGATGTTCAACGGCGGCGAAGTCGCCACCTTGCTGCTGGTGTTCATTGCGCTGGTGGCGCTGGCGGACCGCGTGAGCGCTTGGTTGCGAAAGGCGCTGGCATGAAGTCTTTTGCACGTGAAGCGGCCAACCCGCCCTACAAATTGCCGCCACCCTTGTTTGACGCCCGCTGCCGCGCTTGTTGGTTCACGGCGGCCTTGCTGCTGCTGGTGGTGGCCAGTTTTGTGTCGCTGGACTTGGACTGGGCTGCTTTTGCGTCCATGGAGGCCGCACGCAGCATGGGCCGCTTTGTGGCGGAATTTTTCCCGCCCGATTTGTCGCCCGTGTTTTTGAACAAAGTGGCATGGGCCGCTTGGGAAACCCTGGCCATGTCGGCCTTGGGCACTGTGATGGCGGCGGCGCTGGGCTTGGCGCTGGCTGTGCCCGCCAGCCGCATGTCCGCACAAGACCCGGCTTGGCTGCGCAGCCCCACGCGCTGGTTGCTCAATGCCCTGCGCGCCATCCCTGAATTGGTGTGGGCCGCGTTGCTGTTGATTTCGGCCGGCCTGGGGCCCATGGCCGGCACCTTGGCGCTGGCGCTGCACACCAGCGGGGTGCTGGGACGCTTGTTTGCCGAGGCCATGGAGAACATACCCACCGGGCCGGGTGATGCCTTGCGCACCCAAGGCGTAGGGCCAATGCGTGTGTTCTTTTACGCCACCTTGCCCCAGGTGCTGCCGCAACTCATGAGCTACACGCTGTACCGCTGGGAGAACAACATCCGCGCGGCCGCCGTGCTCGGCGTGGTGGGTGCTGGGGGTTTGGGCCAGATGTTGTCTTTCCATATGGGCCTGTTCCACATGAACAAAACGGCCACCATTTTGGGCGCGATGCTGTTGATGGTGGCCTGTGTCGATGCGCTCAGTTTTGCAGCGCGGCGTTGGTTAACACGTTGATGCGCTCAGACACGGTGGCGTTCAGGCGCAGTTGATTCACTTCGCCATCGAGCAATGCCCCCCGCTGCTCGCCTGGCCGGAGCCTGCAGCGATCAGGGGTGGTTCGTTGCGCAGGTCCACCGGGTCGGAGGCCAGAAAGTCCCAAGCCAAAAACGCGCTCAGGACCAACCAAAAAACCGCTTGCAACTTGTGTGTGTGGCTCATGCGGTGCTCCTTCAAAATTGGTAGTGGCGGCGCACGCGCACGCCAATGAGCGTGCCCGCAAAAGCCAGGGGCACCCACAACCAACCGTGCAGGCTGCCAGTCGAGATGCCACTGAGCATGGCGCCGATGTTGCAACCAAAAGCCAGTCGTGAGCTGTAGCCCATGACGAAACCTGCCACCAAGCCAATCACCCATTGCTGCGTGGTGAGGGGCTTGCTGCCGGCTGGGGACTTGGCCGAGACCCACAGCGCACCGCCCAGAATGCCGATGTTGGTGATGGTGGTGACGTCCATGAACACGGTTTGCGTCAGGCGTTGTGCGTTGCCGGCTTGACCCCAAAAGGCATTGGCGGCAGGTTCAAACGCGCCCAGCGCCACCGAAATCTTGGCCGCCCACAGGCCAAAGCCATACACCACGCCCCATGGTTGCCCAGCCAGCAACAAGTTCAAGGTGGCCAATACGGCAAGCGCCACCGCGCCCCAGACCCAGCGTTTGTCGAGCCAGTTTTGGCCCGCGCCCACCCACAGGCGCACGGCCACCAGCACGGCTGCCAGCAAAGCCAGCGTCAAGACCAAAGCGCCGCCTGTGCCCAGGCTGGCTGAAAAACTGACCGGGGCCATTTGGCCCAGCGACAGCCAGCTGTCCAGGTGTACCGAGCCCAAGAAGCTGCCCAGTGCAAACAGCGGCAAGATGCCCATGTTGAGCGGTACGCCCAAGCCCGCTTTGTACAAACTGCCCGAGCCGCAGCCGTCGGCAATCTGCATGGTCAGCCCGAACACGAAGGCCCCCACCAGCAAGCTCACGCTGGGTGGCCCGAGGGCCGCGTGCAGTTCAGAAAATTGCCCCAGCAGCGGCAGGGCTGCCAAGCTGGCCAGGGCCAGCAGCAGCACTTGGCCGACCACGCCTTGCGGGTTGCGTTGTTCAATGAGTTGTCGCCAGCCGGTGGTGAAACCAAAGCGAGCCCCTGCCAAAGCTGAGCCCATGCCCACGCCCACCAGCATCAGCACGGCTTGCCGGATGGACACGGACAGCGCTAAAAAGATGAAAAAGGCGGCCAGCAAGGCCGCCAAAGGAAGGCGTTTCATGTCCTGAATTTATTTGAAGGTTTTCTCGGCCCAAAATTTGGCGTCGATCATCAGTTGCTTGGGGCGGCTGGGCACATTGGCCATGGGCAGGCCGCTGGCGTCTTTGGACCATTCCACCATCGAGCCTGCATAGAGCTTCACGTTTTTCTGGCCCAGCACTTCAGACATGGCAAACCAGTTGGTCGCAGCCCAGTGGCCAGTGTTGCAAAAGGACACGGTCTCTTTGGCCGGATCGATGGGGCTGGTAGCCGCCACTTTTTGGGCCTGCTCGGTGTTCAAAAAGGTCGAGGTGCCGGGGGCAAACCATTTGTCGTGCTCCACGTTCACCGCGCCTTGCAAGGTGCCGGGCACGCTGGCGGCCACATGGCGGGTCTCGCCCTTGAAGAATTCGGCCGGGCGTGCATCGATCAAGGCGGCGTCACCCGATTTGACGCGGGCCACCAGCTCTTCCTTGGTGGCGACCAGGCTCTTGTCGATTTGCGGCTGGAAGCTGCTGGCCGCTACTTTGACGGCTTGGTTGTTTTGCGGCAAACCTGCGGTGGCCCAAGCCTTCACGCCGCCGTTCAACACCGACAGCTCTTTGAGGCCCAGCACTTTGAGTGTCCAGTACACCCGGGCCGAGGCCCCAAAGTCGGTGGCATCTGCACCGCTGGACACAATCACCGCATGGGTGCTGGGGGACAGGCCCAGGCTTTGTACCAAGGTGGTCAGCTTGGGCAGACCGGGCAATTCCCCCGGGTTGCTGGCCGGGCCGCGCCAGGTGCCATAAGGCGCACTCACCGCGCCAGGGATGTGGTTGGCCGCATAGGATTTGGGGTCTCGGATGTCGATCACGCGCACATTGGCGTCAGACAGTTTGGCTTGCAGTTCAGCGGGGCTGAGCAGAGGTTGGGCGGCCAAAGTGGACGCAGAGAAGGCGGTGGCCGACAGGGCCAGAACCAGGGCAGTTATGTGTTTCATGGGGGCGTTCCTGAATGAAAAGTCGAAAGATGGCGCGATTGTGGTCAGTCGCCAAAGACATGGGAACGATTTTTTAATTGGTTATATATGTCGATATAGATATAAGCCGAGGGTGAACCTAAGACCTTGTCGGCTTGAAAGAGACCTTCAGCGCAGTGTCTTCAGAGCAGAGCGCTGGGCGGCCCACAGGGCTGCCGTGCCCATCAAGCTGGCCGCCAACAGCCACCACAGCGCCAAGCTGTAGCCATGTTCCGCTGACCACAGCAGGCCCAAAATCAAGGGTGCTGCGGCCCTGGCCAAGGCGATGGGCAAACCCAGCAGGCCATTGAGTTGCCCGACATGCGCGCGGCTCACGTACTGCGCCATGGCCGTGCCTTTGACGATGGTGTTCATGCCGTTGCCCAGACCGTAAAGCAGCACAAACAAAAGCGAGGCTACAGGGCTGAAACCACCGATCAGCAAAGCCACGATTCCCGCCGGAATGAGGGTCGGAATCCAGCGGTTGGCGGCATGCACATCCCAATAACGCTCAAACATGAACAGCACCAAGCGCCCCAGCACCTGAATCACCCCAATGGCCGCCGGAATGGCCAGCACCCAAGCAGTGGACAGGCCCGACTCTTGCAGCAAGGCGATCATGTGCGCGGGCAGGGCTGAAGTCACCGACATGGTCAGCACCATGAACAAGGCCAGCAGCCAAAACGGCGCGTGGCGAAGGTGTTCGCGCACGGGCACGGCGGGGTTCCGCTTGCCCGCGGGTGCGGCGTGCTCGGGCTGTGTGCGGTCGGCATGGCTGACCTGCGGGCGTGGCGCCCCGTGCAGCACCCAGAAGTGCACAGGCATGCACACCAGAAACTGCAGTCCGGCTAACGCCCAGAGCGCTTGCCGCCAGCCCCACAGCTCCATCCACCACGCAAACAGCGGAATGAACACCGTGCTGGCCAAGCCACCTAAAAACGTGAGGGTGATGATGGCGCGCCGAAAGTCTTGAGCAAAGCGCCGTGTGACCACGGCAAACGCCGGGTTGTACAGCGTGGCCGCCATCCCTAAGCCCAGCCATATCCAGGCGGCATAAAAACCCACAACCGATGTCACAAAGCTGTGCACCATCAGCCCCAAGCCCACCCACAATGAGCCCAGCGTCATCACCCGCCGCTCGTGCCCGGCATCGATCCAACGGCCCACTTGGTAGGCCATCAGGCCTTCGGCCAGCAGCGCCAAGCTGAAAGCCAGCGAGGACTCGGCCCGGCCCATGCCCAGCTCAGCCTCTAAAGGCGTCATGAGCAATGAGAAAGTGTAGAAAACACTGCCCCAAGTGATCAATTGAGGCAGCGACAGCCAGACACTGAAAGGCCCCAGTGCCTTGGCTTGCGGGGAGTGCTGACGCGCATCGGGCATCCTCACATTATCTGTGCGCCTCAATGCTGCGTGTGTCTCAGCCGTTCAAGGCCTGTCAAGGCCCATTGAGCACACGTCGGTATTGAATGGCTTCGGCCACATGGGCGGCTGCGACGGTGTCGCTGCCTGCTAAATCCGCAATGGTGCGTGCCACTTTCAGGCTGCGGTGCGTGCTGCGCCCACTCCAGCCGAGTTTGTCGGCGGCCCTTTGCAGCAAAGCGGTGGCGCTGTCTTCAAGCCGTGCCTGTGCATCGATGGCTTGGCCTTGGAGGTCTGCATTGGTGCAGTTTTGCCGGGCGATGGCGCGTTCGCGTGCGGCCAAACTGCGCGCCGCAATCTGCTCGGTGCTTTCGCCCGGTGGCGCGTTCAACAGATCGTGCGCGCCCAAGCTGGGCACTTCGATGTGCAGGTCGATGCGGTCGAGCAGCGGGCCACTCAGCTTGCCTTGGTAGCGGCTGACTTGGTCAGGCGTGCAGCGGCATGACCTGTTGGCGCTGCCCAGATAGCCGCAGGGGCAGGGGTTCATGGCCGCGATCAATTGAAAGCGTGCCGGGAACTCGGCTCGCCTTGCCGCTCGTGCAATGGTGATGCTGCCGGTTTCCAGCGGTTCGCGAAGAGCCTCCAGCGCGGCCCTGGGGAACTCGGGGAGTTCGTCCAGAAACAGCACGCCATGGTGCGCCAGCGAGATTTCGCCTGGCCGGGGCGGTGAGCCGCCGCCCACCAAAGCCACCGCACTGGCCGAGTGGTGCGGCTGACCCGTGGGGCGCTGGGCCCAACGCGTCAAATCAAAACGTCCGGCCAAGCTGGCAATGGCCGCCGATTCCAGCGCCTGTTCGGTGGACATGGGCGGCAGCAAACCGGCAAAGCGCTGCGCCAACATGGACTTGCCCGAACCCGGTGGCCCCAGCATGAGCAGCGAATGGCCCCCAGCGGCGGCGATTTCCAGCACGCGCTTGACACCCGCTTGGCCTTTGACGTCCGCCAGGTCGGCATAACGCGGTGGATCTGTGGGTGTGGTGGCGGCCATGCGAGCCCAGCCGTCGCTGGGCTCGGGCGGCGCTTCGTTGGACGGCGGTAAAAACTGCTGCACCACATCGAGTAAGTGGCGCGCCCTGAAGACTTCGGCATCGGGCACCAGTGCTGCTTCTTCGGCACTGCCCGGTGGCAGCACCAGCCGGGTGCGCACTTTTTGTTGGCGCAACACCAGGCTCATGGCCAAAGCGCCGCGCACTGGGCGCAGCTCGCCCGACAGTGACAACTCACCTGCAAATTCATAGCCTGCCAGTTTGCTGGCATCGATCTGCCCACTGGCCGCCAAGATGCCCAGCGCAATCGGCAAGTCCAGTCGCCCCGAGTCTTTGGGCAAGTCGGCTGGGGCCAGGTTGACGGTGATGCGCTGGTTGTGCGGAAAGTCGAGCCCACTGTTTTGCAAGGCCGATCGCACCCGCTCGCGGGCTTCTTTGACTTCGACATCGGCCAGCCCCACCAGCGTGAAGCTGGGCAGCCCGTTGGCCATGTGCACCTCGACGGTGACGGCGGGCGCTTGCAGGCCGACCAAGGCGCGGCTGTGCACCAAACTGAGACTCATATGCCCTCCCTGCCCCGTATTGGTGCGCTTTGTGTGCCCTGTCGCGCAGTCCGAACGCGCAGAACTTATTGAAATGTCATTCAAGCATGCAAGGGCTAAAAGTGCACGGGGATAAGCCCGAATAGAGCGCGCGGCCTCAGTTGGCACGCTCCCTGCTTTAAGGGTTTGTCCTTTTTTCATTTTTTGGAGTTCCTCATGAAAAACATCCTCGTTCCTTCCTTGTTGACTTTGTCTTTGTTGGGCATGACTGGTGTGGCTCAGGCGCAAGCGGCTGAGAGCACTTTGTCCTTCAATGCAGGTGTTGTGTCTGACTACCGCTACCGTGGTATTTCCCAGTCGCGCCTGGAGCCAGCGGCGCAAGGCGGTTTTGATTACGCCGACAAGAGCGGCTTTTATGTCGGCGCTTGGGGTTCGAGCATCAAGTGGATCAAGGACACCCCTGGCGCGACCAAAGGTTCTACCGAGATCGACCTCTACGGTGGCTACAAGTCAACGGTTGGAGACTTGGCTTATGACGTCGGCTTTCTGCGTTACGAGTACCTGAGCAACAACTACGCTTCGGCCAGCGGTGTCAACGCGAACACCAATGAGGTTTATGGTGCCGTGACGTACGGTGTGTTCACCGCGAAATACTCGCACGCCATCTCCAATCTGTTCGGCAATGCCAACAGTAAAAACAGCTATTACGTTGATTTGAGTGCTGCCTTTGACATGGGTAACGGATTGACATTGACGCCGCACGTTGGATACCAGAGTGTGAAAAACGTGGCCAATGCTTCTTACACAGATTACGCCTTGACCCTTGCCAAAGATCTGGGCAATGGTTTGAGTGCCACCGTGGCAGCTGTCGGCACCAATGCCGATGAAGGTTTTTACAGCTTGAAGGGCAAATACAACGGCAAGACGGGCGCCGTCGTGGGCCTGAAGTACACCTTCTGATTTCATCCATTCAGATCAAGGAACCATCATGAAACTGGTGACCGCCATCATCAAACCCTTCAAGCTGGACGAAGTGCGTGAAGCACTTTCGGGCATCGGCGTGCAGGGCATCACCGTGACCGAAGTCAAAGGCTTTGGTCGTCAAAAGGGCCACACCGAGCTGTACCGTGGTGCGGAATACGTGGTCGACTTTTTGCCCAAAGTGAAAATCGAAGCCGCTGTGTCCGACGAGCTCGTCGAGCGCGTCATCGAAGCCGTCGAAGCCGGTGCCCGCACCGGCAAGATCGGCGACGGCAAGATCTTTGTGTACGACCTCGAGCAAGTGGTTCGCATCCGCACCGGTGAAACCGGCGCAGAAGCCCTTTGATAGACAAGAAAGAGAGTCGACAAATGAAAAAACTACTCGCTACCCTGGCCTTGGGCCTGAGTTTGGGCCTTGGTGTGTTCGGTGCGGCTTCTCTCGCCACCGCACAGACCGCGCCCGCTGCCGTGACCGCACCAGCCGCAGAAGCCAAGCCAGCCGATGCTGCACCGGCGCCTGCAGCGCCTGCTGCAGCAGCAACGGCCGCTGCCGAAGCTGCGCCCGCACTGGTGCCCAATAAGGGCGATATCGCTTGGATGATGGTCGCAACCATTTTGGTCATCTTGATGGTCATTCCGGGCTTGGCCCTGTTCTATGGCGGCTTGGTGCGCAGTAAAAACATGCTGTCTGTGCTGATGCAGGTCGTGGTCACCTTCTCGATGATCACCGTGCTGTGGTTCATCTACGGCTACAGCCTGGCGTTCACCGAAGGCAATGCCTTCATTGGTGGCTTTGACCGCCTGTTCATGAAAGGCATCTGGGACAACGCAGCAGGCACTTTTGCCAACGCCGCTACTTTCAGCAAGGGTGTTGTGATTCCTGAAATCACCTTCGCAGCCTTCCAGGCCACGTTCGCAGGCATCACTTGCGCACTGATCGTGGGCGCTTTTGCTGAGCGCATCAAGTTCTCTGCCGTGCTGGCTTTCATGGTGTTGTGGTTCACCTTCAGCTACCTGCCCATTGCGCACATGGTCTGGTTCTGGATGGGTCCTGATGCCTACACCGCCAAAGAGGTGGTGGACGAGATGACCGGCAAAGCAGGTCTGATCTGGCAGTGGGGCGCTTTGGACTTCGCTGGCGGTACCGTGGTGCACATCAACGCTGCTGTGGCTGGTCTGGTCGGTGCCTTCATGGTCGGCAAGCGCGTGGGTTATGGCCGTGAAGCCATGGCCCCACACAGCCTGACTCTGACCATGGTCGGTGCCTCTTTGTTGTGGGTGGGCTGGTTCGGTTTCAACGCTGGCTCGGCGCTCGAAGCCAACGGTTTCGCAGCGCTGGCTTTCATCAACACTTTGGTCGCCACAGCGGGTGCGGTGCTGGCCTGGTGCGTGGGTGAAGCCCTGATGCGCGGCAAAGCCTCCATGCTGGGTGCAGCTTCGGGTGCGGTGGCCGGTCTGGTCGCCATCACGCCAGCCGCTGGCAACGTGGGCATCGGCGGCGGTCTGGTGATCGGCATCGTGGCAGGCTTTGCTTGCCTGTGGGGTGTGAATGGCCTCAAGAAGATGCTGGGTGCAGATGACTCCTTGGACGTGTTCGGTGTGCACGGTGTCGGCGGTATCGTCGGCGCCTTGTTGACCGGTGTGTTCAACTCGCCCGCTTTGGGTGGTCCGAGCGCTGTGGGCGACTGGGTCACGGTGGCCATGGTGGCACCTGATGCTTATTCGATCGCTTCGCAAGTGTGGATCCAAGCCAAAGCCGTGTTGCTGACCATCGTCTGGTCGGGTGTGGTCTCGGTGGTCGCCTTCAAGATCGTTGACCTGACCATTGGTCTGCGTGTCACCGAAGAAGAAGAGCGCGAAGGCCTGGACATTGCCTCGCACGGCGAGTCGGCCTACCACGGCTGATCCGGCAAGTTTCATTGCAAGGGGTGGTTTGCCGCCACCCCATTTTCTCAAGCCCGTTGCACCCCGTGCACGGGCTTTTTTGTTATGGTGTCGGCTTTGACGCACAGAGGCAGACGCATGACATTGGCAGATCGGAAAGTGGCCGTGGTGACGGGCGGTGCCCGTGGCATAGGTCTGGCCATTGGCCAGTGGTTTTTGGCCAACGGCCATCAGGTCGTGCTGCTCGACGTGGACAACACCACACTCGACGCCACACAAAAACAACTGAACAGGTCCGGCGACCTGCTGTGCCTGCACACCGATGTGTCGAGTCCTGAGCAGGTGCAGGCCGCTGCCGACCAAGTGATGGCACGTTTTGGCCGCGTGGACGCGCTGGTCAACAACGCGGGCGTGGCGGTGTTCAAGCCCGCGCTGGAAACCACCTTTGAAGACTGGCGCCATGTGCTCTCGACCAACCTCGACGGCGCGTTTCTCTGCACGCAGGCGTTTGGCGCCATCATGGCGCGCCAGCGCAGCGGCGCAGTGGTCAACATCGCGTCCATCTCGGGCCTGCGCGCCAGCACCTTGCGCTTGGCCTACGGCACCAGCAAGGCCGCGCTGATCCACCTGACCAAGCAGTATGCCGCCGAATTGGGCAACTACGGTGTGCGCGTCAACGTGATCTGCCCCGGCCCGGTTGAAACCGAGATGGCCAAGTTGGTGCACAGTGCGGCCATCCGCGCCGACTATTACGACACCATCCCGCTGGGCCGCTACGGCAGCACCGAAGAGATGGCCGACACCGTGGGCTTTTTGTGCAGCCCCCAGGCCAGCTACATCAACGGGCAGTCCATTGCGGTCGATGGCGGCTTTGACGCCTCGGGCGTGGGCCTGCCCACCCTGCGCCGCACCACGCCCGAGCTGCAAACCGTGGGCCAGGTCGATGGATCGGGTGGCCCGACTTCTTGAATGCCAGCGCACCCCGCCGCTGACGGCACAATTGTCTGGATGAACGCTTGGACCCGCATCACCCCCAAACCTGACGCTTTGGGCGAATCGCCCTTTTGGCACCCGCAAGAGCAGCGCCTGTATTGGGTGGACATTCCGGGTAGGCGCATCGCGCGTGTGGCGGTAAAGGGCCTGCAGGCGCAAGGCCAGGTTGAGTATTGGCCCTTGACGCAAGAGCCCGGTTGTATTGCGCCAGTGCAAGGTGGCGGCCTGGTCATGGCCCTGCGCGATGGCATTTACTTGGCCCGTGAGTGGGGCGGCCCCTTGCAGCTGCTGGCGGCAGCGCCCTACGACACCGCCAAGCAACGCTTCAACGACGGCAAGTGCGACGCCCAAGGCCGCTTTTGGGCCGGCAGTTTGTACGAGCCCAAAGACCTGGCGCTGGGCGCGTTGTACATGCTGGACGGCCAAGGCCTGCACGCCATGGTGGGCGGCACGAAAGATGGCGTGGATAGTGGCGTGGTAACCGCCAACGGCCTGGCCTGGTCACCCGATGGCCGCACCGCCTACTGGGCCGACACCACTGCGCACCAAGTGCGCGCTTTTGACTTTGACGCCGCCAGCGGCCAACTCACCCACGGCCGCGTGTTCTACCAAGCCGCCCCCAAACCCGCAGGCTGGGCCTGGGGCAGCGCCGCGCTATACGGCGGCCGGCCCGATGGCGCGGCGGTGGACGCTGAAGGCTGCTATTGGTCGGCCCAATACGAAGGCGGGCGCCTGCTGCGCCTGTCCCCAAAAGGCGAGGTGCTGGCCGAAGTGCCCACCCCAGCTCTGTGCCCCACCATGCCCTGCTTTGGCGGCGCGGACTTGAAAACCCTGTTCATCACCACATCGCGCCAAGGTCGCAGCCCTCAAGAGCTGGCGCAGTACCCCAGTGCGGGGTGTGTTTGGGCGATGCGGGTGGAGGTAGCGGGGTTGGCGGTGAATGCTTATCGGGCTTGACCCGCGCAATTTCCCACAACCCCATCGTTCAAAAAATTCACACAGTCCCTTAAGGCCGGGGGTTACCATCTTGGCCCATGGAAGCTCAACTCAACTCCTTCATCGACGCCGTGCGTCAGGCCGCTGCGGATGGCCGCACTTTGCGTTTGCGCGGTGGTGGCAGTAAAGATTTTTGGGGCCAGAGCCTGTCGGGCGAGGTGCTGGACACCCGGGCTTACAGTGGCATCGTGAGTTACGAGCCCAGCGAGTTGGTGGTAACGGTGCGTTGCGGTACGCCACTGGCCGAGCTCGAAGCCGCCTTGGCCGAAAAAGGCCAGTGTTTGGCGTTCGAGCCACCCCATTTCGGACCCCATTCGACGGTTGGCGGCATGGTGGCCGCAGGCCTGAGCGGCCCGGCCCGGGCCACCGCTGGCGCTGTGCGTGACTTTATTTTGGGTGCCCGTTTCATCAACGGCTTGGGTGAGCACCTGACTTTTGGTGGTCAGGTCATGAAAAACGTGGCCGGTTACGACGTGAGCCGTCTCATGGCGGGCAGCTGGGGCACGCTGGGCCTGATCACCGAGGTCAGCCTTAAGGTCTTGCCGGTGGCCCCGGCCGAAGCGACGTTGATGATCGCGGGCCTGGCCCAAGGCCCTGCACTGGATTTGTTGCACCGCTGGGGTGGTCAGCCCCTGCCCTTGAATGCCAGCGCTTGGGTGCGCGACACCACGACCGAGCCCGTAGCCGACTATTTGTTTGTCCGCTTGCGCGGCGCGGTGGCGGCGGTGCAATCGGCCACCGGCAAGATGGCTGCAGATGCCGTGGCCTTGGGCGCCCAAGTGCAAGCCATGGACAATGCCGAAGCCGTGCAAGATTGGCGTGCCAGTGCAGAGCAGTCGCTGGTGTTCTTTGATGCGCCCAGCCCCGATGTCTGCCTGTGGCGTTTGTCGGTGCCGCAAACCGCACCGGTTTTGGACTTGCCCTATGCCACCTACATCGAATGGCAAGGTGCCCAGCGTTGGTTGTGGGCACCCGCTTCGGCAGCGTTGCCTTTGCGCGAATTGGCCCAATCGGTGGGCGGTCACGCCACTTTATTCCGTGCCAGCGCCGCACATCCCGAGGTAGACAAAGCCGCAGGCGTGAACACCCCACTGGATGCCGTGCAGCAGCGCATCCAGCAACAATTGCAAAAGCAGTTTGACCCGAAGGGCGTGTTCGCCACCGGTCGCTTGCACCCCCTCTGAGGCGACTCGTCATGCAAACCAACCTCGCCCCCGAATACCAAAACACCCCCGATGGCCTGGCGGCCGAAGCGATTCTGCGAAAGTGCGTGCACTGCGGCTTTTGCACCGCCACTTGCCCCACCTACCAGCTGCTGGGCGATGAGTTGGATGGCCCGCGCGGCCGCATTTACCTGATGAAGCAGGTGCTGGAGGGCGAAACGCCCACCCGCAAAACCCAGATGCACCTGGACCGCTGCCTGACCTGCCGCAACTGCGAAAGCACATGCCCGAGTGGCGTGCAATACGGCCACCTGGTGGACATTGGCCGCAAGCTGGTGGAAGCCAAGGTCGAGCGCCCTGCGGGTGAAAAGTTGATCCGTTGGGCGCTCAAAGAGGGCCTGCCTTCGCCCCTGTTTGCCCCTGCGATGAAGATGGGCCAGATGGTGCGCGGCCTGCTGCCCGACAGCCTGAAAGCCAAAGTGCCTGCGCCACAAGACGCCGGCGCCTGGCCAACACGCCAGCACGTCCGCAAGGTGCTGATGCTGGCCGGTTGCGTGCAGCCGAGCATGAGCCCCAACATCAACACCGCCACCGCCCGCGTGCTGGACGCCGCAGGCATTCAGGCCGTGACCGCCCCCAAGGCCGGTTGCTGCGGCGCGCTCAAGTTTCACCTGAACGACCACGATGGCGGCAAGGACCACATGCGTGCCAACATCGACGCTTGGTGGCCACTGGTCGAATCGGGCGAGGTCGAGGCGATTGTGATGAACGCTTCGGGCTGCGGCGTGATGGTCAAGGACTACGGCCATGTGCTCAAAGACGACCCGCAGTACGCCGACAAAGCCGCCCGCATCGGGGCCTTGACCCAAGACCTGAGCGAGTTGCTGCCCGAGCTGGTGCCGCTGCTCAAAGACAAGCTGAAACCCCAGGCCCTGCAAGCCGCAGGTCTGCAGGCCTACCACCCGCCCTGCACGCTGCAACACGGCCAGCAGCTCAAAGGCGGCGTGGAAAAGCATTTGGGCGATCTGGGCTTTCAGATCAAGGTCACGGCCAATGAGTCGCACCTGTGCTGCGGCTCGGCAGGCACTTACAGCGTGCTCAACCCGGATCTGTCCAAACAACTGCGCGACCGCAAGCTGGGCCACCTGAATGCGTTGCAACCGCAGGGCGTGATCAGCGCCAACATCGGCTGCATCACCCACCTGCAAAGCGGCAGCGGCCTGCCCGTGCGGCATTGGGTGGAGTTGTTGGACGAGGCGATCAGCGGTTCTTGACCGCGCCATCTAAGTCCTTTTGCCTGCCCGACAAGGCCAGCGCCCGAGCACGCCAAAAAGCCCACAGAGGTAGTATTGAGCGCTAGACGGCAGACTGCGCTGGATCAGCGCACACAAAGGACAAGACGATGGCGATACCTTGGTTGATGGCGCTCAAAGTGATTCCCTGGGGCGATGTGATCGAACATGCGCCTTCGGTCCTGAAAGCCGCGCGCAAGCTGATGGACCGTCAACCCGCTCAGCCCCCCGGCGAAGCGGGCACCCCGGCCACCACAACGCCGGTGAGTGCTGTGCCCAGCTTGGGTGAACTCAAAAACGCCTTGATCGCTGCGCAAGGCCAGATCGATCGCCAAGCCCAAACCCAGCGCGAATTGACCGAAACCCTGGCCGAGTTGGCCGAGCAAAACGCACGCTTGGTCAGCACCGTGGAAGTGCTGCGCTTGCGCACGCGGGTGTTGGTGTGGGGTGGCGCTGCGATGCTGCTGTGGTTGGCCGTGTTGACTTGGCGGGCCTGAACGGACTCCGGCCCAAATGGACACAGGCCCGATAGGCCCCGTCGGTCAAGCCGCCAGCGCCGCCTCAATGTCCTTGGCGATCTTCTCTGGCGAGTCCTGCGGTGCATAGCGCTTGATCACACGCCCATCGCGCCCCACCAGAAACTTGGTGAAGTTCCATTTGATGGCCTTGCTGCCCAAAATGCCGGGGGCCTCGGCCGTGAGCCATTGGTAAAGCGGGTGGGCACCGTCGCCATTGACCTTGATCTTGCTCATCATCTGAAAGCTGACGCCGTAGTTTTTCTGGCAGAAGTTGGCAATTTGCGCGTCATCACCCGGGTCTTGGCTGGCGAACTGGTTGCAGGGAAAGCCCAATACGGCCAGACCTTGAGCGGCGTATTTTTGGTGCAGTTTTTCCAAACCAGTGAACTGGGGCGTGAAGCCGCAGGCGCTGGCGGTGTTGACGATCAGCATCACCTGGCCTTGGTAGCGCGACAAGGGCACGGTTTGGTGGTCGATGCTTTGGGCTTCGAGGTCGTACAGGCTCATGGTGCTTTTCCGAATATTGAAAAATTGATGAATGACAAGATTGAAATCCAAATGAAGCAATGCGTTCATTCAGGACCTAGGACCGAATATAAATTTTTCGATGGCTGTGTAGGCTTCCTCGCCCGCACCGTAAAACATGTGAAAACCTGAGCTACACGGATTTTGGGGCTGCGCCTCGCCGCCTTTTATCATTATGAACTCGGTTTTTGAGGGGTTGGTTTTTTGCTGCTGCTCAAACACCATTTTGGCGCTTGAAGGAAGTGACTTGGGGCATTGTTCGCGCTCGTGACCCAAGAAAAGAATGGGTAAACGTGTTTTGTCATTGAAGTTGGAACCCATGCGCGCTGAGCTGTAAATGGCACCTTCAATCAAATCTTCCTTTTTTGACTTTTGAAGCATCTTGTAAAACTCTGTGATGCTGACGGCCCCGTTGCTGTGGCCCATGATCCAAACAGGCAAACCGAATTGATCTTTGAAGTGACGCACAACGCTTTCGATTCGCAGCAAATGCTCTGAGCTTTGTCTGGAAGTCGGGTATTCAACACCGGGTAATTGAATCGGTGAGTCAAACACCACCACGTTCAACTCACCGCGGGATAAAGTTGGGTCGCTCAAGGGTTTAAGGGTGCTGCCATAAAAACCACCCAAATTTTTGCGATCTGGCGTGATCCCCAGTCGACCTTCGCCGCCGGGAATGAAAATCAACGTTGCCTTGGCTTGTTTGGCTGGCCAGAGAAAACTCAGGGTAGGTGCCTCACTGAACAAGAACCCTTTTTCTTTGAACTCGATGCCCACTACTTGCGCCAGTGTCAAAGATTGCGTCAACAAGCAAACACACAAAACGATCCATTTGGACATGGCTATTCTTTGAATGAAAAATGCAGGGGAGCTAAATGTTTCAATGATCCTTGTGACTCGGCCCGACGATGGACAGCAAAGCCGCCAACAAAATCAGGGCCCCGCCAATCAGGGTACGGCTGTCCCAGCTGGAGGCACCCAGCAGCACCGATGACACACTGGCAAACAGCACCTCAGACAGCATGACCAGCGCCGTGGTGTGGGCGGCCAGGCGGGCGGCGCCGTATTGCAAGGCCAGGTTGCCCAGCAAAAATGAAACGCTCAACAATGCCACCAAGGGCACCCAAGACCAAGTAGGGGCTGTGCCCACGGCCACGATGCCTGTGGCCAAGCCGACCAAGGCAGCCAGCGTGGCCATGACCGCACCGCCACCAAACATGGCCAAGGTGCGTGAGGCGTTGGGGGTGTCTTTGAGTTTGAGCAGCAAGGCGTTGGTGATGGCAAAGGTCAGGCCACCCATCAGGGCCAGCACGTCGGCCAAGCTTTCGGGCACAGGCCAAGGTGTTTCGGGGGTTTTGAGCACGATGAACAAACCGGCCAGCGCCAGCACCAAGCGCAGCAAGGCCATGGGGGTGGGCTTTTCACCCAGCAGCCACCAAGCCACCAGCACGGACCAAGCGGGCATCAGATAAAACAACAACACCACGCGCACCACGTCGCCAACTGTCACCGCCCAGTTGAAGCCGACATTGGTCAGGCCTGATGCCAGCAGCAAAAGCCATAAGCCGGGGTGACCGCGCCAGCTTTGCAAGTGCCCACTGCGCCACAGCCATATGAGTAAGCTCAGAAAAACGAAGGCATAGACGATCGCTGTGGCCCAAAGTGGATGCAGGCCTTGGGATTCCAGTTGTTTGAAGGGCCACCAGCACACGCCCCAAACAAAGGCGTTCAAGAGAAGCCCGGCAACGGCCAAGCCTTTGGGGGAATGGTTGCCCATGTGGGCAGTCAGGAGGCGTCGCCTGAGGCTTTGGCGGCCGCCAGCGTGGCTTGGCGCTTGCGCCACCAGCGCCAGCCCAGCCAGACGAGACCGATGCCCAGCAGGGCAAAAATGCCATGCTGGAACTGGCGCAGCACGCCAAACATCCAGTCCCAGTTTTGCGCACCAAAGTAACCCAGATAGACCCAGATCGGTACACTGATCAAAGCGGCAAAGCCGTCCATGAAAAACCATGTGCCGAAGCTCACCCGGCGACTCATGCCGGCCGAGAAAAACACCGGCGTGCGCAAGCCGGGCAAGAAACGGGCAACAAACATGACCCACTTGCCGTATTTTTCAAAAGCTTCTTGGGCGCTGGCAAAGCGCGCGGGTGTCAGGATTTTGCGAAAACCGGGCAGTTTGGCAATGCGCTCACCATACAGGCGGCCCAGAGTGAACATCAGGCCATCACCCACCATCACGCCCGCCATGCCCACCGCGAACATGGTGTTGACGTCGGCATGCCCAAGGCCTGCAATCACGCCACCCGTGACCAAGGTCACATCCTCAGGAATGGGGACGCCAAAACCGCAAATGAGCAACATCACAAACACAGCCAAATAGCCGTATTCGGTGAAAATGGGCATCAAAAACTCAAAAACTTCCATGGATTTCAAAGTTTGGTAACGCAAAAAACCAGTGACGAAATGCACAGGTTCAGCAGGCAGCGGGCCAGTGTAAAGCATTTGTAAGCCCCTTCCAGAGGCGGGTCAGGCGGGGTATCACCCGCAACTTCAAGGCAGTGTCCTTGGGCGTCTGCTGGGTTGCAGGGCCTGACTTTGCTGGCACACTTGCGTGTGTTCGTCAGTCCTTTTGCACACCCATGCCCCGCCCGATACAAGCCACCATTCACCCCCAAGCTTTGCGCGACAACCTGAACCGGGTGCGCTTTGCCGCCCCCGATGCGCAAGTTTGGGCTGTGGTCAAGGCCAATGCTTACGGCCATGGCATTGAGCGTGTGTTTGAGGGGCTGCGCGCAGCCGACGGTTTTGCCATGCTGGACTTGAACGAGGCCGAGCGTGTGCGTGCATTGGGTTGGCGAGGCCCGATCTTGCTGCTGGAAGGTGCTTTTGAGGCGCGTGATCTGGAGTTGTGCTCGCGTCTGCATTTGTGGCACACCGTCCACTGCGATGAGCAGATTGACATGCTGGCGCTGCACAAGACACATGAGCCGCACCGCGTTTTTCTGAAAATGAACTCCGGCATGAACCGCTTGGGCTTTGCACCCCAGCGCTTTCGTTCGGCTTGGACGCGCTTGAACGCTTTGCCCCAGGTGGACGAAATTTCCCTCATGACCCATTTCAGCGATGCCGACGGCCCCAAAGGGATCGCAGCGCAAATGGCTCATTTTGAAGAAGCCACCCGTGATTTACCCGGTGAGCGCAGCTTGAGCAACAGCGCTGCGACTTTGCGCCATGCGCAAGATGTGGCGGTCAAGGCCGATTGGATACGTCCGGGCATTGCGGTGTATGGCAGTTCGCCCGACTTTCCTGAAAACTGCGCGAGCGATTGGGGTTTGCAGCCTGTCATGAGTTTGAATGCCCAGGTGATTGCGGTGCAGTCGCTGCAAGCGGGCGACAGTGTGGGCTACGGCTCCAGCTTTGTGGCCGATCAGGCCATGCGCATCGGTGTGGTGGCCTGTGGTTATGCCGACGGCTATCCGCGCATCTGCCCCACAGGCACGCCGGTACTGGTGAACGGGCAGCGCGGCCGCACTGTGGGCCGGGTCAGCATGGACATGTTGACCGTGGATTTGAGTCCCTTCCCTGATGCGGGAGTCGGCAGTACGGTCACGCTTTGGGGGCAGTCGGCTTCGGGCCCGGTGCTCAGCATCGACGAGGTGGCACAAAAGGCCGGCACCGTGGGCTATGAGCTCATGTGCGCATTGGCGCCGCGTGTGCCTGTGGTGGTGGTCGACTGAAAGTTTGCTGCGCGGGGGACATGGCCCTCTTGCGCTTGCCAGCACAATCGTTTGCATGCCCCATCGCACCCCCCAGCACCCCCATGACCAACGTGCCTTGGTGGTAGCGCTGGTCTTGATCGTCATCTGGGGTGGCAACTTCACGCTGCAAAAGTACCTTTTTGACCTGATCACGCCCGGTGGTTTTTTGTGGGCGCGTTACCTCATCATGCCCGTGTGTGCTTTGCTGCTGATGCGCTGGCGGATGGGCGCTTGGTTGCCGCCCCTGCCGCGCAAGGACTGGATGCACATGGCTTGGCTGGGGTTCATTGGCCATTCTTTGCATGTGGGTCTGGTGACTTACGGCATCCATTGGTCTACGGCGTTTTCCAGCTCGGTCATTTTGGCCTGTGGACCGATCTTCACGTTGCTGATCTTGCGCGTTCAGGGCTTGGAGCGTTTAACGGGCGCGCAAATAGCGGGGGTCACGCTGGCTTTCGGCGGTGTCTTGATGTTCTTGTCGGACAAATTGTTGGGCGGCAACTGGCGGGCTGGTGGAGGTGACTTGGTGTTGTTGGTCGCCGCCTCTCTTTTTTCGTATTACACGGTGGCCGTGAGGCCCGTGATGCAACGGCATGGGCCCGTGCTGACCATGGGCTATGCGACCTTGTTAGGCGGTTTTCCAGTGATGCTGTTGTCGGTGCCTGCAGGGCTGGAGGCTAACTGGTCAATGCTCGATTTTTGGGCGTGGGTGGGCTTGTTTTGGTCGGTGCTGGTGTCGGCCTTTTTGGGCTGGCTGGCCTGGGGTTGGATCAACACGGTGCGGGGCGTGGCCCGGTCTGCGCCCCTCATGTACCTCATGCCGCCCATGGCGGGCCTGTTTGCTTGGGCGCTGTCTGGCGAAAGCTACACCTGGATCAAGATTGCCGGGGCGGGCGTGACCTTGCTGGGCGTGGCTTTGGCCCAATATGCCGGGCAAATCAAGTGGCGACTGCGCTGAGCCGGTGCCAGCGCTGTTGGAGCTGCTTGGCTTTTGCCGCCATGGCTTCAGCGGGGCCCATCACTTGAGCCAAGTGTCATAAGCGGTTTTGCAGATCAAGGCCAAGACCACGAATATGAAGACTTGGCGCACAAAACCCGAGCCGTGCTTGAGCGCCAAACGCGTGCCGATCAAGCTGCCCACGATGTTGGACACCGCCATGGCCAGCGCCAAATGCCACCAAACATGGCCTTGGTAGGCGAACAGCATGAGGGCTGAAAAATTGGTCGCTACGTTGATGAACTTTGCCGAAGCCGAGGCGTTCAAAAAGTCATAACCCAGCCAGCGCACATAGGCAAACACCAAAAAGCTGCCTGTTCCGGGGCCAAAAAACCCATCGTAAAACCCGATCGTCAGACCGATGCTGGAGGCGATCCAGATCTCTTTTCGGCCGGTAAAGCGTGGCGCGTGTTCTCGGCCCATGTCTTTTTTAGCCAGGGTGTAGACCAGCAAGACCACCAGCATGACGGGCAGTGCTTTGCGAAACAAGGAAGGGTCGATTTGCGTGACCGCCCATGCCCCGATCACCGAGCCCACCAGGCCCGCACCTGCCGCCGGGAGCAAGGAGCGCCAAGGCATGACCACCTTGCGGCTGTATTGGAGGGTGGCAAAAGCCGTGCCCCAAATGGATGCACTTTTGTTCGTGCCAAACAAAGTGGCGGGCGGTGCGCCTGGAAAGGTCGCAAACAAGGCTGGAATCAAAATCAACCCGCCGCCGCCCACAATAGAGTCCACCAGCCCGGCCAAGAGCGAGGCCAACGAAACAATCAATAATTCCATGAGGGGGATTGTGTCATCGCAAGGGCACTGAGCCTGTCGCACAGAGGCTGGGAAGCAGGCAAAAAAAAGCGCCGCTTGCGCGACGCTTTGGAAAGTACATCTCGTTCGGATGTTGGTTGATGTTCGAGTTCTTTGGGGTTCGAGTTGTCTCCTCGGCCCTCAAGATGCAGTTACTGCTGTGCACCGAGTAGATGCAATGTAAGGGATGATCCGTTTGATTTTTCTCAGGGATTTCCCGATCCGGGGGTAAATCCCTGTTTGAATCAGAGGGCGCGCTGGCTCAGGTCGCCAGGGCTGCATCGGCCACGATCCATTGAGCGGCTTTCTCGGCCACCATGAGCGTCGGGCTGTTGGTGTTGCCGCTGGTGATGGTGGGCATGACACCGGCGTCGACCACGCGCAGACCGGCCACGCCGCGCACTTGCAAACGCGCGTTGACCACCGCCATCGGGTCGTCATCTCGTCCCATGCGGGTGGTGCCCACCGGGTGAAAGATGGTGCTGGCAATGTCACCGGCCAGCTTGGCCAACTCATCATCGGTTTGGTACTGCACGCCGGGTTTGAACTCTTCCGGAGAAAAAGGCGCCATGGCTGTTTGCGCCATGATGCGGCGCGTCACCCTCAGGCTGTCAGCGGCCACTTTGCGGTCTTCGTCGGTGGCCAGGTAGTTCGGTGCAATCGCGGGAGCGTCTTCAAAGTGAGGCGTCTTGATCTGGACGGTGCCCCGGCTGGTGGGATTCAAATTGCACACGCTGGCCGTGATGGCCGGAAAGCTGTGCAGGGGTTCGCCAAAAGCGTCCAAGCTCAAAGGCTGAACGTGGTACTGGATGTTGGGCCAGGCGCGGCCCGGATCGCTGCGGGTGAAGGCCCCCAACTGGCTGGGCGCCATGCTCATGGGGCCGGTGCGCTTAAGGGCGTACTCCAGCCCGATCTTGGCCTTGCCCCACAGGTTGCTGGCCAAGGTGTTGAGGGTGGTGGTGTTCTGCACCTTGTACACCGTGCGGATTTGCAAATGGTCTTGCAAGTTGGCGCCCACGCCCGGCAGATCGACCAACACGGGCACACCTTTGGCCCGCAGCAACTCGGCTGGGCCAATGCCTGAGAGCTGCAAAATCTGCACCGAACCGATGCTGCCTGCGCTCAGGATCACTTCGGACGCGGCATTCACGTTGACCGTTTGCCCTTGACGCAGCAACTTGGCGCCGACGCAGCGAATGCGGCCATCAGGCTGGGGAGCCAGCTGCAGGGCTTGCACCCGGGTTTCAGTCCACACGGTCAGGTTGGGGCGTTGCTGCGCTGGCCGCAAAAAAGCTTTGGAGGCGTTCCAGCGCCAACCGTCTTTTTGGTTCACCTCAAAATAGCCCACACCTTCGTTGTTGCCCGTGTTGAAGTCAGGCGTGGCTGGAATGCCAGCCTGCATTGCCGCTTGGGCAAAAGCATCCAGCACGTCCCAGCGTAGCCGTTGTTTTTCGATGCGCCACTCACCACCGTGGCCATGGAGCTGGGCATAGGCATCGCGAGCCCCGCCGTGCTGACGGGCAAACTCATGCGGCATCTGGGCGTCGAGCTTGTGGTGGTTCTCATGCGCTTTGAAGTCGGGCAAGCACTGCCGCCAGCCCCACGACTCGTCGCCCGTGACCTCGGCCCAATGCTCGTAATCGCGCGATTGGCCGCGCATGTAAATCATGCCGTTGATGCTGCTGCAACCGCCCAGCGCTTTGCCACGCGGGTAGCGCAGACTGCGTCCGTTCAAGCCCTCGGCCGGTTCGGTTTGGTACAGCCAATCGGTGCGCGGGTTGCCAATGCAATACAAGTACCCCACCGGGATGTGGATCCAGTGGTAGTTGTCTTTTTTGCCCGCCTCCACCAGCAAGACCCGCTTGCTGCTGTTGGCACTGAGCCGGTTGGCCAACAAACAGCCCGCCGTGCCCGCGCCGATGATGATGTAGTCAAAGCTGTTGTCGTTCATGGTTCTGGCCAGTCGCCCTCGCGGAAAACAGAAATGCGGCTCTTAAAGACACTTCACTTGGCCGTGGGCATCACAAACTCAGCGCCTTTGCCGATGCTCTCGGGCCAGCGCTGCATGATGGACTTTTGTTTCGTATAGAAGCGCACACCCTCTTCGCCGTAGGCATGCATGTCGCCAAACAGCGAACGCTTCCAGCCCCCAAAACCGTGCCAAGCCATGGGCACTGGAATCGGCACGTTGATGCCGACCATGCCCACCTGGATGCGGCGCGCAAATTCGCGCGCCACGTTGCCGTCGCGGGTGAAGCAGGAGACGCCGTTGCCGAACTCGTGGTCGTTGATGATCTGCACCGCGGTGCCAAAGTCGGGCACACGCACGCAAGACAGAACCGGGCCAAAGATTTCTTCTTTGTAGATTTTCATGTCGGTGGTCACGTTGTCAAACAACGTGCCGCCGAGCCAGAAGCCCTTGTCGCAACCGGCGCCAGCCTTGGCACCGTCAAACTCGCGGCCATCGACCAAGAGCTTGGCGCCTTCGGCCACGCCAGCGTCGATGTAGCCCTTGATGCGTTGGCGCGCTGCATCGGTCACGATGGGGCCCATTTCGGCGGCGAGGTTTTCGCCGTTCAGCACTTTCAATGTTTGGGTGCGTTCGATCAGTTTCGGGATGATCTTGTCGGCCACATCGCCCACCAACACCGCTACCGAAATCGCCATGCAACGCTCACCGGCCGAGCCGTAACCTGCGCCAATCAGCGCGTCCACGGTCTGGTCGATGTCGGCGTCGGGCATCACCACCAAGTGATTTTTCGCGCCGCCCAGAGCTTGCACGCGCTTGCCGTGGTGCGCGCCGGTTTCATAGATGTAGTTGGCAATCGGCGTGGAGCCAACAAAGCTGATGGCTTTCACATCGGGGTGCACCAGCAAGGCGTCCACGGCTTCTTTGTCGCCTTGCACCACGTTGAACACGCCGTCAGGCAGACCGGCTTTTTTCAGCAACTCGGCCATGAAGAGCGACGGGGTAGGGTCGGTCGGGCTGGGCTTCAAGATGAAGGTGTTGCCCGCCGCAATGGCCACTGGGAACATCCACATGGGCACCATCACGGGGAAATTGAAGGGCGTGATGCCCGCCACCACACCCAGGGGCTGGCGCAGGGTCCAGTTGTCGATGCCAGTCGAGACTTGGTCGGTGAAGTCGCCCTTGAGCAGCTGCGCAATGCCGGTGGCAAATTCCACGATGTCGATGCCGCGAGAGACCTCGCCCTGCGCGTCGGTAAAGACCTTGCCGTGCTCGGCGGTGATCATGTGGGCCAACTCGTCCTTGTGGGTGTTCAGCAGTTCGAGGAACTTGAACATCACCCGGGCGCGTCGCAGGGGTGGTGTGTCAGCCCAGGCGGGGAAGGCCGCTTGCGCAGCGGCCACGGCTTGGGCCACTTCGGCGCGGTTGGCCAATGCCACGCTGCCGGTCACTGCGCCAGTGGCGGGGTTGGTCACAGGCTGGCTGCGGCCCGAAGTGCCTGCGGCGACTTGGCCGTTGATGTAGTGGCCGATGTGGGAAATGCTCATTTGGGACTCCGTGGGTGAAAGTTTGCATGCAGTTTAGGTACCCGCGATTTCCCCCGCAATGCCGCAAAGCTGAATTGATTGTTCAAAATAGTGAACAATGTATGAATGGAAGAGCAAAAGATCAACACCCTCTGGACACACCTGCACTGGCTGAGCGTGCTGGCGCAGCAGGGCAGTTACACGGCTGCGGCCGCCCGGCTCGGCGTGAGCAAGGCCGCGATGAGCCAACGCATTGCCGAGTTGGAGCGTGCCGCCAAGGTCACTTTGGTGCAGCGCACCACACGCAGCCTGCGCCTGACCGAGGCGGGTCAAAGGCTGGTGGACGAGACCCGTGCTGCGTTTGAGCAAATCGAACAAAGCTTTGCCCAAGTGCGCGATCTGGCTGAACAGCCCAGTGGCTTGTTGCGTGTGACCGCGCCGGTGGCGTTGGCAAGGCAGCAACTTGTGCCCTTGTTCGCCGCTTATCTGAAAGATTTTCCGGATGTGCGCATCGAGCTGGACCTGTCCGATCGCCTGAGCGCCTTGGCTACCGAAGGTTATGACTTGGCGATACGCCACACCGCCCGCCCGCCCGACACCCATGTGGCTTGGGCGCTGTGCGCCACCGAATCGGTGCTGGTGACCACCCCAGCGTACATTGGCCAACATGGTGAGCCACAAAGCCCAGCCGAGCTGCAAACCCACAACTGCCTGCATTACCCCCGTTCGCAAGACACGCCAGCTTGGACTTTCGAGCCGCGTCCGATTTCAAATCCAGCTTGGGATGCGGCTTTGGAGCAAACGTCCAGCGGGTTCGAGCGCATCACGGTGCCCGTGACAGGCAATTTCGCCGCCAACAACAGCGAAGCCCTGCGTGAAGCGGCCTTGACCGGCGCAGGGATTGCGCTGATGCCGGACTTCAGTGCCCAAGCCGAATTGCGCAAGGGTCAGTTGGTACGCGTATTGCCCGATTGGAAGCCCGTAGGAGCCTTTGCCGAAACCATCTACGCCATACGCCCTTATGCACCACATGTACCTCGCGCAATAGCGGCTTTGGTGGCGCACCTTCGAACTGGCCTGGTCGGTGGTTTTGGCGTCTGAAACAGCAATTCAGCGATTGGCCAGCACTGGAAATAACTTGGTCAGACCATCTGCCATCACTTCGACAGCCAAGGCCGCCAAGATCAAACCCATGAGCCGCGTCATGACGTTGATGCCGGTTTTGCCCAGGATGCGGGCAATCGGGGTGGCCAGTGAAAAACACAAGGCCGTGGCCAGCGCGATCACCACGCCGTAGCCAACCAAGGTGGCTAACTGCATGAAATCTTTGGCTTTTTCGGCGTAAATCACCACGGTGGACATGGTGGCAGGTCCGGTCAGCAGCGGGATGGTCAATGGCACCACGGCGATGCTGGCCCCCACAGCCGCTTTGGCTTCGGCGTCATGCACCTCGTCTGCGTTGGCGCGGGCTTCGGCGGGCTGGGCGTTGAGCATCGACAAGGCCGCTGTCAGCAACAGCATGCCGCCGCCCACTTGGAAACTTGCCAGCGAGATGCCGAAAAACGCCAGAATTTGCAAACCCAGCAGGGCGCTGGCGGCGATCACCACGAAGGCGCTGAACGACGACACCCAGATGGTGCGTTGCCGCTGTGCATGGCTGAAGCCCTGCGTGTAGTGGATGAAAAACGGGACGATGGCCAAAGGGTTGACGATGGCCAGCAGGGTGATGAGCGGTTTGAAGTCCATCACCGCATTGTGCAGGCTTCAGGGTGGGGTCGTTGTGGCCGGTGTGCGGCGGCGGAACATGCCCCAGCCTTCCATGTGCAGCACTTTGTCACCGTGCTGGTTGAACATCTCCCACAGGTTGCGCGTCATGCCCACATCGGGGCGTTTGCCCATGGGCTTGGTTTCCAGAACAGTGCTTTGCAGTCGCAAGATGTCGCCCGGAAAAACCGGCTTGAGCCATTTGATGCCCTCTAGGCCAGGTGAGCCCAAGCTGGAGGTCTCGCACAAGAAATTGGTCACCATCAGCCGCATGGCCATGGCGCAGGTGTGCCAACCGCTGGCAGAGAGGGCACCGAATACCGAGGCCTTGGCCGCTTCGTCGTCCAGGTGAAAGGGTTGCGGGTCGAACTGAGTGGCGAAGGCGATGATTTCTTCGCGGGTGGGCGTGATGGTGCCCAAGTCGCGCACCTGGCCCACGGCCATGTCTTCCCAGTAGTACTTGATGGGGGTCTCGATGCGGGACATCAACGGCCTCCGGAGACGTCAATCAAACTCATGGTGGTGTAGCTGGCCGCGTCAGACAAGAGCCAGACAATGCTTTGCGCCACCTCGTCGGCGGTGCCGCCGCGTTGCATGGGGACCAGGTGCTGCAGGTCTTTCACGCGGTCCGGCAGGCCGCCAGAGGCGTGGATTTCGGTGTCGATCAGTCCCGGGCGCACGGCATTGACGCGCACGCCTTCTGCCGCCACCTCTTTGGCCAGACCCAAGGTGAAGGCGTCAATCGCCCCTTTGGCCGAGGCGTAGTCCACATATTGGCCGGGCGATCCCAGTCGGGAGGCTGCACTCGAGACGTTGACGATGCTGCCGCCTTCACCGCCGTAGCGGGTGCTCATGCGGCGCACGGCTTCGCGGGCGCAAATCAGGCTGCCCATCACGTTGATGTCGAACATGCGTTTCAAGCGCGCGACACTCATGTCAGCCACGCGGGCATAGACGTCGACCACACCCGCGTTGTTGACCAGGCCAGAAAGGCGACCCAGTTTGGCGTCGATGTGTTCGTACATGCGCAGGACCTGCGCTTCGTCAGCCACATCGGCCTGAACCGCGATGGCGTTGCCGCCTGCGCTGCGGATCCGGCGCACCACCTCATCGGCAGCGAGCGAGTTGGCGGTGTAGTTCACGGCCACCGTCCAGCCCTGCTGGGCTGCCAAAAGGGCTGTGGCTGCACCAATACCGCGGCTGCCGCCCGTCACCAACAAGACCTTGTTCATCGCGTGTCTCCTGCAAAAATGATTTATAGCGGTTACAACCGCACATTGCCAATTACACAACGTACAAGGAGTCATCATGGGTCGCACAGTGGACTATTACCTCGCCCCGCAAAGCCCCTGGGCTTATTTGGGTCACCAGCGCTTGGCCGACATCGTGCAGCGCACGGGGGCTGTCGTGCGCGTCATGCCCATCGACTTGGGTGGCAAGGTGTTCCCGATCTCGGGCGGTTTGCCATTGGGCCAGCGTGCGCCACAGCGCCAGGCCTACCGCTTGGTGGAGCTGCAACGGTTTAGCAAGCATCTGAATGTGCCTTTGAACCTCAAGCCCAAATATTTCCCGGTGGGGGGTGACGATTCTGCCCGTTTGATCATTGCCGCCGATCTGACCCAAGGTCCGTTGGCCGCCATGAAAATCGCGGGCGCGATTTTGACCGCTTGTTGGGCCCAAGAGCGCAACATGGCCGATGACAAGGTGCTGGCCGAGTTGTTGCAAGAGCAGGATTTACCCGCCAGCTTGATGACCCAGTCGCAAAGCCAAGCGGTGCAAGAGCGCTATGAAAGCTACACCCAAGCGGCCATCGATGCGGGTGTTTTTGGTGCCCCCAGCTATGTGGTGGCGGGCGAGATTTTTTGGGGACAAGACCGACTCGAGTTTGTCGAGCGCGCTTTGGCCCGTTGAATTGTTGACCAACCAGGAGATGTGCATGGGAAAGATGATCGAGCTCAAAGCCGCTGATGGCACCGCGGTGCCTGCCTACGAGGCCCGGCCTGTCGGTGCGCCCAGGGGGGCGGTGGTGGTGATTCAGGAGATTTTCGGGGTGAACAGCCACATTCGTGCCGTGGCCGACGGCTATGCCGCCGAGGGTTATCTGGCCGTGGCCCCGGCTGCCTTTCAACGCGTGAAACCCGGGGTGGAGCTGGGTTACACCGATGCCGACATGGGCGAGGGCTTTGGCTACAAAACCGCCTCAGAGGCCTTGCCAGCGCCGGGTGTGATGCAAGACATTCAGGCCGCAATTGACCATGCAGCCGAAGTTTCGGGTGGCAAGGTGGGCATCGTGGGCTATTGCTGGGGCGGCTTACTCACCTGGCGTGCGGCGTGCACTTTGTCTGGCCTGAGTGCTGCGGTGCCGTATTACGGCGGTGGTGTGACCACCGCTGCCGAAACCGCCCGGCATCCGCAAGTGCCCGTGCTGGCCCACTTTGCCGAAGAAGACCATTGGATACCGATGGACACGGTCGAAGCCTTCAGAAAAGCGCACCCCGAAGTGGCTGTCCACACCTATGCCGCGCACCATGGTTTCAACTGTGACCAGCGCGGCTCGTGGCATGCGCCTTCTGCCCAGTTGGCGCGCGAGCGCACGTTGGCGTTTTTTGCCAAGCACTTGGGCTGACGGTTTTTGTGTGGGCGCCCCGTTCTCTGGGCGAAGGCGATGTCCCTAGTCGCCGGTTCTGGCCAGGTAGCGCTTGCGCCAGAACACCAGCCCCATGATGAGGGCGATGGTTCCCATGCTGCCCAGCGTCCACCAAAAAGCGCTGGCGGTATGTAGCCAAGGGATGAACTCGAAGTTCATGCCAAAAATGCCTGCAATCAGGTTCAACGGCAAAAAGATGGCCGTCAGCCCCGTCAGCGTGCGCATGATGTCGTTGGTGCGGTTGCCTTGTGCGTTGAAATGCATTTGCACGGCGGTTTCGGTGTTGTGTTCCAGGCGGCGAACATGGTGCATCACCCGGTCGATGTGTTCCAGCACGTCACGGCAGCGCAATTTCAGTAACTCGTGTTCGCGCAGCGCGGCCGGTTCGTCGCTGACTACCCAGTCGTCCAGGGTTTCGTTCCAGCTGAGCATGGCGGTGTGCTGGTCGTCGCACAGGTCTTCCAGCTGGTGCAAAGCCAAGCGGGCCTGCAGCAAGGCGTCCCAACGTCGAAACCGAGTTTTGGGCTGAATCAATTCGGTTTGCCAATGGTCCAATTGGCGGCTGAGTTCCCGACGCAAATCCAAATAGGCATCTACCATCTGGCTGACGATGCGCAGCATCATGTCGGCCGAGCTGAAAGGGATGCCACGCGCTCCTGCAGATCGTGGGTCTTGGCTGTTCGCTTGAAAAGCTGTGGCGGCCAGCAAGCGGCTGGCATAAGCGTCTCGAACGGCGCAGTCGTCGGGGTGCACGCTCAGCAGTAAGCGGTCAAACACCGCAAAGCCCACCGGGCTGGTGTCGATGCGTTGAAGAATCGGGGGGCCGGGCCGCTTGCTGCGGGGGAGGCCTGGGCGGTCGGCATTCGTCCGACTGGGACTTACCGATTGCGGCGCCAAGCGTCGAAAGACCAACAGGTCGTAGTGCGAGGTGTAGTCGTAGCGGGAAGGTAACTGGCTGCTCAACAGGTCGGATACATGCAAGTCAACCAAGCTGTGGTCGGTCAGTTGCTGCAGGCAAGCCTGGACCTCTGGCAATTGGCGTTCAAATTGCGTTCTCGAGAACGCCAGCCAGACGAAGCCTTGTTCGGGCAAAGCGCTGGGCAAAGCGGACAGCGAGGTCTCCGCTGATAAAGCTTGAACCTGGCCGTCGCTGATGCTGAATGCCCGCATGCCGGGCACGTTTTCAGACGGGCTGGCTTGGCTCAACGGGCCGCAATCCAGCGTGCAGCGTCGCGTGCGAAGTAAGTCAATACGCCGTCGGCACCGGCACGCTTGAAGGCCAGCAGGCTTTCCATCATGACCAAATCGTGGTCCAGCCAGCCGTTTTGTGCCGCCGCTTTGAGCATGGCGTACTCCCCCGACACTTGGTAGGCAAAAGTGGGCACTTTGAATTCGTCTTTGACCCGGCGCACGATGTCCAGGTACGGCATG
This sequence comes from Limnohabitans sp. Rim8, assembly GCF_943326455.1. NCBI lineage: Bacteria > Pseudomonadati > Pseudomonadota > Betaproteobacteria > Burkholderiales > Comamonadaceae > Limnohabitans > Limnohabitans sp. Rim8. Next base: position 47,648 of record NZ_CALPTI020000023.1, read on the forward strand.
CCGGGTTTGACCATGACCATGTCTGCTCCCTCGGCCAAGTCCATGGCCACTTCGCGCAGGGCTTCGTCGCTGTTGCCAGGGTCCATCTGGTAGACCTTCTTGTTGCTCTTGCCCAAGTTGCCCGCCGAACCCACCGCGTCGCGGAAGGGGCCATAAAAGGCGCTGGCGTACTTGGCGCTGTAGGCCATGATCCGGGTGTGGATCAAGCCTCGGGCTTCGAGCGCTTGGCGGATCGCGCCGATGCGCCCGTCCATCATGTCGCTGGGTGCCACCATGTCCACGCCAGCCTCGGCCTGGGTCAAGGCCTGCTGCACCAGCACGGCGGTGGTTTCGTCGTTCAGGATGTAGCCGGTATCGTCCAGCAGGCCATCCTGGCCGTGGCTGGTGAAGGGGTCCAGCGCCACGTCGGTCATCACGCCCAGTTCGGGGAAGCGCTTTTTCAACTCGCGCACCACCCGTGGCACCAGGCCGTTGGGGTTCATGGCTTCGCTGCCAGTTGGGTCCTTCAGGCTGGCGTCGATCACTGGGAACAGCGCCATGACCGGGATACCAAGCTTGACGCAGTCTTCGGCCACGGGCAGAAGCAGGTCCAGGCTCAGGCGCTCAACGCCGGGCATCGAGGCCACTTCCTGGCGCTGATTGTGGCCGTCCAGCACAAACACCGGGTAGATCAGGTCGTGCGGCGTGACCTGGTGTTCGCGCACCAAGTTGCGGGTGAATTCATCACGGCGAAGACGGCGTGGGCGATTGGCGGGGAAGGTGGCAACTGGGTTCATGTTCAAAATTGTGCCTGAAGTCCCTGCCGATGCCAAAGCCTGGCGGACGTGTTCAGTCGCTCAGGCAACAAGATCGCCGACAGGGCATCATGTTTGTGTCATAAACATCAAAATCACCACTAAAAACAAAATTCAGGCTTGTTAACGGTTTTGATATTTGATAAATTGACCCCGGGCAGCTTGCTGCCTCCCGCTTTACCTCCCTGAGCGGGGCCTGGACGCGGTAACGCCGACAGGTTTCCCACCCTCGGCCTCTGGCCGGGGGTTTTTTTTGCCTGCTCGCCCGGAGTGTGCGGCGCCAGCCATCTCTGACTACACTTGAGCCATGCTCTGGATCAAAGCCCTTCACATCGTTTTCATCGCCAGCTGGTTTGCCGGCCTGTTTTACCTGCCCAGAATCTTTGTCAATTTGGCGATGGTGGAGCCGGGCTCGGTGGCTGAAAGGGATCGGTTGCTCTTGATGTCGCGCAAGTTGTACCGCTTCATGACCATTTTGGCGGTGCCCGCCTTGGCACTGGGCTTGTGGCTTTGGCTGTATTACGGCATTGGCCTGGGTGGTGGCCAGGGTTGGATGCATGCCAAATTGCTGATCGTGTTGGCGCTCTTGGGGTACCACCACAGTTGTGGCGTCTTGCTGCGCCAATTGGAAAACGGTCAGTCTCAGCGCAGCCATGTCTGGTACCGCTGGTACAACGAAGCCCCGGTGCTCCTGATGGTGGCCGCGGTCATTTTGGTGGTGGTCAAACCCTTTTAAGGGGGACTGTCCCATGGGCTCGGCATGAAAAGGCGCACATCAGCCGCTTGGCCTTTGTTCTGCGTTTATGCAGTTCTGATTGTTTACGCCAGCCTCTACCCGTTTGAAAACTGGAGATTCCAGGGGGTTTTCTCCTGGTCTTTTCTGACCGCTTCATGGCCACGCTATTGGACCGGTTTTGATGTGCTGTCCAATGTGCTGGGCTATGCCCCCTTGGGTTTTTTGTTGGCGCTGAGTTTGCGCCGCATGCGTCCCCATTGGCCAGCTGTGGTGGCGGCCACTTTTTTTGCTGGCTTCCTGTCGTTGACGCTCGAGTCGCTGCAGATGTTTTTGCCCATTCGGGTGCCCTCTAACGTGGACACGGCCTTGAACATTGGCGGGGCTTGGGCGGGTGCGGTGGTGGCCCGTTGCTTGGTTTGGGTCGGCTTGATGGACCACTGGAACCGGTTCAGAGACCGTTGGTTTGAAACCGAAGCCAGTGGCGCTTTGGCTTTGTTGGCGGTGTGGCCCTTGGCCTTGATGTTCCCGGCCGCGGTGCCTTTTGGCTTGGGTCAGGTGTTGGAGCGTTTGGAGGGTACTTGGATTCAGCTTCTACAAGACACGCCTTGGCTGGAGTCTTGGCCTGTGCGCGAGGTGGAGCTCCAGCCCATGTTGCCGATGACCGAGTCAGTGTGTGTAGCCCTGGGTTTGCTGCTGCCTTGCTTGCTGGCGTATGGCGTGGTGCAACGCAGCAGTCAGCGCTGGGTTTTGGCCGGCTTGTGTATGGCCGTGGGCTTGCTGGCCAGTGCTTTATCGGCGGCCTTGACCTACGGGCCGGTGCACGCTTGGGGCTGGGTCAGTTCCGAAGTTATCCAAGGGCTTGCTGTGGCCGTGGCCGTCGCTTTGGGCTTGTCTTGGGCTTCGCCACGCTTGAGCTGGGTGCTGGCCCTGGCTGCACTGGTGCTGCAGTTGAGTTTGCTCAACACAGCATCGGCAGACGCTTACTTTCCATTGACCTTGCAGACCTGGGAGCAGGGGCGCTTCATCCGTTTTTATGGCCTGATCCAGTGGTTGGGTTGGTCGTGGCCTTTTGCCCTGCTGGTTTACTTGGTGCGAAGATTGTCCATGTCTCCTTCCGCTGGGCGGGCCTGAATGTGAGGCCTACCCCAGCAGGCCTAAAATTGCCAGATGAGCACTCCCCAGACCCCACCCTATTTCAAGCGGCACATCTTTTTTTGCCTCAATGAACGCAAAAACAACGAAGCTTGTTGTGCCCAGCACAATGCGCAGGCCGCTTTTGACCACTGCAAAGCCCAGGTCAAAGCCCATGGCTTGGCCGGACCCGGCGCCGTGCGGGTGAACAAGGCCGGTTGCCTTGACCGATGTGCGGGTGGCCCGGTGGCGGTGGTCTATCCCGAGGGGGTCTGGTATTCGTATGTTGACCACTCGGACATTGACGAGATCGTCGAATCGCACCTGAAGAACGGTCAGGTGGTCGAGCGCCTTGTGACCCCCGAGCACTTGGGACGCTGATGAACCAGGCCACCCAAACCCTGACCTTGCAAGGCGAAGCGGGCAGCTTGGAGGCGCTTTTGGATGCGCCCTTAGAAGGTGTGGTGCTGGGCACGGCAGTGATCGCCCACCCTCACCCCTTGTTTGGCGGCACCATGCACAACAAGGTGGTGCAAACCTTGGCGCGTGCTTTTGTGCAATGTGGCTGGCGTGCTGTGCGTTTCAATTTCAGGGGGGTGGGCGCAAGTGCGGGCACTTACGACGAAGGGCGGGGCGAGGCCTTGGACATGCAGCGTGTCATTGAGCAGTTGGCCCCAGACGGGCCTGTGGCCTTGGCAGGGTTTTCTTTCGGGGCCTTTGTCACCACCCGTGTGGTGCAGGCGCTGGGCGAGACGCGTTTGCCGCATGCCTTGGTGCTGGTGGGCACAGCGGCTGCGCGTTTTGAGGTGGCGCCAGTGCCTCAAGCGCTTCATGAGCGTTGCTTGGTGGTGCATGGTGAGCAAGACGACACAGTGCCACTGGCCAGCGTGATGGATTGGGCGCGGCCCCAATCCCTGCCAATCACCGTGATTCCGGGGGGTGAGCATTTCTTTCACGGACAATTGCCTTTGCTTAAATCCTTGGTGATTCGTCATCTGAAGGCCTGAGTGGCTTGACCTGCTGGGCGCTGACTTCCTTTTTTGCTGCCCCCCGTTGACGGCGCCCATCCGGCGTCACCCACGGCGGGTCGATTTTTCATGATTTATCCGCAATGAACACTTTCTTCAAAATCTTGGTCAGCTGTTTTTGCCTGACCTTTTCTTGGGCAGCCCAAGCCCAAATGCCCCAGCCGCCCGAGTTGGCCGCGAAGGCTTATTTGCTGATGGATTTGACAGCCAACCAAGTGCTGGCCGCCAAAGACCCTGACATGACTGTCGAGCCGGCGTCTTTGACCAAGCTGATGACGGCTTATTTGGTCTTCGATGCCCTCAAATCCCGCAAGCTGAACCTTCAGCAAACATTGCCCGTCTCGGAGCGGGCCTGGAAGATGCCCGGTTCGCGCATGTTCATTGACCCCAAGATGCAAGTGCCCGTCGAGGATTTGATCAAAGGCATGATCGTGCAATCGGGCAATGACGCCACTGTGGCTTTGGCCGAAGGGGTGGCGGGCAGTGTGGAGCGCTTTGTCCAGCTGATGAACGACCAGGCCCGAATTTTGGGCATGAACAACACCGCCTACAAAAACCCAGAGGGTTTGACCGCCCCTGGCCACACCACGACCGCCCGAGACTTGGCTGTGCTCGCTACCCGCTTGATGCGTGACTTTCCTGACTACGTGCCTTACTACGCCATCAAAAAGTACCGTTATTCAGGCACCCCCGCCGCCAATGACAGCAACCGGAATTTGCTGTTGTTCAGAGACCCTACCGTGGACGGACTTAAAACTGGCCACACCCAAGCGGCGGGTTACTGTTTGGTGGCTTCGGCCAAGCGCGAGTTCCCCAATGTGGGCACGCGCCGCTTGCTGAGCGTGGTTTTGGGCGCTGAAAGTGAAAATTCTCGTGCCAACGAAAGCCAAAAGCTGCTCAATTGGGGTTATGCAGCCTTTGATGCGGTGAAGTTGTTCGACGCCAACCAAGCCGTGGTCACGCCCCTGGTCTGGAAAGGCAAACAAGCGGTGGTCAAACTCGGATCAGACCGCCCCTTGATCGTGGCGGTGCCATCGGGCACTGCGGCCCAATTGAAAACCCAGGTGGTTCGCCCCGATCCCTTGATCGCACCATTTGTCAAAGGCCAATCTGTGGGCAGTCTCAAGGTGCTGCAGGGCGACAGGCCCTTGTTAGAGCTGCCTTTGACGGTGCTTGAGCCGGTCGAGCAGGCGGGCATTTTTGGGCGCGCCTGGGGTTCGGTGCGCTTGTGGATCAAATAAGCCTTGCGTGTGCATCAGGTGTCAGATTGTGGATAACTTGCCCATAGTTCGCTGTGCGGTTATACTGGCGGGCTTTTCCGCTTTTGGGGCGGGGAAGTTTCTTTTGTCAAAATTCAACGTTTAGGGACGTTACAAACAATGCCAACCATCAATCAATTGGTGCGTCAGGGGCGCGAGGTCGAAACGATCAAGTCCAAAAGCCCTGCGATGCAAAACTCTCCACAGCGTCGTGGTGTCTGCACCCGTGTGTACACCACAACGCCTAAAAAGCCTAACTCCGCTCTGCGTAAAGTTGCCAAAGTGCGCTTGACCAACGGTTTTGAGGTCATCTCTT
>NZ_CALPTI020000024.1:0-51585 GCF_943326455.1 Limnohabitans sp. Rim8
CCCAGACGCATGATGGTGCCTTTGCCGAATTGCTTTTCAATCTGGGCCAGGGCGGCTTGCAGGGCTTTGGACTTTTCGCTGTTGTCGTCGCTCATGAGAATCTCCTTGAATATCAATGGGTTGAGGCACCGGTTTCAACAGCGACGCGCTGTTTACTGGATGTGTGAACAGTACTGTAAACGACCTGTATAAACGTGTAAACCATATTTTTGGTCAGTTTGCCTTACCATATGAGGCCATGAACTCCATCCCTAATGCGGCCTTTCAAGTACCAGAAAACAGCCCCTCTGAGCGGCTGGAAATCCAAGACGACCGTTGGCGACAAAGCCATCTAGGTCGCCTTTTAGGTCATGCCATGCGGCGTTTTGACGAGCGTGTGCTGCACCTGATGGCGGTCAACGAGGGTGTACCGCTGGCCTTGGCCAATTTGGCTTCGCGTGACCAGATCAGCGCTGCGCATGTGCACATCACAAGGCATTTGGGGCTGAACGGCTCGCGATTGACCGATTTGGCTCGCGCAGCGGGCATGAGCAAACAGGCCATGGGTGATCTGGTGGACCAATGCACAGCTTGGGGTTTGGTGCAGCGCGGGCCGGACCCTTTGGATGCACGGGCACGGCTTGTGGTGTTCACGCCAGTTGGTTTGGCTTGGCTGCAGGCCTTCAAGGATGCGGTGGCCCAAGCGGAGGCCGAATTCCGTGATGCGGTAGGTAAAGATGTGGCCACGGTGGTTGCTTTGGGACTCGAGGCGTATGCCCATTGACACGAAGACCGCATTCAGCGGGGCGCAAGGCACATGCCTGACACTAGAATCAGACAGCGGGTGCACCCAGCCGAGTCAAAAGGCCCTGCGCCATAGCCACAACAACAGGAGACAGCCATGCGCATTCTGATAGCCGAAGACGACCAGGTGCTTGCGGACGGTTTGTTGCGCACTTTGCGCAGCGCAGGCGCCGCAGTGGACCACGTGGCCAGTGGCAGCGAGGCCGATGCGGCCTTGATGACCAACAGTGAATTCGATCTGCTGATTTTGGACCTTGGCTTGCCTAAAATGCACGGCCTTGAGGTCCTCAAGCGCTTGCGCGGCAGAGGCTCTGTGTTGCCTGTCTTGATCCTCACGGCCGCCGATAGCGTGGAAGAGCGTGTCAAGGGTTTGGATTACGGCGCCGATGATTACATGGCCAAACCCTTCAGCCTCCAAGAGCTCGAAGCCCGAGTTCGTGCGCTGACCCGCCGCGGCATGGGCGGTGCCACATCGCAAATCAAGCACGGCCCCTTGGTGTATGACCAATCTGGCCGTGTGGCCACCATCGACGGCAAGATGGTCGAGTTGTCGGCGCGCGAGCTGGGTCTGCTCGAAGTCTTGCTGCAACGCGCAGGGCGTTTGGTGAGCAAAGACCAGTTGGTCGAGCGCTTGTGCGAGTGGGGCGAAGAGGTCAGCAACAACGCGATTGAGGTGTACATCCATCGCTTGCGCAAGAAAATCGAGAAGGGTCCGATCCGCATTGCGACCGTGCGCGGCTTGGGTTATTGCCTCGAAAAAATTCCTGGCTGACCCCGCCCAGTGACGATGCTGCAGGTCATTTGAGCCATGAAGTCCAAGGGCTTGAACCTGCGGGTTTTCAAACGCGAGCAACGCTCGTTGTTCGGCGAAATCCTGGACTGGATGCTGACGCCCTTGCTGTTGCTTTGGCCGATCAGTTTGGCGCTGACCTGGTTGGTGGCGCAAGGCTTGGCCAACAAGCCGTTTGACCGGGCTTTGGTGCACAACGTGCATGCGTTGGCGCAGCAGGTCAAATTGGGGCCAGACAAAACAGTCGAATTCAATTTGCCCCAACCGGCCAGCGAACTGCTGCGCGCAGATGAGACCGATTTGGTTTACTACCAAGTGCGCGGTGCCCTCAATGAGCACTTGAGTGGTGAGCGTGACTTGCCGCTACCCCAACCCAATGAACCCAAGGGCAGCAGTTACGAGGTGCACATCCGCGACGATGAAATGCGGGGCCTGGAGGTGCGGGTGGCGTACACCTGGATACGGCTCGATGCCGAGGGCAATCGGCCCGCGCTGGTCCAGGTGGCCGAAACGCGTGAAAAGCGCTCGGTGTTGGCGGCTGAAATCATCAAGGGCGTGATGCTGCCCCAGTTCGCCTTGTTGCCGCTGGCCGTGCTTCTGGTTTGGCTGGCTTTGGTGCGTGGCATCAAGCCCTTGTCACAGTTGGAGGAGAGAATCCGCGCTCGCAAATCGGATGACCTGAGCCCCTTGGACGACAAGGCGGTGCCAATGGAGGTGGCGCCTTTGGTGGTGTCGGTGAATGACTTGCTGGAGCGGCTGAAGGACTCGATCGTCACGCAAAAAAGGTTTTTGGCCGATGCGGCCCATCAGCTCAAAACACCGTTGGCCGGATTGCGCATGCAGGCCGACTTGGCCCAGCGCTCGGGCTCTAGCGAAGACGATCTCAAAAAGTCCTTGCAGCAGATTGGACGTGCCAGTGTGCAGGCCACGCACACGGTGAACCAGTTGTTGTCATTGGCCCGCGCCGAAGGGGGCAGCAACCACCTGCCGCAACAGCGCTGTGACATGGCGGCCCTGAGCAGCGAGGTGTTGCAAGACTGCCTGCCCCGTGCCATGGACAAAGGTATTGACTTGGGCTATGAGGGTGTGGCGCCCGGTACCCGCGGCGCACAAGTTCAGGGCAACTTGACCTTGCTCAAAGAGATGCTGCGCAACTTGGTGGAAAACGCGGTCCACTACACCCCCAGTACACCAGAGCGGCAAGGGGTGATCACGCTCCGTGTGTTGGTGGATCCTTACAGCAAAGTCTTGGTGGTTCAGGTAGAAGACAACGGACCGGGCATTGCGCATCACGAACGGGACTTGGTGTTTCAGCCGTTTTTCAGGGCGCTGGGTACCAACGTAGATGGTTCTGGCTTGGGCTTGCCCATCGTCAAGGAGATTGCACAGCAACACGGCGCCACGGTCAGCATTGATGCCGCTATCGCCGGCGCACCCATGCCGGGGGCCTGTTTCACCGTGCGATTCGGCATGGCTTGAGGGACTGGCTTCTCAAGCTGGAGTGGCCATGTTGAGCTGTAAACGCTCGCGTGCTATGACCCGCGATACAGCAGGAGTAGCGGCTACTTTTTCCACAAAGCGCCATAAAGCGGGGTGTTCTTCTGCTGTGATGCCCGCAATCGTTCCCCAACGTGCCAGGGTCAGGGTGTAGGCATCCAGTGCGCCCAAGCGTTCGCCACCAAGCCAGTCTTGGCCTTGGTTTTCAGCGGCTTGCACCAAGGCCTGCAACTCACTGAGCATGCCTCGAAACAGCTGCGTGTTGTAAGGTTTGAGCGCCGCCTGCACTTCGGCTTGGTCCGAGAATTTTTGCGGCATGAAAATGTGTGTGAAGGTCGGGTGAACCGTGTTGTTCATCCAGGCCAAGGTGGACAAAGCGCGGGCGCGGGCCATGGGTTCGGTCGGCAAAAACCCCATGCTTGGGAACAGTTGATCCAAGTGCAGCACGATCGCCAAAATTTGTGTGACAGGCTGGCCTTCGTGCACCAGCACGGGCACTTGACCTCGCGGATTGATGGCTTTGTAGTCGGCGCTGTTTTGCTCGCCTTTGTGCAATTTCACCATGCTGGGCTCAAACTCGGCGCCGCTCAGCTCCAGCAGAACATGGGGCACAAAGGAACAGGCCCCAGGGGCAAAGTAAAGTTGTAATGACATGGTGGTGGTTCTCGGGTTGAATGGTCCTAGCGTGGTGCTGCATTTGGAACGCTTGGCGCAAGCACCGGTTGAATGGCTTCAGGGCGCAGTTGTTGCTGCAGCCGTTCAGGTTCTTGGGGCTGCTGAGGCCCCAGACCCAAGGGGGCCAGCGCATCCCATTGCCATGCCAGTGCAGCGGCGTTGAGCACCACCAAAAGGGCTAGCCAGTATTTCAACATGGTTCGGTGTCCAGTCAGATGAAAGGTCGTACGCTGATTTCGGCGCTGTGGATTTCTTGCGCGCCCAGCTCGGTTTGCAATCGTAACGCACCCCCGCGGCTGACACCCAAGGCAATCCCCTGCTGACCGTCGCTGGTGTGCACACGGCGGTCTTTCAGCACATCGCGCGCCTCGAAGCGCTTTTGCAGGGGTGCAAAGCCGGTGGTTTCAAAGGCCAACAACGCTTGAACCAAGGGAAAAGCCAGTTTGCCCAGTGCATCGGCTGCGGTGCAGCCTGGCCACAGCTCAGACAAGGCAGCAGGGGCTGTGCTCAAGCCTTCTGACGGGCGGGGGCGTATGTTCAGGCCCACGCCGACCACCACTTGGCTGCGCCCAGCCATGCTGGCTGCTTCAACCAATATGCCGCCGAGCTTGCGGTCTTCAAACCATAAATCATTGGGCCATTTCAGGCGCACATCGGGGTGCAAACTTTCGGCCAAACTCAGACCCACAGCCAAAGACAAGCCGGACCAATCTTGCGGGCTCAAAGCCAAGCTGATTGAAAAGGTGAGCGAATCACCCGGCTGGCTTTGCCAGACGCGTCCTTGGCGGCCACGTCCCGCAGTTTGGCGCTCGGCCACCAGCAAAGTGGCTTCGTGCTGTCCTGCCCGGGCCCTGCGCATGAGCTCGCTGTTGCTGGAGTCGATTTCGGGCAGCACCTCAACCGTGAAATCGGGCAGCAGGGGGTACACCTGCGTCCAGATCGTTTCGGCGGGCCATGGGTGAACCATGCTGACCAGTGGCATGACTCAGCGCTTTTTGGGGCTGGAGGCTTTGCCCGTTTTATCGGCCTTGACGGCCTTGGAGGCTTTTGGAGGGGTTTTGGCTTTGACCTTGTCTTTGGCTTTGGCCTTGGCCTTTGCTTTCTTTTGCTTGGGGGTCTTGGGTGTGTCTTTGCGCTCTTTGGGCGACAGCAAGGTGCCGCGGCAGTTGGCGCTGCCGCACCAGCAAGGGTATTCGGCTTTGAGCTTCTTGGTGTAAGGCTCGTCGATGATCAGGCCGTAGTCGTAGTTCAGCTCTTCACCGGCCGCAATGTTGCGAATCGCCTTGATGAAGATGCGGTCGTTGTCCTCGTCGGCTTCACAGTTGGGATCGCAGCTGTGGTTGATCCATCGCGATGAGTTGCCGCCGTGCAGCGCATCGATCACCCGGTCCTCGTTCACATGGAAGTAAAACGTGTGGTTGGGATCGTTGGGATCATGCGGGTGGCGGTCTTGCGCTTCATCCCAGCTGATGACCTCACCCACGTATTCGATCAGGGTCTCGCCCTCGGTGATGTCTTGTAAAGCGAAGACACCTTTGCCATGCACGCCTGAGCGGCGGGTCTGGATGCGTTTGCCAGACGCACAAGCAATTCGGTGACTGGGGGAGGAAACAGGGGTTTTGGCCACGACGTCAAAAAATTTGTTATGGTGAATTCATGTGGGCGCGTGCGTGAGCGCGTGCCCGGGCGCGTGCGCACACGCGAGACAACGGATTGTAATGACATGAAGACACTGGTAATTGCAGAGAAGCCTTCAGTGGCCCAAGACATCGTGAAGGCCTTGACCCCGACCTCGGGCAAGTTCGAGAAACACGACGACCATTTTGAAAACGACCGCTATGTCGTGACCAGTGCGGTGGGCCATCTGGTGGAGATCCAAGCCCCCGAGCAGTACGACGTCAAGCGCGGCAAGTGGAGCTTTGCCAACTTGCCCGTGATCCCGCCCCACTTTGACTTGAAGCCTGTGGACAAAACCAAGAGCCGCCTCTCTGCGGTGGTCAAGCAGGCCAAGCGCAAAGATGTGAATGCCCTCATCAACGCCTGTGACGCGGGCCGCGAGGGTGAATTGATCTTCCGCCTGATTGAGCAGTACGCCGGTGGTACCAAGACCCTGGACAAACCCGTGCAGCGCCTGTGGCTGCAGTCCATGACGCCGCAGGCCATTCGAGATGGCTTTGACAACCTGCGCAGCAACACCCAGATGCAGGGCCTGGCCGATGCCGCCCGCAGCCGCTCGGAGGCCGATTGGCTGGTCGGTATCAATGGCACGCGTGCCATGACCGCGTTCAACTCGCGCGATGGCGGCTTCTTCTTGACCACTGTGGGCCGGGTGCAAACGCCCACGCTGGCCGTGGTGGTGGAGCGCGAAGAGCAAATCCGCAAGTTCATCAGCCGCGACTATTGGGAAATCCATGCCGAGTTCAGCGCCGCCGCAGGCACCTATGCCGGCAAGTGGTTTGACCCGAATTGGAAGAAGGAAGAAGACGCTGAAAAGAAGGCCGACCGAAAGTGGACGGCCCTTGAGGCGCAAGCCATTGTCGATGCCGTGCGTGGCAAAACGGCCACCGTGACCGAAGAGGCCACGCCCACCACGCAAGCCAGCCCCGGCCTGTTTGACTTGACCAGCTTGCAGCGCGAGGCCAACGGCAAGTTTGGCTTCTCAGCCAAGACCACGCTGGCGCTGGCCCAAAGCCTGTACGAACGCCACAAGGCCCTCACCTATCCACGTACCGACTCGCGTCACCTGCCCGAAGACTACGTGCCCGTGGCCAAGCAAACCTTTGAAATGCTGGCCGACAGCGGCATGCGCCACCTCGCCCCGCACGCGCTCACGGCGCTGAACAACAACTACGTGCGCAAGATGCCACGCGTGTTCGACAACAAAAAGGTGTCGGACCACTTTGCCATCATCCCCACACTGCAAGCGCCCAGCGGCTTGTCTGAGGCCGAGCAAAAGCTCTATGACCTGGTGGTGCGCCGCTTTATGGCGGTGTTTTTCCCCAGCGCCGAGTACCAAGTTACGACCCGCATCAGCTTAGCTGCAGGCCACAGCTTCAAGACCGTGGGCAAGGTGTTGGTCAAACCGGGTTGGTTGGCCATTTACGGCAAAGAAGCCGCAGCCGAAGTGGAAGACGCCAAAGACGGTGACAAGGGCCAGAACCTGGTGCCGGTACAGCCGGATGAACAGGTCGGGGTCGACTCGGTTGAAGCCAAGGGCCTCAAAACCCGTCCTCCGGCCCGCTACTCAGAAGCCACGCTTTTGGGTGCCATGGAGGGCGCGGGCAAATTGGTGGACGACGACGAGCTGCGCGAAGCGATGCAGGAAAAAGGCCTGGGCACACCCGCCACCCGCGCCGCCATCATCGAAGGTCTGCTGAACGAAAAATACATGCTGCGCGAGGGCCGCGAGATGATTCCAACGGCCAAGGCTTTCCAGCTCATGACGTTGCTTCGCGGCTTGCAGGTGGAAGAGCTGTCCAAGCCCGAACTCACGGGCGAGTGGGAATACAAGCTTGCGCAAATGGAGCAAGGCAAACTCAGCCGCGCTACCTTCATGGCCGAGATTGCGGCCATGACCGAGCACATCGTCAAGAAAGCCAAAGAGTACGACCGCGACACCGTGCCCGGTGACTACGCGACGCTCAGCACGCCTTGCCCCAATTGCGGCGGCGTGGTCAAAGAAAACTACAGACGCTATACCTGCAATGGGGCTGACGGCGCCAGCGACGGCTGTGGTTTCTCTTTTGGCAAGTCACCCGCAGGCCGAACCTTTGAGCCGGCCGAAGTCGAACAGTTCATGCAGGACAAGAAAATTGGACCGCTTGATGGTTTCCGCTCCAAAGCTGGGTGGCCGTTCGTGGCGGAGATGGCGCTGAAATACAACGAAGAAGAGAAGAACTGGAAGCTGGAGTTCGATTTCGGTGACGACAAGAAAAACGAAGAAAGCGGTGAGATTGTCGAGTTCAGTGATGAATCGCTGGGCGCATGCCCCAAGTGCGGCAGCGCGGTACACGAGCACGGCAGCAACTACGTGTGCAGCAAAGCCGTACCGACAAACGAGCAACCCACGCCCAGTTGCGACTTCAAGAGCGGCAAGATCATCTTGCAGCAACCGGTGGAGCGTGAGCAGGTGACCAAGCTGCTGGCCACCGGCAAGACCGATTTGCTCGACAAGTTCATCAGCAACCGCACGCGTCGCCCCTTCAAAGCCATGCTGGCTTGGAACCCCGAAGAGGGCAAAGTGACTTTCGAGTTTGAGCAGCGCGAAGGCGCAAAGAAGTACCCGCCACGCAAGACGGCGGCCAAAAAGACGCCGTTTGGCAAAGTGGCCGTGAAGAAGGCCGTTGCCAAAACCACGTCAGCCAAAACGCCCGCGGCTAAAAAAGCGGCCAAAACTGCCGTACCCAAAGCGCCCCGCAAGGCCGCAGTGGGGACGCTTAAACCCAGCCCAGCTTTGATGGCGGTGATTGGAGATGGTGCCTATGCCCGCACCGAGGTGGTCAAGAAAATCTGGGATTACATCAAGGCCAACAACTTGCAGGACCCGGCAGATAAGCGCTCGATCAAGGCCGACGGAAAGTTGCAAGCCGTATTTGGCAAAGACCAAGCCACGATGTTTGAGTTGGCAGGGATCATCGGCAAGCACCTGAGCTGAGGGGCTCAGCCCCTCAGGGTGCGTGCAACACCAGTTTCACGGGCAAAGCGTCCAGCAGGGGCTTGAGCGCCGCCCAGGCATCGGCAGGCGTGGCGCGGGCGTCCACCGCCACCAGTGCATCGCCTGTTGCCTGCACTTGCGGCCATTGCGCGGGTGCAAGCTGTAAGGGTGCCATCGCGTTTTGGATCAGTTTCTGCACCACGGCCGCTGTGGCTGAGGTGCGCAATTCGGGTTTGTAAATTTTGCCCACGTTGGTCACGGGCATGGCGTTGAGCACCGTGATCGATTTGGGTTTGGCGGGGCCTTCGTCCACACGTTCGGCTGTGAAGGCGAGCAACTCGGCTTCGGTCACCTGGCTGCCGGGTTTGAGGGTGGCAAAGGCCACAGGCACCTCGCCTGCGTAGGCATCTGGCGCACCGACAGCCGCGCACAAGGCCACCTGCGGATGCGCACCCAAGGCGTCTTCAATCACCTTCGGGTCAATGTTGTGACCACTGCGGATGATCAGGTCCTTGGCGCGGCCCGACAGGTGCAGGCGGCCCTGCGTGTCGATGAAGCCCACATCGCCCGTGATGAGCCAGCCGTCCGGCGTGAAGCTGCGTGCTGTCTCTGCGGCATCCAGATAGCCGGAGAACAAATTCGGTCCTTGGTAAAGCACCATGCCTTTTTCTCCAGCGGGCAGGGTGTGCGTTGTGGCCTGGTCATCGCTGCTCAGCGCCACGATGCGCACACGCGCATGCGGCAAAGGCCAACCCACGCAGCCAGCGGGCGCGCTTAAGGCCGGCGGGGCCACGGTGCTCAGACCGGCGGTTTCGGTCATGCCCAAGCTCTCGTTGATGTGCAAACCGAAGGCTTGTTCAAAGCGTTGCGCCAACTCTGGCGGCAGCGGTGCCGCGCCTGTGCGCACAGCACGCAGGGTGGAGATGTCGGCCCCCTGCAGCGGCACGTCCGCGAGGGCAGCCAGCACCGTGGGCACCCCCGACATCAGTGTGCAGCGGTGGTGGGCCACCAGCCGCCAATAGTTTTGCACCACCTCTCGGTTGCGAAACAAAGCCTCGGTCGGAATGATCACATGCATGCCGACTGCCAGCGAACACAAGGCGCCGGGCAGTACACCCGCCACATGGAAGAGCGGGTAGCCGTTGATCGTCACATCGCTCGAGCGAAAGCCCTGCATGTTGGCATTGGCCCAAGCTGTAAAAACCTGTGCGCCATGGCTGTGTCTGGCCAGTTTGGGGGCTCCGGTGGTGCCGCCCGTGTGAAAGTATGCCGCGATGTCTTCGGGCTGAAAAACACGTTGGCTGACCAGGTGGTCGGCCACTTGCGAGCTGCGCAAGGCGTGGAAGTCGTGGGCTCCAGCAGGCAGTGCGTTCCCATCTTGAAGTGGACCTCCGTCCGGTTGGACCAGCAACACCGTCTTCAAGCTGGGCAACTGGGTTTGCAGCCGCAAGGCTTTCGCCCTGAGTCGGCTGTCGTCTTCGACGCCATGCGCGATCAGCACTTTGGCTTGGCTGGCTTGCAGCAGCGACAACAGTTTCTCTTCGCTGAGCAAGGGGTTGAGCGGCTGCACAATGCCTGCGGCTTCGCCCCCCCAAAGGGCCAGGTGGTAGGCCAAGCCGCCGGGCAACAGAACGCCCACAGGGTCTTGAGGGCCCACACCCAGATGGTGCAACAAATTGGCCGTTTGGTGGATGCCTTGCAGCAAGCTGCGGTAGGTCCAAGTGGTGGACGCTCCGCCGGGTTGGCCCGTGTGCAAAAAGCTCAGCGCGGGCTGGCCGGCATGAACCTGGGCACTGGTATGGATCAGGTCATAGGTGCTGGCCCAGGGCATGGCGTCGGCCAACGGCGTGGCCTCGATGCGGTAAATGTCGGCCAAACTTTGAACAGGATATGAAACAGTCAGGTGCATGACCGATGTTAGCCGCCCTCTGCGGCTGTTTTGTCTCGCAAGTGGCAAGCGGGCGCTTTTCAACCCGCTGGTCATGTCACCATGCAGACTTTGCCGCCACCATTCAGGGATCACCGATGCACGATGCCAGCGCCCTACCCACTTTTGAAGACGTCTTGGCCGCCGCCGCGCGGCTGCAAGGACATGCCCTCCGAACGCCAGTGCTGCAATCGCGCACGCTCAACGCGCAGTTGGGCGCCCAGGTCTTCATCAAGTGCGAAAACTTTCAGCGCATGGGGGCCTTCAAGTTCCGCGGCGGCTTCAATGCCCTGTCACGGCTGACACCTGCCGAGCGCCAAGCCGGGGTGGTGGCTTATTCATCGGGCAATCACGCCCAGGCCGTGGCCTTGTCGGCGCAAATTTTGGACATCCCGGCCACCATCGTCATGCCGCACGACGCCTCACCCGCCAAGCTGGCGGCCACACGCGGCTATGGCGCGCAAGTGGTGGGTTACGACCGCTACACAGACGATGCATTGGCCATTGCAAAAGGCCTGGCCGCCGAGCACGGCATGCGCTTTATTCCGCCGTTTGACCATCCGGACGTGCTGAGCGGCCAAGGCACAGCGGCGTTGGAGTTGTTTCAGGAAGTGGGCGAGCTCGATGCCTTGTTCGTGTGCTTGGGCGGTGGCGGCCTGCTCAGCGGCAGCGCCCTGTCGGCCAAGGCCCTGTCCCCAGCCTGCAAGATTTACGGCGTGGAGCCCGAAGCGGGCAACGATGTGCAGCAGTCCTTGCAACAGGGCCAGCGGGTGCGCATCGCGACCCCGGTGACGATCGCCGATGGCGCGCAAACGCCCATGGTCGGCGAAATCACCTTCGAGATCATTCGCCGCCTGGTGGACGCTGTGCACACCGTGACCGATGCGCAACTTGTGCAGGCCATGCGCTTTTATGCCGAACGCATGAAGATGGTGGTCGAGCCCACGGGTTGTTTGTCACTGGCAGCGGCCATTCAGGCCAGCGAGCAGCTTCAAGGTCAGCGCGTGGGTGTCATCGTGAGCGGCGGCAACGTGGATTTGAGCCGCTTTGCGCAGTTGCTCAGCCAAGGCTGAAACCAGGCCTTCGGCCGGCACAGGCCAGCACCGCCGCATTGCGGTCGGTGCGGTCAAGCCTTGGACCAAGGGCATCGGCTTGCGCGCTTTGGCAGCTCAGTCGTTTGTCAGAAGTTGACTCAAATCGATTTGACGGCACATGCCCATCACTTGGGCCGAACTGTTGACCTGAAACTTTTGGTAGATGGTGGCGCGGTGTTTTTTGGCTGTATTGGGCTGAATGCCTGCGATCTGAGCGATGTCCGTGTTGGTTTTCCCTTCTGCAATCAGCATGAAAATTTCCTGTTCGCGCTTGGAAAGGCTTTCAAACAATCGTCGCAGCTCATTGGCCTTCACCCGTTCAATGTGTCTTTGCCGATCCAGTGCCAGAGCCTTGTCGATTGAGGCGCACAACTTGTCGCGCTTGAAGGGTTTGAGCAGGAAGTCAACCGCCCCAAGCCTGAAGGCCTCGATGATTTCATTTTTGTCGCTTTCACCGCTGATGTAGACCACCGGGGGTCTTCTGTTCAGCGTTTCCAGGCGGGCTTGCAGGTCCAGACCACTCAGGCTAGGCATTCTCATGTCCAAAAGCAACACGGCGGGAGAAATGTCCAATGCGCGGTCCAAATACGCTTGTGCATTGTCAAATGTGTCCACCGTGTAGCCCAGCATGGTCAGCGTGTCGCTGAGGTAAAAGCGGATATCGGGGTTGTCGTCAACCAAAAAGATATGGCCTAGCCGTTGTTCCATGTTGACAGTATGCCGAGGCACGCCGGCAGAGACGAAATCCCCTTGGGCAAGGGGTTATGCGTCTGACCACCAGTTGTGCCGCCGTCACTGGGCTTTGCATGAGGCAGGTAAGTACTTGGTGGGCAGTCCGTTGGTTGCGGCAGGCCCACATCGCCAGCTGGCAACAGGTTTGCCGCCATCGGTACTGCCGTTGACCGCGGTGGTGCCTGCTTGCAACGGTGTCAGTGAAAGGCTGTTGGCCGATGCCGAGGTGCTGCCCCGCAAAGCTTGGTGGTTGCCCACCACGGTGATCACGCCATTGGCGTCAACCCCGATGCTGGTGACGTATTTGCTGGTTTGGGTATCGCACGCTCTGGACAAGCTGGCTGATACATCAGCCTCAGAGGCTGAGCCAATGGCTTCGTTGACGGCAGTTTTACAGCCACTGGTGGCCAAAAGCATCTCTGAAACTTTGGCCCTGATGCTGTAGTCTTGGTACGCCGGAAGCGCCAAGGCACCCAAAATCCCAATGATCGCAATGACGATCATCAGCTCAATCAATGTCAAACCCTGTTGCCTTTTTTGCATGGCATTTCTCCCTTAAGAATGGGCATTGATGGTAATCCATTCAATACCCAAATTCCATAAGGTCAAATGGGAGCCGAAGCTCCCAAAGGATCAAGCGGAGCGCACTGGACGCCCTTTGAGGGTCAGGTGGCTTCTTGTGCCGTGCGACGGGCCATGATGATCTTGCCAGCGGCCAGAACCAACAAAGCACCTGCCAAGCCCAAACCGTAGCCCCAGATCTTGTCTTGAGGGATGTACTCGACCAAGCCTGGGTCAGTTTGGATCATGGTGCCGGCAATCCAACCCAAGAGCATGCCGCCCGCAACGATGATGGCCGGAAAGCGGTCCATCAACTTGAGCACCAACTGGCTGCCCCAAACAATGATCGGGATGCTGACCAGCAAGCCAAAGATGACCAAAGGCATTTGGTGATCGGGGTTGCCAGAGGTTTGGGCGGCGCCTGCGATGGCGATCACGTTGTCCACGCTCATGACCAAGTCGGCAATGATGACGGTTTTGACCGCGCCCCAGAGCTTGTCGCTGCCCTGGATATTGCTGTGGTCGTCATCGGCATCGGGGGTCAGCAGTTTCACACCAATCCAGATGAGCAAAAGCGCGCCCACAAATTTGAGGAACGGAATCGCCAACAATGTGAGCGCAAAAAAGATCAGGATGACCCGCAAGATGATGGCACCTGCTGTGCCCCACAGGATGCCTTGTCTGCGCTGGTGCTCGGGCAACTGACGGCAAGCCAGGGCGATCACGACGGCGTTGTCGCCGCCCAGCAGGATGTCGATCATGATGATCTGGGCGACAGCAACCCAGAACGTAGCGGTCAGAAATTCTTCCACGGTGGTCCTTTTGCCCGTTGGAGCGGGCGCTTATATGCAAAAAAATAAAGCCGGATTTTCCCTCAGAAAATCCGGCTTATCTATTGTGGCAAACCACATCCCTGCCAAAAGCAGGTCATTTTGGTACAGAAGAAACGTTTTATTTCAGCTGAGCTTTGAGCAACTTGCCCAATTCAGATGGGTTGCGTGTGACGATGAAGCCGCACTCTTCCATGATGGCCAGTTTGGCATCGGCCGTGTCGGCGCCGCCAGAGATCAAAGCACCTGCATGGCCCATGCGCTTGCCGGGAGGGGCCGTCACACCGGCGATGAAGCCCACAATCGGCTTCTTCATGTTGGCTTTGCACCACTGAGCAGCTTCGGCTTCGTCCGGACCGCCGATTTCACCGATCATGATGACCGCGTCGGTGTCGGGATCGTCGTTGAACGCCTTCATCACGTCGATGTGCTTCAAGCCATTGATCGGGTCGCCACCGATGCCGACGGCGCTGGACTGGCCGAGACCCACTTCGGTCAACATCGCCACGGCTTCATAGGTCAAAGTGCCCGAACGCGACACCACGCCAATGCGGCCTTTGCGGTGGATGTGACCGGGCATGATGCCAATCTTGATTTCTTCAGGGGTGATGAGGCCTGGGCAGTTGGGGCCCAGCAACAACGTGCGCTTGCCGCCAGCGGCTTCTTTGGCTTTCATCTTGTTGCGCACTTCCAGCATGTCCTTGACCGGAATGCCTTCGGTGATGCAAATGGCCAAGTCGAGGTCGGCTTCGACGGCCTCCCAGATCGCAGCGGCTGCGCCCGCTGGTGGCACATAAATCACCGACACGGTGGCGCCTGTGTTCTGAGCCGCTTCTTTGACAGATGCGTAGATCGGGATATCAAAGATGGACTCGCCGGCCTTCTTGGGATTCACGCCTGCGACAAAGCAGTTTTTGCCGTTCGCGTATTCCTGGCACTTCTCCGTGTGGAATTGACCGGTTTTGCCGGTGATGCCTTGGGTGATGACTTTGGTGTCTTTGTTGATGTAGATCGACATATTTGTTCCTAATCAGTTGGGGGCAGCGCTGAAAATCTGTCCCGCAAAGTTAATCAGTTGGGGACAGAGCTGAAGATCTGTCCCACAAAGACATTTATTTCACAGCGGCCACAATGGCGGTTGCGGCTTCGGCCATGGTGTCGGCCGAGATGATGGGCAGACCGGATTCGGCCAGCATTTTCCGGCCCAACTCATCGTTGGTGCCCTTCATGCGCACGACCAAAGGCACGGACAGGTTCACGGCCTTGCAGGCAGTGATCACACCGGTGGCGATGGTGTCGCACTTCATGATGCCGCCGAAGATGTTGACCAAAATGCCTTTGACATTCTTGTTGGCCAGCATGATCTTGAAGGCTTCAGTGACTTTCTCAGCCGTTGCGCCGCCGCCCACATCCAGGAAGTTCGCGGGCTCGCCGCCGAACAACTTGATGGTGTCCATGGTGGCCATGGCCAGGCCAGCGCCGTTGACCAAGCAACCGATGTTGCCGTCCAAGCTGATGTAGGCCAAATCGAATTTGGAAGCTTCGACTTCGGCGGGATCTTCTTCGTCCAAGTCGCGGTAAGCCACGATGTCCGGATGACGGAACAAGGCGTTGGCGTCAAAGTTGAACTTCGCGTCCAAGGCCATCACTTGGCCTTTGCTGTCGCGGTTCAGTGGGTTGATTTCGACCAACGAAGCGTCGGTGTCCATGTAGCACTGGTACAGCTTCTTGAAGATGTCCACCGCTTGCGCTGTGGAGTCAGCAGGCATGCCAATCGCGTCAGAAATCTTCTTGGCTTGCGCGTCACCCAGACCGGTCAAGGGGTCGATGAACTCGGTGATGATTTTTTCGGGAGTGGAGTGGGCCACTTCTTCGATGTCCATGCCGCCTTCGCTGGACGCGATGAAAGCGATCTTCTGTGTGGCGCGGTCGGTGACCACGGACACGTAATATTCTTTGTGGATGTCAGCGCCGTCTTCAATGTAGAGGCGACGCACTTTTTGGCCTTCGGGACCTGTTTGGTGTGTCTTGAGCTGCATGCCCAAGATCTCGCCAGCGATGCGCTTGACGTCTTCAATGGTCTTGGCCACTTTGACGCCGCCGCCTTTGCCACGCCCACCGGCGTGGATTTGTGCTTTGACGACCCAAATCGGGCCGCCCAGTTTTTGAGCGGCTTCTACCGCCTCTTGAACCGTGAAAGCTGGAATGCCACGGGGAACGGGCACACCGAATTGACGCAAGATTTCCTTGCCTTGGTACTCGTGAATCTTCATGAGGTCTTCTCTCAGAGGGGTGGGTAATTTCGGCCGGTCCGCTGGGGCCTTTCATTGCAAGAAAGACCAGCCAGCATGCGCTGGACACTGCAGACAGCGACTGTATCATGCTGCAATGCACCAATCCTGAGCCACTCGTCTTACGTTGACTTGACGTTGTGAGTTCGATTTCCAGTGAAAGTAATACCCATGGCCAAAATTTTCATCGACGGCGAAGCCGGCACCACCGGTTTGCAAATTCGCGATCGATTGGCGCAGATGCCGCATCTGGAGTTGCTCAGCATTGACCCTTCTCGCCGTAAAGATCCCGAGGCCAAGCGCGAGCTGATGGCTGCTGCCGATTTGGTGGTGCTGTGCCTGCACGACGATGCGGCGATCGAGTCGGTGGCCATGATCGACAGTCTGCCGGGCGCCAAGCCACGGATCGTGGACGCTTCTACGGCCCACCGTTGCCACCCCGATTGGGTGTTCGGCTTTCCAGAATTGGCCGCAGATCAGGCCGCTGCCGTGCGCCAAGCGCAGCGGGTGGCCAACCCCGGCTGCTACGCCACGGGTGCGATTGCAATTTTGCGCCCTTTGATCGAGGCAGGCCTATTGGCCTCTGATTTCCCGGTCTGCTTGCCCTCAGTGAGTGGTTACTCTGGTGGTGGCCGCACCATGATTGAGGACTATGAGGCGGGCAAGGCCCCATTGTTTGAAGCCTACGCATTGGGTTTGCAGCACAAACACATCCCCGAAATCATGCGCTACACCGGTCTGATCTGCCGGCCTTTGTTTGTCCCCGCGGTGGGCAACTTCCGCCAAGGCATGCTGGTGCAACTGCCCCTGCACCTGGACACTTTGCCGGGCAAACCGACGGGCGCAGACCTGCACGAAGCTTTGCGTTCGCATTACGCGGCCAGCCGTGCCGAAGGCGGCTGGGTGAGCGTAGAGCCTCCCACCGACAACCTGAAGCTGGACGCCACGGCTCTCAATGACACGAACAAGCTGGAAATTCGTGTGTTCGCCAACGAGGCCGTCCGCCAGGCTGTGGTGATTGCCCGCCTGGACAATCTGGGCAAAGGTGCCAGCGGTGCAGCGGTGCAGAACATCCAGCTGATGCTGGGTGTGTGATTGCTCCAGCTTGTCGGCCAAACGCCGCTTCTAACGGCGGCGTTGGCTTCACTTCCAGCGGATCAGCTCGATGTGCACGCTGCCCTTGTCGCTGCTGAAGGTGACGCTGCCTTCTTGCACGGTGGCTTGCAGTTGCATGCTGCGCTCGGCCAATTTCGCCAGCTCTTGTGAGCCTTCGGTGGGCACGCGCCAGACCTGCAGTTTGTCCAAGCGTGTGAGTTTGGTTTCGATGCCTTTCCACCAAACCTCGGCCGCGTGGTTGAAGCAATACAGCAGCACCTCATCCGCCTTTTGACAGGCCTTCATGATCGGCTTGTCTTCGGGCTGACCCACCTCCATCCACACGCGGGTGCGACCTGTGAAGTCGCGCAAACTGCAATCGGGGTCATCTGGGTCGGACAAGCCGGCCCCAAAAGCCAGCTTGCCGTCCCCATTGCAAACCGCTTGCAGTTTGTAAGCATTGATGGCCAGGGCCAGCAGGCGAATCATCATCCGCTCATCGGTCTCGCTGGGGTGACGCGCCAGCGTGAGCTGGTGGTCTTCGTAACAGCTGTGATCGATGTCAGCGATCGACAGGTTGGCTTTGTAGATGGTGGATTTGAGGGCCATGGTGTCAGACGCGTTTGGCCAGCTCGGCCGCTTTGCCGATGTAGCTGCCCGGCGTCATGGCCAACAGGCGGTCTTTGTCAGCTTGCGGAATGTCGAGCACAGCGATCAAAGCATGCAAGTCGGCGGCCGTCACGGCTTTGCCGCGTGTGGCTTCTTTGAGTTTTTCGTAGGCACCCTGCACGCCATAGCGGCGCATCACGGTTTGGATAGGCTCGGCCAGCACTTCCCAGGCGACATCCAGGTCGGCGGCCAGGGCTTCTTCGTTCAGCTCCAGCTTGTTCAAGCCGGCCATGAGCGAGGCATAGGCCAAGGCGGTGTAACCCAAGCCCACGCCCATGTTGCGCAGCACGGTCGAGTCGGTCAGGTCGCGCTGCCAACGGCTGATGGGCAACTTTTCAGACAGGTGCTTGAGCACGGCATTGGCCAGGCCCAGGTTGCCCTCGGCATTTTCAAAGTCGATCGGGTTGACTTTGTGCGGCATGGTGCTGGAGCCGATTTCACCGGCTTTCAGGCGTTGCTTGAAGTAACCTAGGCTCACATAGCCCCAAATGTCCCGTGACAGGTCGATCAGGATGGTGTTGGTGCGGGCCATGGCATCGAACAACTCGGCCATGTAATCGTGGGGCTCGATCTGGATGCTGTAGGGCTGAAAGCACAGGCCCAGTCCCCAAGCGTCTGAAGCGCTTTCGCCAATCTCAGGGGTTTCCACCACTTGGCGGGCAAAATTTTCCCAGTCGAAGTCGGGCCAGGCAGACAGGTGCGCGTTGTAATTGCCCACAGCGCCGTTCATTTTGCCCATCAGTTGGACGGCAGCGATTTTGTTGCGGCAACCGTTCAGGCGCATCACCACGTTGGCCATCTCCTTGCCCACGGTGGTGGGGCTGGCGGTTTGCCCGTGGGTGCGGCTGAGCATGGGGACGTCGGCAAAAGCGTGCGCCATTTCGCGCAGTTTGGCGATCAGACCATCGAGACCCGGCAGGATCACCTCGGCACGGGCCCCCTTGAGCTGCAGCGCATGGCTGGTGTTGTTGATGTCTTCGCTGGTGCAGGCAAAGTGCACGAATTCAGCCGCTTTTTCCAACTCGGGGCGGTCTTCAAATTTGGATTTGATCCAATATTCAACCGCCTTCACATCGTGGTTGGTGGTCTTTTCAAACGCCTTGATGGCCATGGCGTCTTCTTCGTTGAAGTTCTTGACCAAGCCCGTGAGGTAACGCCGCGCACCGGGCGTGAGGGGCTTGAATTCGGCAAAACCGGCATCCGATAAAGCGATGAACCACGCAATTTCAACCTGAACACGGCGGTGCATGTAGCCTTGCTCACTCATGAGTGGTCGCAGGGCATTGAGTTTGCTGGCGTAACGACCATCCAGCGGTGACAAAGCGGAAACAGGGGTGAAATTCATCCTTTGATTGTAATTCCCGCTGCGTCTTGGACTTGCGCTCGCCCAAATGGGCCAATTGCAAGGAGGGGGGTGGCGTGTTTCACCTAGAATCGGCCATCGTTGACAGGTCCAACCCTCTTATCTTTATGAAACTCATCGGCTCCATTACCAGTCCTTATGTGCGCAAGGTGCGCGTCGTCATGGCCGAGAAGAAGTTGGACTACCAATTCGTCACCGAAGACGTGTGGTCAGCCCAAACCGTAATCCATGCGTCCAATCCGCTGGGCAAAGTGCCCTGCTTGGTGATGGAAGGTGGCGAAGCGGTTTTTGATTCCCGTGTGATCGTGGAGTATTTGGACACTTTGTCACCCGTGGGCAAGCTGATTCCGGTGGCGGGCCGTGAACGGGCTGAGGTCAAAACCTGGGAGGCGCTGGCTGACGGCTTGTTGGATGCGGCCTTGACGGCCCGCATGGAAGCGGTTTGGACTGGACGTGAAGATGCCCAGCGCAGCCAAGCCTGGATTGATCGCCATTTGGACAAAATCCAGCACGCCCTGAAGGCCATGAGCCATGGTTTGGGCGACAAAGCATTTTGTTCTGGCATTCACCTGAGCCTGTCGGACATCGCGGTAGGCTGTGCGGTGGCTTATTTGGACTTCCGTTTTCCTCAAATCGACTGGCGCACGCCTTACCCCAATCTGCACAAGCTTTACGACAAGCTGGCGCAGCGTTCCAGTTTTCAGGAAACCCAGCCGGGCTGATTTGTTTCTTGGCGGTCCGTACTGCGGTGGCCTTGTGTCGGTTGCTGCAAAAACCGGCAGATTGTCCGGTGCGCGTCTGTCCAGACAGGCTCGGCTCTTTATGATGATTCGGATGGGTTGTTCCAACGCCCATTCACATCGTCATGGGGCAGCGAGCTGCCCGTTTTCAGGAGAGTATTTTGCGCATTGCCACCTTTGTCTACAACAACAAACGCCAAGTCGGTCAAGTCTCGGTTGACGGCCTGCAGGTCACGCCTTTTGCCCTGACACAGGCCCAAGCCCAGCATGGCGCCCAAATGTTGATCGACGCCATGGTGGCTGGTCAGCCCTTGCCAGCTTTGACGGCCACCCCTTTGGCCATTTCTTCGGTCAAGCTCGAATCTCCTTTGCCTGTGCCGCGCCGCAATGTCTGGTGTGTGGGCCGCAACTACCACGCCCACGCCAAAGAGCTGCAGGCTTCGGTGTTCAAAGACAGCAACACAGACACCAAGGCTTGGCCCATCGTTTTCACCAAGGTGCCTGAATGCGTGGTGGGTCCCACCGACGATGTGCAGCTGCCCGGTGCTGCGGTGTCTGAGCAAATCGACTATGAAGCCGAGTTGGCGGTGATCATTGGCCAAGGCGGCAAAAACATCAGCCAGGCCGATGCGATGAAACATGTGTTCGGCTACACCGTGGTCAACGACGTGACCGCCCGTGATGTCCAGATGCGCCACCAGCAGTGGGACATGGGCAAGTCTTTTGACACCTTTTGCCCCATGGGTCCGTGGCTCGTGACCGCCGACGACATCGACGGCCGGAAAACCCGTGTGCGCTGCTGGGTCAATGGCGAATTGCGCCAAGACGGCCCGACCGAGAACATGATTTTCGACATCCCCACGTTGATTGAAACCATCTCGCGCGGCATCACGCTTTACCCCGGTGACATCATCGCCACGGGCACGCCTGCCGGTGTGGGCATGGGTTTGAATCCACCCCGTTACATCGCCAAGGGTGATGTGATCCGTGTTGAGATCGATGGCATCGGCCACATCGAAAACCGTTTCGTCTGACACCCATCAGGAGACAAAAAGTGAATTCAAGACAGTGGCTCAAAGTGATGATGGCTGCGGCCATCGCCTGTTCCGGTTGGTCGGCGATGGCGCAAGCCTATCCCACCAAGCCCATCACCATGGTGGTGCCTTTTCCGCCAGGTGGCGTGGCCGATACCGTGGGACGCCCCGTGGCCGAAGCCATGTCGCGCCACCTCAAGCAAAGCATTGTGGTCGAGAACAAAGGCGGTGCAGGGGGTGGCATCGGCATGGCGCAGGTGGCCAAATCCAAAGGGGATGGCTATACGCTTTTGATGTCGCTGTCTTCCTTGGTGGTGTTGCCAGAAGCCGCCCGCATCTTGCAGCAAACCCCGCTCTATGAAACCCGCCAACTCAAGCCCATTGCGCGTTTCACGGCCGACCCCACCGTGCTGGTGGTGCGCGCGGACAGCCCTTGGAAAACCTATGCCGAGTTCATGGCCTATGCCAAGACCAACCCGGGACGCATTTCTTTTGGGTCTTCGGGCAATTACGGCACGATGCACGTGCCCATGGAGCAGTTGAAAGCGGCCACGTCTTCGTTCATGTTGCACGTGCCGTACACCGGCGCAGGCCCTGCGGTCTTGTCTTTGTTGGGAGGCCAAATTGAAGCCTTGTCCACCGGGCCTGCCAGTGTGAAACAACACATTGCCTCTGGCCGTTTGCGTGCATTGGCGCACTGGGGTGAAGGTCGTTTGGCCAGCATGCCCGAAGTGCCCAGTTTCAAGGAGTTGGGTGTACCCATCCAGTATTCGCAATGGTCCGGCATGTTTGTTCCTGCCGACACCCCGCCCGCTGTGGTGGACGCTTTGCGCCAAGCCGCTCGCTTTGCTGCACAAGATGCGCGTGCTGTTGCCGCACTGACCTCTGCGGGCACGTCGTTCATGTACCAAGACGCGCCCGACTTTGAGCGCTTTGTCCAAGCCGACGCCAAAGACATGGGTGCTTTGGTCAAGCGCATTGGCAAAGTGGACTGAAGAGCCCCTTTGGCCTCGCTTTAGCCCATTCTTTCTCATTTGAATTAAACAAGGATTTCCCGTGATCTGGAGTCAAGAGTATTTTGTCAATCGCGAAGACGTTCGCCTGTATGTGTACCGCAAACGTGCCACCGCCCCTGTAGCGGGCGAGGCCGTCAAACCCGTGCTGTTTTTGGTTCATGGCTCGACAGTTTCAGGGCGCAGCACCTATGACCTGCAAGTGCCTGGAGGCCAGGACTATTCGGTCATGGATTACTTTGCAGAACGCGGCTATGACGTTTGGACTGTTGATCATGAGGGCTACGGCCGATCCAGTTGGTCTGGCCGTGGCAACAGCGATGTGCGTACAGGCGCCAAAGACTTGGCTGCGGTTGTTCCATTTGTCTTGCAAACAACAGGCGCAGAAAAAATCAACATTTTTGGTTCATCCTCCGGCGCATTGCGCGCTTGTCTTTACACCGAAGCGCACCCCCAAACTGTGGCGCGCCTGGGTCTTTCGGCCTTGGTTTACACCGGTGCCGGTTCGCCTACCTTGGAGCAGCGCCGCAAAAAACTGCCTGAGTACAGTGCCAGCCCCCGTCGCAAAGTGGATTTGGCTTTTTATGAAGGCATGTTCAACCGTGACAAACCCGGCTCCAGTGAAGACAGCGTGCCCAAGGCGATTGCAGCGGTGGAGTTACCGCTGGTCAGCGAGGTGCCCACCGGCACCTATGTGGACATGTGCGCCAACTTGCCTTTGGCCAAGCCCGAGGCCATTCCCTGTCCTACTTTGGTGATCCGCGGCGAGTTCGACGGCATTGCTGCTGAGCCCGATTTGTTGGACTTCTTCACACGCCTGCCGACCAAAGACAAACAGTTTGTGGTTTTGTCTGGCATTGCGCACAACCCGATGATGGGCGTGGTTCGCAACAAGTTCCACTTTGCACTGGAGAACTTTCTCAAAGCACCTCTTTGAGTGCGCCATCAACCCTATGCGTCAAGGGGCGCAGCAAGAACGCATGAAAGGCCCGCCAAGAGGCTTGATCTGCAATTAAAAATTCCAACAGGAGACAAGCACCATGGCAAACGTTGAATGGTCTGGCGGCCAAGAGCACTGGACCCATAAAGAAGACATCCGCCTTTTTTTGTGGCAGAAAACAGCATCTCCCAAAGTCCCGTATGCGGGCACGATTTTGTTTGTACATGGTTCGTCCATGGCCTCACAACCCACGTTTGATTTGAGTGTGCCCGGACGCCCACACTCGTCCGTGATGGACTGGTTTGCTGAGCGCGGCTTTGACACATGGTGCATGGACAACGAAGGCTATGGTCGTTCGGACAAGCACCGTCCCATCAACTTTGACATCAGCAACGGGGCCGATGATCTGTCTGTGGGTAGCGCCTACATTCTTGAAAAAACAGGCGCCAAGCAACTGCTGGTCTACGGCATTTCTTCGGGCGCCCTGAAGGCCGCCTTGTTTGCGCAAAGGCACCCAGAGCGTGTGGCCAAACTGGCGCTGGACGCTTTTGTTTGGACGGGTCAAGGCAGCCCAACTTTGGCCGAGCGCGCCAAAAAATTACCCGAATTTTTGGCCAAAAACAGCCGCCCCATTGACAGAGCTTTTGTGCACAGCATCTTCAACCGTGACCACGCCGAGTGCGCAGACGACGCCACCAAGGATGCATTTGCCGATGCCATCCTTACCCTGGACTCATCCATGCCCACGGGCACCTATGTGGACATGTGCTCCAAGTTGCCCTTGGTAGACCCCACCCAAGTCAAGGCCGCGACGCTCATCATGCGCGGCGAATACGATGGCATAGCCAGCTTGGACGACCTGATCAATTTCTACAAGTTGCTGCCCTGCACCAACAAGCAATTCAGCATCATGCAAGGCATCTCGCATGCCAGTTTCCAGCAAAAAAACCACCTGATGGTCTACCAAATTTTGCACAGCTTCTTTTCTCAACCGGACCCCATCTACAAAGGTTAAACATGAAAAAGCTATTGAACACTGTGTGTGCCGCTGCCTTATTGGCGCTGTCTTTGGGTGCAGCCCAAGCCCAGACCTACCCCAGCAAGCCGGTCAAAATTGTGGTGCCGTTTGGGCCGGGTGGGTTCACCGATGTCGTGGCCCGAATTCTGGGCGTCAAGTTGAGCGAAAGCTTGGGTCAGCCGGTCGTGATCGAGAACAGGCCTGGAGCGGGCTCGATGATCGGGACTGACCAAGTGGCGAAATCGGCACCCGATGGGCATACCCTGTTGATTGTTTCTTCGACCCATGTCATCAGCCCCTGGATTTACAAAAGCGTCCCCTACGACCCCATCAAGGCATTTGTGCCTGTCACCAAGTTGGTCGATTCGCCTTATGTGTTGTTGACCAACCCCAAGGTGCCAGCCAAAAACGTGCAAGAGTTCATTGCACTGGCCAAAGCGCAGCCTGATGCCATCCACTACGCGTCGTCCGGCAATGGCAGTGCGCAGCACTTGATCGGTGGCTTGTTCGCATCGATGACCAAAACCCAGCTCAAGCACGTGCCTTACCGAAGCAGCAATTTGGCGGCAACCGACTTGGTCGCTGGTGTCGTAGAAAGCAGTTTTGCGGGTGTGCCCAACGCCTTGGCCCAAGTGCCCAATGGCCGCCTCAATGCCTTGGCGGTGACGAGTGCCAAGCGCATACCTCAGCTGCCCAATGTGCCCACCATGCAAGAGGCCGGCGTTGCAGGTTTTGATGCCACCATTTGGTTGGCGCTGTTGGCGCCGGCCGGTACGCCCGCCAGCATCGTTAACCGCTTGAACAGCGACGTCGCCAAAATCATGAATACACCCGAAACACAAAAAGCCATGTTTGATGCGGGCGTTGAAGTCAGTTTGTCTACCCCTGCCGCGATGTCACAACTCATGGTTTCTGAAATGGACAAATGGGGCAAAGTGGTCAAAGAAGCGGGCATCAAGCTGGAGTAAAGCGGGTGTTCTGTGGTTTTTTCGTTGCTGTTTTTTTAATCAATTTTTAGACGACTTGGAGACAAAACATGTTGACCTTGCATCAATCTTTGAAATGGGTGGCCATGGGCTTGGCCTTGTCAGCGGGATGGGCACAAGCGCAAACCTACCCGAACCGACCCGTGAAAATCGTGGTGCCATTTGCAGCTGGTGGGCCAGCCGATAACTACGCCCGGTTTATGGCGCAACGACTGACCGAGGAGCTCAAGCAGTCGTTCGTGATCGACAACAAACCCGGCGCAGGTTCGATCATTGGCACCGACTTGGCTGCCAAGTCGCCGGCCGATGGTTACACCTTGTTGATGATGTCGAACACGCACACCGTCAACGAGTCATTGATCCCCACCAAACCGTTTGCCTTGATGCGCGATTTTGTGGGCATCGCGCCCATCAATTACTCGGCTTTGCTGTTGGTGGCTCACCCCTCTGTGCCAGTCAAAAACGTGGGCGAGTTGGTGGCTTTGGCCAAATCCAGACCCGGCAAGATCAATTACGCCTCGTCTGGCAACGGCACGCCATACCACATGGCTGGCGAGTTGTTCAAGTTCATGGCGGGCATTGACATGACCCATGTGCCCTACAAAGGCAGCTCCGGTGCTCGCACCGACATCGTGGGGGGCCAGGTGGACGTGATGTTCGATGCGGAAACCACCATGGCCACTTTGTCACGCGAAGGCAAGGTCCGCGCCTTGGCCAGCACCGGTCTGAGCCGCTCCAGCAACCTGCCCGATTTGGCAACTGTCCATGAGTCAGGTGTGCCCCGGTTTGAAGCCAGCATTTGGCTCGGCTTGATGGCGCCCAAAGGCACACCCGCCGATGTGGTGAACAGGCTCAATGCCGAAGTGCGCAAGATTGTGAACAACCCCGATGTGAGGGCCGCTTGGGCCAAGCAAGGCGCGGTGCCGATGTCGATGACTGTGTCGGAGTTCGACCAGTATCTGAACGCCGACATTGCCAAGTGGGCCAACATTGTGAAGGTCTCAGGCGCCAAGCCGGACTGACCCATGACCCAGGCTGTGGCTCAAGCCGTGCGATTTCAGCTGAACGGCCGCAGCGTGTCCGTGCAAGCTGAAAGCGGGCAAAGCCTGCTCGACTTATTGCGCAGCACGCTACAGCTCAAAGCCACGCGCATGGGCTGCGGGCAGGGCCAGTGCGGTGCTTGTCGCGTCATGCTGGATGGTCACGCTGTGTCATCCTGTGAAACGCCCTTGTGGGCCGTCGAAGGCAAAGCCGTGATCACGGTGGAAGGCCTGGGCAGTCGCTCGGCACCGCATGCCCTGCAAACCGCCTTCATCGAAGAGCAGGCCATGCAGTGCGGCTTTTGCACCAGCGGTATCTTGATGTCTGCCGCCGCCTTGCTGCAACGCCAGCCTCGTCCCAGCCGACAAGAAATTGTCCAAGCCATTGACGGGCACTTGTGTCGGTGTGGGGCGCACAACCGGGTGGTGCGGGCGATTGAAAAAGCCGCGGTGCGGCTGGCTGCGCCATGACCCCCGAATCCCTCAAAGCGCAACCGCTGCTGCGTCAATGGTTGGCATTGGGTCCGGATGGACGGGTGCAGGCGTTTTCAGGCAAAGTCGATTTGGGGCAAGGCATCTCTCACGCGCTGCGGCTGATCGTGGCCGAAGAATTGCGGCTGCGGCCCGAACAAATCGACATGGTGCCCGCCAGCACCGCGTTCAGTCCTGACGAAGCCGTGACCTCGGGCAGTTTGTCGATTCAGCACTCGGGCACAGCCCTGCGCTGTGCGGCCGCACATTGGCGCGAAGCTTGCCGACAAGTGATGGCGGAGCGACTGGGTGGTTTGGGTGTGGTTTTGCAAGATGTGCGCTGCGAAGGCGGGCTGTTTTACGTATCCTGCCAGCATCCGGATGACGCACCTGAATCCTTGCCTCGGGCCTCTTACGCGGCGTTGTCAAACCCTGCCATGTGGGAGGCTGCGATCGAGCCTTGGCACATTCAGGCGGTGCACGCCGTGCATGACCTGAACAGCGCAGAGTCAGCCCCCTTGCGCCCCGATGTGGCAGCCAAAGTGTTTGGTGAATTTGAATACATTCACGACCGTGTGATGCCGGGCGCGGCACACCCTATGTGCCATGGCCTGGTGTTTCGTCCTGGCACCCTCAGCGCCGAGCTGATCGAGCACGACATCCAAGAGCTGACCCTCGCTTTGCATCGCACCGCTGGCGTTCTGAAAGTCGTGCGTGACGGTTTGTTGTTGGGCGTGTTGGCCGAGACCGAATACGCTTTGAGCCAGATCGCCAGAAAGATTGAAGAAGATGTTGCGCTTGGGAAGCTTTGGCGCTGCGATGCAGAAGTGCCAGACCCCTTGGAACTTGCAAGCTGGCTGAAAACCCAAGCACTGGACACCACAGTCGTGGCCGATACGGCCAGCAAATCCGACACGAATGCAAATGTTGATTCGGGCAGGAGCCCAGCCAGTCACCTGCGCGTGGTCGCCGAGTTTGAAAGGCCGTTTTTGCAGCACGCGTCCATTGGTTTGTGCTGCGCCTTGGCGCAATGGAAGGAACAATCGTTGGAGGTCTGGACCCACTGTCAAGGCATTTACAACCTGCGTCGTGATTTGGCCTTGGCTTTTGATCAGCCTGCTGAACAGGTGCAGGTTACGCATGTCGAAGGTGCTGGATGTTATGGCCACAATGGCGCAGATGACGTGGCTTGGGATGCCGCATGGCTGGCGCGGCAAGTGCCTGGTCGCCCTGTGCGGGTTCAGTGGACGCGTCAAGCCGAGCTGGGCCACGCCCCTTTGGCCCCAGCCATGTCGGTGCGCATCGAAGCGGCTGTGAACAAAGACGGACAGTTGAGCCATTGGACGCAAACCGTGTGGGGCCAAGGCCATGGCACAAGGCCTGGCCGAGGCCAAACACCTGCTTTGCTCGGTGCATGGCAGACCGCCTGCCCCGCGCCTGTGACTTTGGCTGTGAATGCTGCCATGGCAGCCGGAGGCGGATCAGAGCGAAACGCCCAGCCGCCCTATAACATCCCTTTGGTCAAAGTCATCAACCACCGAGTGCTGAGCATGCCTTTTCGCGTCTCGGCCATGCGGGCTTTGGGCGCTCCTGTCAACGTGTTGGCCGCAGAGTCGGTCATGGACGAATTGGCGCAAGGGCTGCAGCAAGACCCATTGGCGTTTCGCCTGGCGCACTTGCAAGGTGCAGAGCACGCCCGTGCTGCAGCTGTGTTGCAAAAAGCAGCCGATATGGCGGGTTGGTCAAGGCCTGCGCATACAGACCGCCCCGAAGGCTGGGGTAGGGGCTTGGCCTATGCGCGTTATAAAAACACGGGTGCGTTTTGCGCTGTGGTGGTCGAATTGGTGGTGGCCGAAAAAGTCAAGTTGCACAAAATTTGGATCGCCGCCGATGTGGGCCATGTGGTGGATGCGGATGGTGCCATCAACCAGCTCGAAGGTGGCGCGCTGCAAGCCACCAGTTGGGCGCTGTGCGAAGCTGCGCAACTGAGCCCCCAAGGCATCGCATCGAACGACTGGACCCGCTACCCGATTTTGAAATTCAGCGACATGCCCGAAGTCTCGGTCAACTTGATGCCTGATGAAAGCCATGCCTCGCTGGGTGCTGGCGAATGCAGTGCCGGACCGACTTGCGCGGCCATCGCCAACGCCATCTTTGATGCCATTGGCGTGCGCGTGCGCAGCATGCCTTTTACGCCCGATAACCTGATGCGTGCCATCGACAACGGTGCACCGCCACAAGCTTCAACCTTTCCTTGAACTGAGAGAACAACATGCATGTATTGAGTGGCGGCGCTGCCGCAGCCGTGGTCCAGGGCGTTCAGGCCGAATTTGAAAAAATCTCTGGCAGCCGCATCAACGGTACCTTCAGCGCGGTGGGCATGATGCGTGACAAACTGCTGGGCGGTGCGCCCTGCGATGTGGTCATCCTCACCAAGCCTTTGATTGAGCAGTTGATCGCTTCGGGCCATGTGGTGCCAGGCAGCGCACGGTCCCTTGGCTTGGTCAAAACAGGCGTCGCCGTGCGCAGTGGCGCAGCACATCCCAGTGTCAAAACACGAGAAGCGTTGCATGCCGCCATGAGCGCGGCCCAAGGCATTTATTTCCCCGACCCGGAGAAAGCCACGGCGGGCATCCATTTCATGAACGTGCTCAAAGCACTGGGCTTGAATGAAAGCCTGCAAAGCCGTTTTCGCGTGTTCCCCAATGGCGCAACCGCCATGGCAGCGATGGCCCAAAGCCAAGAACCTGGACTGATTGGTTGTACGCAAGTGACGGAAATCAACTACACCGAAGGCGTGGACCTGATCGACGTGCTGCCCAGCGAGTTTGAGCTCAGCACCGATTACACCTTGGGCATTTGCACCGGATCTCACAACCCAGCGCAAGCGCAAGTGTTGTCCGATTTGTTGAGTGGCAGCGCATCCGAAGCGGTGCGCAGACAAGGTGGCTTTGAATTTTGATGCCACTGGCCTTTGGCCAGGGCTCAGGTGTTGGCGCGTTTTTTGAGCCAACGCATCAGGCCGCCCACCACTGGTAGTTTTTCATACAGCTCTTCGGCTGCGTCCCAGTAGTCTCGGTGCAAAGTGACCAAGCCTTGCGCGTTGAACACCACGTGACTGGCGCCCCGAACGGCTTGCAGGGTTTGGGTGTCAAATCGTTTGAAGTGAAAGCGAAACTCCCACGTCAAAAAGGCTTGATC
Source organism: Limnohabitans sp. Rim8 (assembly GCF_943326455.1). NCBI lineage: Bacteria > Pseudomonadati > Pseudomonadota > Betaproteobacteria > Burkholderiales > Comamonadaceae > Limnohabitans > Limnohabitans sp. Rim8. The sequence goes on from NZ_CALPTI020000024.1 coordinate 29,405, forward strand.
CCCATCCACCACCTGGTGCGTGACGACAAAGTGGGGCTTGTCCAGGGCCACGTACATGTGCCGAAAAATGCCCTCGATGGCGGGCAAGCCTTGGACCTCATTGAACGGGTCTTTGAAGCTGGCATCAGCAGCGTAAATCTCGCCCAAGCGCGAAATGCTTTGCGGCGTCAGCGTTTCAAAAAATTCGGCCAGGTTTTGCGTGGCTTGTCGGGTGTCCATGGTCGGCTTTCAATTCGGATTCACAGCCCGGTGAACTTGCGCACCAGCGGAAAGTACAAACGGTAGGGCAGCAAGCGCAGCAACTTGAGCCACAGCGTGAAGCGTTTGGGAAAGTGGATGTCGAACTGTCCTTGGGCCCAGCCCTTGAGCATGTCTTGGGCTGCTTGCTCTGGGCTGATCAAGGCGGGCATGGTGAATTGGTTTTGCGCCGTGAGTGGCGTGGCCACAAAGCCAGGGTTGACCACGCTCACGCCAATGCCCTGGTCTTGCAAGTCCATGTACAGGGTCTCGGCCAAATGCGTGAGGGCCGCTTTGGTGGGGCCATAGGCCAAACCGTTGGGCAGCCCGCGCCAACCGGCCACGCTGCTGAGCAAACTGATGTGACCGCTTTGGCGTGCCAGCATGCCGGGCAGCACCGCACTGAGAACTTGCAAAGCGCCTTGGTAATTGACCTTGTCGTGTTGCAACAAGTCGTCCAGATCGATGGCTGTGGCGCGTTGGGCGCGGTAATAGCCTGCCGCATAAACCACCAGGTCCAGCGGCCCTTCGGCTTGCAGGGCTTGGGCGGTGGCTTGCACTTGCTCTGGGTCGCTCACATCGAGCGCACGCCATTGCACGTGCGCATCTTGGGCGGCCCAGTCCAGCACAGCTTGTGGGTTGCGTGCCGAGACGATCACGTGGGCACCCGCCGTGCGCAGTGCTTGGGCACAAGCCAGGCCAATGCCGGTGGAGGCGCCGACCAACCAGACTCGGCGACCTTGCCAATCGGTCATGGGGGTGTTCAGTTGCAGCCAGCTGCGTGGCGTGGGTTGGGTGTTCGATGGTGCGACACCCGTGGTTTGCGGACCGACTTTGGGTATGGCCGTGTTGGTCTGCAGCGAGGCATTCGTCAGCACCGCGCCCATGGCGTTCAGTCCCGTGTTGGAGGGGTTGGGGTTCATGCGCATCAACCCGGCTTGGCCGCCAAAGGCGTGCGCCGCGTGAAAGACAGAGTGACCTCGCCCAGTTTCACGCCCCATTTGCTCATGGTGGCTTTGTTGAGCATGACGCGGTCGTCCATCAAGAACATCCAGTCGTCAAAATCGACGTTCCACACCCGACCATCGACGGGCAATGCCAAGGTATAGCCCCAGCGAAACGCGTTGCCGCTGACTTGGCCCCGGGCCTCGCCCACCACATCGTCGGCACTGCCCGTGTAAGAGCCGTTGGGTCCGGCTTTGAGCCGCCAGATGCGGCGCTGCGTCGTGCCGTCCGAATACACAAAGGCTTCGTCCAGCACGCCTTCGTCGCCATTCCAGCTGCAATCCATGACCACGGTGAAGCGTTTGACCACTTGGCCGCTGCGGTCGGTGAACACACCCCAAGCGTCGATGGTGCCGGTGAAATAAGTGCGCAAATCCAGGACGGGCTTTTCCTGGGCGTAGTTTTGCACTTGGGGCCCGGCGCAGCTGGCCAAAAAGGGCGTGCTCGCCACCATGGACAAAGCGCCCAAGCGAGTCAAAGCTGTGCGGCGGTGGATCATGGCGTTTGGATGGCGCATGGAGGACTCCCGTTGTCTACATTCAAAGCGGCTCATGCCGAAGGGTGGGCCCGTGCGGGCCCCAAAATCAAATCAGGCTGGCGCATCAGGCTGGCGTACAAAGCCAAGCCGGCCAACAACTTGAGCACGCAAGGCAGCAAGCCATAGGCCAGGCCCAGCGCCATCACAGCATCGGCATCTTGCTGGCCTGGCGCATAGCCCCACAGGCCCAGCAAAGGCAGCGACAGCCCGGCGGCCAAAGCCAAATTGAGCTTGGTGGCCAGATTCCACCAGCCCATGAAAGCGCCATCAGTGCGGCCGCGCTCGCCGCAGCGGTCGATCAATTGGTTGAGCAAAGCCCCGGGGACTGTGAGGTCTGCGCCCAGCGCCATGCCCGACAAGGCACACACCACCAAAAACCCGGTGGTGTCGCCCGCACCCAGCGTGATGACACTCACAAAAGCCAGCACCGACAAAGTCATGCCGGTGGCCCAAGTGCGCAGCAGACCGATGCGGTCAATCACCTTGAGCCACAGCGGAAACGACAGTGCCCCGGCGGCAAAATACAAACCCAGAAACAAAGGCTCCATGGCCTTGGGTGCTTGCAACAGGTCTTGCACAAAAAACAGCACCAGCGTGGCGGGCACGGCGCTGGCCAGCCCATTGAGCATGAACACCAACAACAGACGCCGAAAACCGGCGTGCTTCCAAGGCTGCCAAAGGCTGCTGGCTTCATGGCGGGTTGCCACCGTGGCTATCGCGGGTTCAGCGTTTTGGGCGGTGCGCTGCCAAGTGATCAAACCCAGCGCCAGCATCACGACCAGCAATAGGGTGGTCAGCTCCCAGCCCCAAATCGCGGGCAGAGCCGACGCCAGCAACACACCCACCAAAGCAAAACCTTCGCGCCAAGCCACCCAGCGGCTTTGCGCAATACCGCCGCCGCCTTGCCGCGCTGCCCAAGCTTGGTGCAAGATGCCCAAGCCGCTGTAGGCCAAGTGGCTGAGCGTCAAGGCGCAGCCCACCCACCACAACAAGCCTGCAGACGACAAAGACGCTGCTGGCGGGAAAAACAGCGCTGCAAAGCCCAGCGCCACCACCGTGGCCAGCAGCAAGGCCGCGATCCACACCGCCTGCCAAGAGTGGCGGTACAAACGGTCGCCAAAGCGGCCCAGCCAAGGGTCCACCACCGCATCGATGCTGCGGCTCAGCAAGAGCACCGCGCCCAGTGCCGCCAGAGGCACGCCGTACTGCTGGGCATACAGGTTGGGCAAATGCACATACACCGGCAAAGCCACAAACGCCAAAGGCAAGCCCAGCAAGCCATAGGCTGCCGAGGTCTTGCGCTGCACAGCGCTGGGGTTCAACGGGGCCATGTCATTCATGGTTGCAGGCCTTGCAACAGTTGCGCACGCATCTTGGGCTCAGAGGTGCGTTCGTCGAGCCATATGCCAAAAAACAAACGCGCGAAATTGACGTCCTTGACGGCGCCAACGCGTTGGCCATTGACCCAAAATTCGGCCCCTTCACCGGGCAGATTGACGCCTGTGATGCGTTCTCCTGCGCTCACGTTGGGAAAGATCTCGCGCATGGCCGCCAGCCAAGCTTGCGCTTGTGCATCGGTGAAGCTGCCCACGCGCCGCATCTCGTCAATCGAACGGCTGGCAATGGCCGAGCCCTCCAGTTTGCGCAGGTATTGCAGCTCCAGAGCAAAGGCTTGTTGCATGGCCTGACTGTGCCGAAAACCACGGGGTGTCCACAACCTGGCGTCGTACACCTCAAACCCCCAGACCCGCAAGCGCACCGGCGCGGTGGGTACCACACCGCCCAAGCCCGCCAATTCGGGGCGGCTGAAGGCGGCGTTGGGGCTGGCCACGCTGGTGCTTTGCGCTTGAGCTGCGCCCAACAAGCCACCCCACAAGACCAGGAAAAAACCGTGTCGCCAGCCTTGCTGCAGCAGCCAGGACATGGCGCGGGTTGTCATTGAGGTGTGCATGGGTTTTAGCCGGGTTTGGCCAAGGTGAACTGCACCACGTCGATGTTGGCTTCATCGAACGCGGCTTCGCAATACGCCAGATAAAAGGACCACAAGCGGATGAAGCGGTCGTCAAATTTCAGTGTGCGCACGGTGTCCAGTTGGGACATGAAGCTCTCGCGCCAGCGGCGCAGGGTCTCGGCGTAATCGGGGCCGAAGTTCAGCTCGTCCACCACCTGCAGCCCCGCCGCTTGCGCTTGCTTGCGGAACTCGCTCGGGCTGGGCAAGCAGCCCCCTGGAAAGATGTACTGTTGGATGAAGTCGGTCGATTGCAAGTAGCGCTCAAAAAAGCGGTCGTCGATCGTGATGCTTTGCACGCAGGCACGGCCACCGGGCTTGAGCATGCGGCTGATGGTTTGAAAATAAGTCGGCCAGTATTCCTGCCCCACCGCCTCGATCATCTCGATCGAGCACACCGCGTCGTACGGTCCGTCGTGGATGTCACGGTAGTCTTGCAGGCGCAAATCGGCGCGCTGCTGCACACCCTGCGATTGCATGCGGGCATTGGCAAAAGCCAGCTGCTCGGTGGACAAGGTCACACCTGTGATGTGGGCTCCAAACTCGGTGGTGGCGGCCTCGGCCAATGCGCCCCAGCCGCAGCCGATCTCCAGCACGCGGTCGCCGGGCTTGGCATTCACCATGCGCAGGGCGCGGCGCACCTTGGCTTTTTGGGCGTCGGCCATGTCTTGGCTGTGGTCGCCTTCGAACCAGGCCGACGAGTAGTTCATCGTGCCGTCCAGCCACAGCTCGTAAAACGCATTGCCCAGGTCGTAATGGGCGTGGATGTTTTTGCGGCTGTTGCTGCGGTTGTTGCGGTTGAGCAAGTGCTTGATGCGGTAGAACAAGCGCCCCAACCAGTGGCCATAAATCGCGCTCTCGATGTGGTCGCGGTTGGCAATGGTCAGGCGAAGCAAGGCGGCCAAATCGGGCGTGGTCCAGTCGCCGGCCATGTAGCCCTCGGCAAAACCAATGTCACCCGATTTCAGCACCTCGGCGCACATCTCCCAACGGTGGATATGCAAGGCGGCAAAAGGGGCCTCGTGCGTGCCAAAGACCTGGAGGTTGCCGTCGGGTGCGTGCACCGTGAGCGTGCCAATCTTCAGGCGCGTCAAAAGACTCAACAAGCGTGCAGCGGCTTTGGGCAGGCTGGCATGCGAAATGGTGGTGGTGCGGTGGCCCAAGGCTTGGGCGTGGTCGGCAGTCTTCATGGAGGGTGGCATCCGGTGGGTTCCAGTGTTCATCGGGTCACAAAATCACGGGGCGGCTCGGGCTTGCGCCAAAACGGTACTTTTTTCAGCCACAGCAAAAGCGCGTGCCAGTGGATGCGGGCCACCACGCCAAAGGTCAGCAGCGGAAAACGCCACATCACCCGGCGCAAAGCAGCTGCCGTAGCGGGCTCGAGCACGCCGCTCCAGCTGGTGTCTATCAAGGGGCCGTCGGCGTCGCCATGGTCCACACGCGCGACGATGCGGTCTTGGCCGTTGTGTTGCGTGCGCATGAATCGAAAGCGGTACTCGCCTTGCACATCGCAAAAGGGTGAGACATGGAACACCTTGTGGGCCAGCATGGTTTGGCCGTATTGCGGCTCGGGCAACAGGTAACAGTGGCGTTCACCAAAGGTGTTGTTCACCTCGGCCACGATGGCGGCCAAGCTGCCATCGGCGCGGTGCGCATACCAAAAGCTCACGGGCTTGAAGGCATGGCCCAGCACGCGGGGAAAAGCCTGCAGCCAGACCTCGCCTGTGGCGTCCTCGATGCCTTCTTTGTTCAACAAAGCATCGAGCCAAGCCAAGGCTCCGCCCGTCTCGGCCGGGCGACCATCACCGTGGTCGGCATCGTGAAAGGCAAACCAGGCACGGCGGTTGATGGCCAATGCCGTGGGGCAACATCCGGTTTGCACACTGCGCATGGGCAGCATCAAAAATGCTGTGGTGTAAGCGAAAGCATGGTGTGCCGGGCGGTGGCGCGTGTGGCGCACCTGGCCCCAGCCGATGAGCGCGGTGTGGGCATGGACTGGAGTGGGTGTCATGCGGCCAGTCTGTCCTGAACAGGGCTGGCCTGTTCGTGGATCAGTTTGAGCAAAGCGCGGCCCACTTGCAGGCCCGATTTCAGGCCGTCTTCGTGAAAGCCATAACCCGTCCATGCCCCGGCATACCAGCTGTGCTGTTGGCCTTGCAGCAAGGGCAAGCGCTTTTGCGCCTCGATGGCGGCCAAATCAAACACAGGGTGGGCGTAATCGTATTCGCCCACGATGGTGGCCGGATCGATGTCGTGCAAAGGGTTGAGAGAGACCACCACGGGTTGCGCAAACGGGATGCGTTGCAAACGGTTGAGCAGGTAATGCAGGCACACCCTTGAAGACTCGCGCTCGCTGCTGGCGGCGCGTTCGTAATTCCACGCGGCCCAGGTCTTGGGGTTGGCGGGCAGCACGCTGGCGTCAGTGTGCAACACGGCACGGTTGTCCTGGTAGCGAATGGCCCCCAGCAGGCTGCGTTCTTCACCAGACGCCTCACGCAGCATGCTCAACGCTTGGTCGGTGTGGGTGGCGATGACCACTTGGTCAAAACGCTCTGCATGGCCGTCGGTGATGACGCGCACGCCTTGTGCGTCGCGTTCGATCAAGCGCACGGGGGTGTTCAGGCGCTTGTCGTGCACACCCGCCAAAATTTTCTCGACGTAGTGGCGGGCACCGCCCACCACGCTGAACCACTGCGGGCGGTTGGTCACCTGAATCAGGCCATGGTTGTGGCAAAACCGGATCATGGTCGCCACCGGGAATTGCAGCATCTGGTCGGTTGGACAACTCCAGATGCAGCCCAGCATGGGCAAGAAATACCAATCGCGAAACGGCTCGCTGAATTGGTGCGTACGCAAAAAATCCGACAGTGGCTGCTGCAGCTCTTTTTCGCGCTGTTCTTTGGCGATGCGGGTGCACAGGGCGTTGAAGCGCACCACATCCAGCAACATGCGCCAAAAACGCGGGTTGACCAAGTTGCTGCGCTGCGCGAACACGCTGTTCAGATCGGTGCCGCTCCACTCCAGGGTTTTGCCGTTCAGAGCGCCCGGCACCTTGACCGAAAACGACATGTCGGACGGCGCAGTCTCGACATTCAATTCAGCAAACAAGTTGATCAGGTTGGGGTAGGTGCGCTCGTTGAACACCAAAAAACCCGTGTCCACGCCGTGCGTGACCGTGCCTTGCGGTGTGGGCAGCGTGATGTCCACCGTGTGGGTGTGGCCGCCAAAATAGTCTCCCGCCTCGAACACGGTGATGTCGGCTTGGTCTTTCAGGGTGTGGGCCACGGCCAGGCCGGAAATGCCCGAGCCCACAATCGCCAGTTTCATGCGTGGCTTCGCTGTGGGGCTCATGGCTTGGCCTTCAGGGCTTTGTCGATAGCCGACACCAAGGTCTTGCTCTCAGGGCCGGTCATGCTGCTGTACTGTTCAATCACCTTGCCATCACGGCCGATCAGGTATTTGTGAAAGTTCCAGCGGGGTTTTTGGCCGGTTTGTACGCTCAGCTGTTTGAAAAAGGGAGCCGCGCCATCGCCCGTCACTTGGGTTTTGGTGAACATCGGGAACTTGACGCCAAAGGTGCTTTCACAAAACGCGGCGATGTCTTTGTTGCTGCCTTTTTCTTGTGAAAAGTCATTGGATGGAAAGCCCAGCACCACCAAGCCCTGGTCTTTGTATTGGGTGTTCAGGTTTTCAAGTCCCTTGTACTGGGAGGTGAAACCGCAAAAACTGGCGGTGTTGACCACCAACACCACTTTGCCTGCGTATTGGCACAGCGATTGGGGCTTTTCATCTTGGAGCCGGTCAAACGTGTGGTTCAAGAGGGCAGGGCACGCGACTTTGTCAGGGCTTGAGGTGGTGTTGGGGCTGGCCAAAGCGGCTTCCATGCCCAGACCCAGCACGGCGGCCACCAGCGCCAGCAAGAGATTGCCACCCCATTGTTTGACCCATGAGTGATTCATTTGCACTTTTAATTCCATTTTGTGACTGATCAGTTTAAACTTGTTTGGCCCTATTGTCACGCCAGCCCTTTGCGATTGGAAAAATGAATGCCCAAACCCTCTGGTTTTAAGGGAAACAAACAGGATTTGCCGCAAAAACCCTGTGTGGTTTGCGGCCGCGCCATGAGCTGGCGCAAAAGCTGGGCCAAAAACTGGGACAAGGTGCTGTACTGCAGCGACCGATGCCGGGCCGACAAACCCAAGAACTCCAACGCGGGTCCCACTCCAGCGACCCCCACCCTCACACCCACACCCTCACCGCGCAAGAAAGTCTCTGCATGACACGCCACCTGATCTTGGTGTTGGGTGACCAGCTCGGATGGGACAACCCGGCTTTGGCCGACTTTGACCCCAACCAAGACCGCTTGTTGATGATCGAAGCGGACAGCGAAGCCGACGAAGTCTGGAACCATAAAGCGCGAATTGCTATTTTTTTGTCGGGCATGCGGCACTTTGCCAACGAAGCGCACCGCCGCAAAATGCCCTTTACTTATATGAAGGTCGACGACAAGGCCTTGCCCGCTGACTTTGCCGGTCGCTTGGCCCATGCCTTGCAAGAGCACCGCCCCCAAGCCCTGGTGGTCATGGAAGCCGGGGCTTGGCGCATGGAACGGCTCATCGAAGATGCCGCCGATCACGCCCAAGTGCTGCTGCGCTGGGTGAACGACACCCACTTTATGTGCAGCCGCGCCGAGTTTGCCAAGTGGGCGGGCGACAAGAAAGAGCTGCGCCTAGAGTTCTTTTACCGCGAGATGCGCAAACGGCACGGCATCTTGATGGAAGGGAAAGAACCCATTGGAGGCCAATGGAACTTTGATGCCGAGAACCGCAAAGGTTTTGGTGCCAAAGGCCCGGGCACCGTGCCGCCACCCGCTCGCTTTGCGCCCGACAGCGTCACGCAAGACGTGATCGACTTGGTCAACACACGCTTTGCCCAGCACCCCGGCACGCTTGACCATTTCGCTTGGGCCGTGACCCGCGAAGACGCGCTCGTGGCACTGCAGCACTTTGTGGACCAGCGCCTCGAAAACTTTGGCGCGTGGCAAGACGCCATGTGGACCACGCTGCCTTTTGGCTGGCACGCGCTGGTGGGCAGCAGCTTGAACCTGCATTTGCTCCACCCGCGTGAGGTGATTGCCGCGGCCGAGCAGGCTTATCATGCACGCGGCTTGCCGCTGGCCAGCGTCGAGGGCTTCATCCGCCAGGTGCTGGGTTGGCGCGAGTTCATTCGAGGGGTGTACTGGCTGGACATGCCGCACATGGCCGAGGCCAACCACTACGGCCACACCCGCGATTTGCCCAAGTGGTATTGGACGGGCAACACCCACATGGCCTGCATGCAGGCCACCATTGGGCAAAGCCTGCAGCATGGTTATGCGCACCACATCCAGCGCCTCATGGTCACCGGGCAGTTTGCGGTGCTGGCGGGTTTGTCGCCGCAGCAGGTCAGTGCTTGGTACCGCGCCATGTATGTGGACGCGGTGGAGTGGGTGGAAACGCCCAACACCTTAGGCATGGCCCTGCACGCCAACGGCGGGCGCTTCACCAGCAAACCCTATGTGGCCAGCGGTCAGTACGTCAGCCGCATGAGCAACTACTGCAAAGGCTGTCGTTACCAACCCGAAGTGCGTACCGGCCCCAACGCCTGCCCCATGACCACGTTGTACTGGGACTTTTTGATCCGCCATGAAAAAGACTTTTCAGGCAACCCGCGCACCGCCCTCATGGTCAAGCATGTGGGCAAGATGAGCGAAGACGATAAGGCGCAAATTCGGCAACAGGCCGATGCCACCCGCGAAGGTCTGGACGGCGTGTGAGGCTCAGACCCCGCGTGCCCGGTCCGTTTTGAACTGCGCCCGGAAAGCGGAGAACTGACCCGCTTCCAGCGAGGCGCGCACTTCGCTCATCAGGTTCAGGTAATAGTGCAGGTTGTGGATGGTGGTCAGCATGGGGCCGAGCATCTCGCCGCAGCGGTCCAGGTGGTGCATGTAAGCGCGGCTAAAACCCTCGCGCCCACCCTGGTCCCAAGACACACCGGATGTTCCGGCACACGCATGGCAGGTGCAGCTGGTGTCCAGGGGCTGGGGGTCATTTTTGTGGCGTGCATTGCGCAGCTTCAGGTCGCCAAAGCGGGTGAACACCGTGCCGTTGCGGGCGTTGCGGGTGGGCATCACGCAGTCGAACATGTCCACGCCATCGGCCACACCTTGCACCAAATCCTCGGGCGTGCCCACGCCCATCAGGTAGCGCGGTTTGTTCGCAGGCAGTCGGTGTGGCGTGTGCGCCATGATCTGCAGCATCAGGTCTTTGGGCTCGCCCACGCTCACGCCGCCAATCGCGTAGCCGGGAAAGTCCATCTCCACCAGCGCATCCAGCGATTCCTGCCGCAGGTTCTCGAACATGCCGCCTTGCACGATGCCAAACAGCGCGTTGGGGTTTTCCAGGCGCGCGAACTCGTCTTTGGAGCGCACCGCCCAGCGGCGGCTCATCTCCATCGACTTGCGTGCTTCGGCTTCGGTGGTGAGGTGGCCCTTGGTCTCGTAAGGTGTGCACTCGTCGAGTTGCATCACGATGTCCGAGTTCAGGATGGTCTGGATCTGCATGCTCACCTCGGGCGACATGAAGAGCTTGTCGCCGTTCACGGGGCTGGCAAAGGTCACGCCCTCTTCGGTGATCTTGCGCATCTCGCCGAGCGACCAGACCTGAAACCCTCCCGAGTCGGTCAGGATGGGTTTGTCCCATTTTTCAAACTGGTGCAGGCCGCCAAAGCCTTGCATGATGTCCAGTCCGGGCCGCATCCACAGGTGGAAGGTGTTGCCCAAAATGATCTGCGCACCCATCTCGTGCAGGCTGCGCGGCATCACGCCCTTGACCGTGCCATAGGTCCCCACGGGCATGAAGATGGGGGTTTGCACCACGCCATGGTTCAGGGTCAGCGTGCCGCGGCGGGCGTGGCTGGCGGGGTCGGTTTTGAGCAGGTCGAATTGGAGCATGTAAGGCCTAAAGCTGAGGCCTGAATTGTAGGAGCTCACCCTGTGCGCGATTCTGCAAAAAACTCAGGCCATTTGTTCTGCGCTGCTTTTGCCGCCATCGCCAAAGCATTGCGCCACCAGCTCTCGTAACCACTGGTGCCCCGGGTCTTTGTGCAGGCGGGCGTGCCAGAACTGGTGAATGGCACTGCCATCCACGGTCAAAGGCAGGGCGCGGCTAATCAGTGCAAACGGGCGGGTCACACGCTGCGCAAAGCGCTCAGGCACTGTGGCGATCAGGTCGGAGTGGCTGAGCACATCCCCCAAAGCCACGTAGTGCGGCACCGTCAGGCGGATGCGCCTTGGCAAGCCCTGTCGCTCCAGCGCTTCGCTGATGGCCTCGTCGATCCGTCCGTGCCCTGTGCCCGCAGCGATCACCCGCACATGGCTGGCAGCGGCAAAGTCGGCGAGTGCCAAACTGGGCGCATGGGCCAGCGGATGGCCTTCGCGCATCAGGCAGACATAGGGCTGGCGAAACAGCGCTTGCTGGAAGAAGCCCGCTTGCAACTGCGGCAGCAAGCCCAGCGCCAAGTCGGTGCGGCCCGTGGCCATGTCATCGCCCAGGCTGGCGCTGGTCACGGCCACCACGTTCAGTGTCACGCCGGGCGCGTTTTGGGACAGCGCGTCCATCAGCACCGGCAGGAAATACATCTCGCCCACGTCGGTCATGGCCAAGCTGAAGCGGCGCGCGCTGGTGGCCGGGTCAAACGAGGCGCGCACCTGCAGTGCTTGCTGCAGGCCGTCGAGCGCGGTGGCCACAGGTTCGGCCAGCTGCAAGGCATAGGGCGTGGGCACCATGCCGCCTTGGGTGCGCAAAAACAGGGGGTCGTCCAGGTTGGTGCGCAAACGGCCCAAGGCGCTGCTCACGGCCGGCTGGCTCATGCCCAGCACCGTGGCCACCGCCGAGACGCGCTTTTCGCGCAGCAGGTGGTGAAACACCAGCAGCAGGTTCAGGTCGAGGCGGGCGAGGTCCATGGTGTCTTTGTTATTTGAAATTCGAATAGTGATTATCTTTGAATTTCGATTTACGAAATTCATGGGTTTGCGCATGATCCGCATCAAGAATTTCGAGGAGTCTCCATGCGCGAACAAGCCATTCACTGGGAAACGCCCGGCACCAGCCGCGTTCCGTTTGCCGTGTACACCGACGAAGACCGGCACAAAAAGGAGCTGGAGCGCTTCTTCTACAAAAGCCATTGGAGCTATGTGGGCCTGGAGGCCGAGGTTCCCAACCCCGGAGACTTCAAGCGCACGGTGGTGGGCGAGCGCTCGGTCATCATGACGCGCGCCACCGACGGGCAGATCCATGTGGTCGAGAACGTCTGCGCCCACCGGGGCATGCAGTTTTGCCGCGAGCGTCATGGCAACAAAAAAGAGTTTGTTTGCCCTTATCACCAGTGGAGCTACAGCCTCCAAGGCGATTTGCAGGGCGTGCCGTTTCGGCGTGGCGTGCGGCAAGACGGCAAGGTCAATGGCGGCATGCCGTCTGACTTTGACCCCAAAGACCACGGCCTCACAGCCTTGAAAGTCACTACACGCGGGGGTGTGGTGTTCGCTTCGTTCGACCATGGTGTGGAGTCGTTCGAAGACTTCATGGGGCCCACCATCCTGAAATACTTCGACCGTCTGTTCAACGGCCGCCAGCTGGTGGTGTTGGGCTACAACCGCCAGCGTATTCCGGGCAACTGGAAGCTGATGCAGGAAAACATCAAAGACCCGTATCACCCCGGCTTGCTGCACACTTGGTTTGTGACTTTTGGCCTTTGGCGTGCCGACAACAAGAGCGAGCTGCGCATGGACGCGCATCACCGCCACGCGGCCATGATCTCGACCCGGGGCAGCGCGGGCCAGGCCACGGGGCAGGCGTCGCAAGTCACACAAGTGAGCAGCTTCAAAGAAAGCATGCAGCTGCACGACGCCAGCTTTCTGGACATCGTGCCCGAGGGCTGGTGGCAAATGGAAGACCAGATGCCCACGGCGGTGATGATGACGCTGTTCCCCAGCGTGATCTTTCAGCAGCAGGTCAACAGCGTGTCCACACGTCACATCCAGCCCGACGGGCATGGGGCGTTTGACTTTGTCTGGACGCACTTTGGCTTTGAAGACGACACGCCCGAGATGACCGAGCGCCGCCTGCGCCAGTCCAACCTGTTTGGCCCGGCCGGCTTTGTGAGCGCGGACGATGGCGAGGTGATCGAGTTTTCGCAGCAAGCCTTCGAGACCAAACCTGAGCACCGTATGCTGGTGGAGCTGGGCGGGCGCGATGTGGGCGAGACGGACCACATGGTGACCGAAACGCTCATTCGAGGCATGTACGAATACTGGCGCAAAGTGATGGAGGCATGAACCCCATGAGCACGATCCCCATGGTGAACTTTGAAACCCACATGGCCCTCGGCCGCCTGTACGCCGATTACGCCTTGGCCGTGGACAGCGGGCAGTGGGACTTGTGGCCGGAATTTTTCACCGAGCAATGCGTGTACAAACTCATCCCACGTGAGAACCACGAGCGCGGCTTTCCGCTTTGCACCCTGTCGTTCACCAGCCAAGGCATGTTGAAAGACCGGGTGTATGGCATCCAAGAAACGCTGTACCACGACCCGTATTACCAGCGCCATGTGGTGGGCGCGCCGGTGGTTCGCCGTGTGGAGGGCGAGCGCATCCACGCCGAAGCCAACTACGCCGTGTTTCGCACCAAACTCGACAAAGCCAGCACCGTGTTCAATGTGGGCCGCTACATCGACACCATCGTGCCAACGCCCGAAGGCCTGAAGTTTGCTGAGCGCCTGTGCGTGTACGACAGCGAAATGATCCCCAACGCCATCATTTACCCGATATGACCATGACAAACTGGACCGACGTGGCCGCCGAGGCCGATTTGTTTGAAGGCGCAGGCATCGCCGTCGCCCCCGAGGGCCAAGACATCGCGCTGTTCAGCTTGGATGGCGAAGTCTTTGCCATCAACAACCTGTGTACCCATGGCAACGCCAAGCTGTGTGACGGCTTTGTCGAAGGCGACCATGTGGAATGCCCCTTTCATCAGGCCCAGTTCAGCCTGCGTGACGGTTCGGTGGCCTGCGGCCCGGCGACCGAGCCGGCCAAGACTTGGCCGGTCAAGGTGGAAGGTGGGCGGGTGTTTCTTCAGCTGGGCTGATGCCAATTGAGAGCCATTTTCATCAGTGGAAATCGTCTTCTCGCTGATGTCGCAATGCGAGGACGGTCACCGTGTGAGCGTCTTCAATTTCAAAAAGTGCCAGATACCCAGATGCTCCAAACGAAATGATGAGCTCTCTGAGCATAGGGCCGTGTGCACCATCGGCTGCTTTGCGACAAGAAAAAGGCGATTTGCGTAAAAAATCTAGACCGTTTTCAATGGCTTGCAATGCCCGTTCAGCAGTATGGGTGTCAAATTCCAAGAGATACTCATAAAGCCTGTTCAGATCAGATTGGGCTTTTGCAGTAAAGCGAACTTGAAACTCATCCATGATCGAGCCCGGTCCGACTCAAGAGGCCGAGGACTTGGCTTTGGCCAGTTTGCTCTTCAATTCATGCAGCACGTCATCAGCGGAAAAGTAGACCTGACTTTGACGGGCTTCTTCGGCAGATCGCAAACCACGGGCAATGAACTCGTCTTCGGCCGCGCGGTGTGCAATGAATCTTTCCAGTGAGATTTCCATCAGCTTGGAAATGGTCTCATCGGGGCGAAGTGCATTTTCGGCGGCTTGTCTGAGACTTGGGCTGACACGAAGGGCCGGTAGTGTGGCGGTTTTCATAGGAAGCCTTTCAATTGCGATGCAATTGTAATGCGCCAATGATCTGGCAAGAATCAATCGATCCTGGTGCGCGTCAACAGCATCGAATCCCCATAGCTGAAAAACCGGTACCGCTGCGCCATCGCGTGGCGGTACAGGCCCATGATGTGTTCGTAGCCTGCAAAGGCGCTGACCAGCATCATCAGCGTGCTTTTGGGCAGATGGAAGTTGGTGATCAGCCGGTCGATCACTTGGAACTCAAAACCCGGGGTGATGAAAATCTCGGTGTCGCCGCTGGCCTGGCCAAACTTGGCCCACGACTCCAGCGTGCGCACCGTGGTGGTGCCCACCGCCACCACCTGGCCACCGCGTGCCTTGCAAGCCGCAATGGCCTGCTGCGTGGCTTCGGGCACCTCGTACCACTCGCTGTGCATGGTGTGTTCGGCAATGTTCTCGGTCTTGACCGGCTGGAAGGTGCCTGCGCCCACATGCAGCGTGACGCTGGCCGTGTGCACGCCACGCGCCGCCAGGGCCGACAACACCCCCTCGTCAAAATGCAGCGCCGCCGTGGGCGCGGCCACCGCGCCCGGTGCCCGCGCAAACACGGTCTGGTAACGGCGTGCGTCTTCTTCGGTGTCGGCGTGGTCGGCAGTGCCTGCAGGTCGCTCAATGTATGGAGGCAGCGGCACCACGCCGTGCTTTTCCATCAAGGCGTGCGGCTCGTCGCTCAGCTGCAGGTGAAACAGCTGGCCGTTTTCATCGGGCCAGCGGCCCAGCAGCACGGCATCAAAACCGCCGTGGCGCGCGCCGCCTGCCAAATACATCTTGCCGCCCACCAAAGGTTTTTTGCTCACCTTCATGTGCGCCACCACCTGGTGGCCCTGCAGCACGCGCTCGATCAGCAACTCCAGCTTGCCGCCACTGGCCTTCTCGCCAAAGATGCGGGCCTTGACCACCTTGGTGTCATTGAACACCAGCAAGTCGCCCGGGTTGAGCAGGCTGGGCAGATCGCGAAAAATCCGGTCTGTGACCGCCCCGGGCGCGCCGTCCAGCAAGCGCGAGGCGCTGCGCTCCGCAGCAGGGTGTTGGGCAATCAGTTCGGGTGGGAGCTCAAAGTCGAAATCGTTGAGCGTGAAGGCGCGGGGGGAGGCAGAAGAGGACATGGTGTGTGGGCTTGACAGGCCCGTTGGAATGAAAACGGCGTGATTTTCTCACGCGAAGTACCCGTGCTCAGCGAGCAATGTGCATTCGGATGTTGGCAAGGAGATCGCCAAAAAGAAATGGTTTGGAAATGAAGGCTGCGACACCCAGTTCAAGTGACTGTTTGTTGTCAAGGCTGTGACGACCAGACATCAGGATGATCGGGGTGTTGATGTTCAGGTCTTGAAGTCTGCGCAGCAATTGAAAGCCATCCATACCTGGCATTTCAATATCGCTCAAGATGAGATCGGTTGAAGTCATGGTGTTCTGCGCTAGAAAGTCTTCGGCACATCCATAGGCCACGACATCGAATCCTTTCAGCGTCAGCAGCCTCGAGAGTGAGTCTCGGATCGAGAGATCGTTCTCGACGATGGCTAGCCTTTGGAGAGTTTGCATCTGCGTGTGACTGGGTGGATAAATTAATATTAATTAAAAAATTATTTGTTTTAAAAAGAGTTGTCTAGAGATGTTAATGTTTGCATTAAATGAAAATTGTAATTAACTTTTAACAAATTTGTTAATTAAATTACAGAAGAAAAAGGAGTCAAGAGATACCTTTGCCAAGATGGGCTCCCTATCCGAACCAGAAGCATTTGCACAGCGTCTCAGGCAGGCGCTGGATGCTTCTGCTGTGCGGGCTTCGCCCACGGTGGTGGCCAATGTATTCAATCTTCGTTATTGGGGCCGCAGCATCACCCCGCATACGGCGCGCAATTGGTTGTTGGGCAAAGCGATTCCTACGCAGGACAAATTGCGGGTGCTGGCGGACTGGTTGCAGGTGAGCCCGGATGAACTGAGGTTTGGTCGGACGGGCGGCGCTGTCATGGCCGCGGAGGCTTCGACAGACCCTGCCACGTTGAGCATGGCCGATCGTGAAATGCTCAGCCGCTACCTCGGCTTGGATGTTAATGACCGCAAAACGGTGCGCGAGGTCGTGACGGCTTTGGCTTTGGCTGCCAGCTTGAAGTCAAAAGTGTGAACCCCCCTGTGTTGTGCAGACTTGGACGCGGCACAATCGCCCCATGCCCTCCCCGTCAGCCCCCGCGTCAGCCAAGCCGCTCAGCGCTCCGCAAAAAGCGCTGATCAAGCTGGGCTTGAAGCGCGACATTGATCTGGCGCTGCACCTGCCGCTGCGCTACGAGGACGAGACGCGCATCGTCAAGCTGCGCGATGCGCGCGAGGGCGATACCGCGCAGATCGAGGCGACGGTGACGGCCTGCGAGATCACGATGCGGCCGCGCCGCCAGTTGCTGGTCACGGTGGATGACGGTTCAGACACCTGCGTGATGCGGTTTTTCAGTTTTTACCCTTCGCACCAGAAGGCGCTGGCGGTGGGTAACCGCATCCGGGCGCGGGGAGAGGTCAAGGGTGGCTTCATGGGCCTGACCATGATGCACCCGACCTTCAAGGCGGCGGGCGGGCATTTGGCCGAGGCTTTGACGCCGGTGTATTCCACGGTGGCCGGGCTGGCGCAGGCGTATTTACGCCAGGCGGTGATCAATGGCCTGAACCATGCCGACCTGAGCGAGACCTTGCCCCCCGGCATCGCTTGGCCGGACCCGCGTGGCGCTTGGTCGCTGCGCGATGCGCTGCAGTTTTTGCACCACCCCACGCCCGATGTGTCTCTGGCCGCCTTAGAGGACCGCAGCCACCCGGCCTGGGTGCGCCTGAAGTGCGAGGAGTTGCTGGCGCAGCAGCTTTCGCAACTGACAGCCAAGCGCGAGCGCGATTTGTTGCGTGCCCCGGCTTTGAAGATGAAGCGCGGCGCTTTGCACGATCAGTTGCTCAAAGCGCTGCCATTTGCTTTGACGAATGCCCAGCAGCGCGTGGGGCGCGAAATAGCGCATGACCTGGCGCGTAACGTGCCGATGCACCGCTTGTTGCAAGGCGATGTGGGCGCGGGCAAGACGGTGGTGGCCGCGCTGGCGGCGATGGTGGCCATCGATGCGGGCTGGCAATGCGCCCTGATGGCCCCAACCGAAATTTTGGCCACTCAGCACTTTGCCAAGCTGGTGGGCTGGCTGGAGCCGCTGGGTGTGAAGGTGGCTTGGCTGATTGGCAGCCAGAAAAAGAAAGAGCGCGCCACCATGCTGGCGCTGATCGAGTCGGGCGAGGCCGCGCTGGTGGTGGGCACGCACGCGGTGATTCAAGAACACGTCAAGTTCAAGTGCTTGGGGCTGGCGGTCATCGACGAGCAGCACCGCTTTGGCGTGGCCCAGCGCCTGGCCTTGCGCGGCAAGATGCAGGCCCCTGGCATGGAGCCGCACATGCTGATGATGACGGCCACGCCCATTCCGCGCACGCTGGCCATGAGCTATTACGCCGATCTGGATGTGTCGGTGATTGACGAATTACCCCCCGGCCGCACGCCTATCGTGACCCGCGTGGTGTCAGACCATCGCCGGGACGAAGTGGTCTCGCGTATCGGGGCTCAGTTGCAAGAGGGGCGGCAGGTGTATTGGGTGTGCCCGCTGATCGAAGAAAGCGAAGCCCTGGACCTGACCAATGCCACCCAAACCCACGCTGACCTGAGCGAGGCGCTGCCGGGCGTGATGGTGGGCTTGTTGCATTCGCGCATGCCGGTGGCCGAAAAGAAGGCCGTGATGGAACTCTTCACCGCAGGGGTGATGGGCGTGCTGGTCAGCACCACGGTGATTGAGGTGGGGGTGGACGTGCCCAATGCCTCGCTGATGGTGATCGAGCACGCCGAGCGTTTTGGCCTCTCGCAGTTGCATCAGCTTCGTGGGCGGGTAGGCCGGGGTGCGGCAGCTTCGGCCTGCGTGCTGCTGTACGGCACGCCCGAGGGCGGCCGCTTGAGCGAGACGGCCCGCGAGCGCCTGCGGGCCATGGTGGAGACGAACGACGGTTTCGAGATTGCAAGACGTGACTTGGAGATTCGCGGGCCGGGTGAGTTTTTGGGGGCGCGCCAGTCGGGCGCGCCTTTGCTGCGCTTTGCCGATCTGGAGACCGACAGCCATCTGCTGGACTGGGCACGTGCGCTGGCCCCGGTGATGCTGGACCGGCACGCGGGTTTGGCCGAGCGTCACATAGGCCGTTGGCTGGGCGGCAAATCCGAGTACCTCAAGGCTTGATGTTCAAATACCGACCATGACCCTGACCGAACTCAAATACATCGTGGCCGTGGCCCGCGAAAAGCACTTTGGCAAAGCAGCCGAGGCGTGCTTCGTGTCGCAGCCTACGCTGTCGCTGGCCATCAAGAAGCTGGAAGAAGAGCTGGAGGTCAAGCTGTTTGAGCGCAGCGCCAGCGAGGTCTCGGTCACCACCTTGGGCGAAGAAATCGTGCGCCAGGCGCAAAGCGTGCTGGAGCAGGCCGCCGAGATCAAGGAAATCGCCAAGCGGGGCAAAGACCCGCTGGCGGCCACCATGCGGCTGGGCGTGATTTACACGATTGGCCCGTATTTGCTGCCCGATCTGGTGCGCCAGATCATCACCGACATGCCGCAAATGCCGCTGATGCTGCAGGAGAACTTCACCGTGCGGCTGCTCGAGATGCTGCGCACAGGCGAGATCGATTGCGCCATCCTGGCCGAGCCTTTCCCCGAGTCGGGTTTGGCCGTGGCGCCTTTGTACGACGAAACTTTCATGGCCGCTTTGCCTTTGAGCCACCCTTTGGCCAATCAAACGTCCATCACGCCCGAGCAACTGAAAAACGAAACCATGCTGTTGCTGGGCGCAGGCCATTGCTTTCGCGACCATGTGCTGGAGGTCTGCCCAGAATTTGCCCGTTACGCGAGCCAGACCGATGGCATTCGCAAGACATTTGAGGGCTCGTCGCTGGAGACCATCAAGCACATGGTGGCAGCAGGCATGGGCGTGACTTTGGTGCCGCGTCTGTCGGTGCCCGATCTCAAGCCGGTGCACAAACGCTCGGGCGGGCACAGCGATTCGCCTGTGCGTTATCTGCCCATCGTGGATCCGGCAGGCGGCAAGCCGCCCACGCGCCGTGTGGTGCTGGCCTGGCGGCGCAGTTACACCCGCTATGAGGCGATTGCCGCCATGCGCAATGCCATCTACGCCTGCCCATTGCCGGGCGTGACCCGTTTGTCTTGAGGCGCCTGTGTGACCACAAAGCTCAAGCTGTATCTGGATTTGATCCGCTGGAATCGTCCCGCGGGTTGGTTGCTGCTGCTGTGGCCGTCTTTGGCCGCGCTGTGGGTGGCTGCCGACGGATTTCCCGGCTGGCACCTGATCGCGGTGTTCACCTTGGGCACCGTCTTGATGCGCAGCGCGGGTTGCTGTGTCAACGATGTGGCCGACCGCGACTTTGACAAACACGTCAAGCGCACGGCCAACCGACCGGTCACGAGTGGGCGTCTGGGCGTGAAAGAAGCCTTGGCCGTGGGCGTGGTGCTGGCACTGTGTGCGTTTGGCCTGGTGTTGACCACCAATGCGGCCACCATCGCCTGGTCTTTTGCGGCGCTGGCGGTGACGCTGGTCTATCCGTATGCCAAGCGCTTTGTGTCCATGCCACAGGCTGTGCTCGGTGTGGCTTTCAGCTTTGGCATTCCGATGGCGTTTGCGGCAGTTCAGGGGCAGGTGCCGCTTTTGGCTTGGGGTTTGCTGCTGGGCAACTTGTTTTGGGTGTTGGCCTATGACACCGAATACGCCATGGTGGACCGCGACGACGACTTGAACATCGGCATGAAGACCTCGGCCATCACCCTGGGCCAGTGGGATGTGACCGCCATTACCGGGTTCTATCTGGCCTATTGGCTGGCTTGGGTGCTTTTGTTGGAAGGCGCTTCACGCGGGGTTTGGTTTTGGGCAGGCTTGCTCTCGGCTTTGGCGCAGGTGGTTTGGCACGTGCTGTTGATCAAAGACCGCACGCGTGAAGGCTGCTTCAAAGCCTTCAGGTTGAACCATTGGCTGGGTTTCAGCGTGTTTGTTGGCGTGGCGCTGTCTTATTAGCAGGTGCCCGAAAACCCCATGGGGCTTTCACAACGACAGGCCTCAGGCTTTGCCAAATTCGTCACCCAGCTCGGCGGCTCGCTTTTGAGCGGCCTGCATCGCCTGGATAAAAGAAGCCTTGATGCCGGCGCTGTCCATGCTGGTCAAGGCCGCGTAAGTGGTGCCGCCCTTGGAGGTCACACGCTGGCGCAGCACTTCGGGTGTTTCACTGGACGCGGCGGCCAAAGCCGAGGCTCCAGAAAAGGTGGCCATTGCCAGTTGGTAGGCCTGAGCGGCTGTCAGCCCCATGCCCACGCCAGCTTCGGTCATGGCTTCTAAAAAGTAAAAAACATAAGCTGGGCCCGAGCCCGACAGGGCGGTCACGGCATCCAAGAGTGATTCTTGATCGACCCACACACTCTGGCCTGTGGTGCGAATGACTTGTTCAACGCCAGCTTTGTCGGCAGGCGTGACCGATGGGCAGGCGAACAAGCCGGTGATGCCCTGACCGACCAGCGCAGGCGTGTTGGGCATGCAGCGCACCACGCGCTGCGTGCCCAACCAGCGGCAAATGCTGTCGGTGCGGATGCCTGCAGCCACCGACAGGTGGAGCGCTGGGCGGGTGAAGGGCATGACCGGAAGGGCGGCCTCATGAAAAACTTGTGGTTTGACGGCCCAGACCACCAACTGGGCTTGCGCCAAAGCCGGTCCAGCAGCAGGCAGGGCGGTGATGCCAAAGTCTTGCTGCAACTTGGCGGCGGTTTCTGCATAGGGTTCGACCACGGTGAATTGTTCGGGCTTCATGCCTTGGCGAATCAGGCCGCCAATGATGGCGCTGGCCATGTTGCCGCCGCCAATAAAGGCCGTGTGGTGTGCGAGGTGTGTCATGCGTAGCAAACTCCGAAAGTGACGCTAAATGGGCTGATGGGCGACCCTGTTAGGCGATTGTCGCTGTTTGCGTGCCCGTCTTTGGGTCATCTTTGCCAGCGGACCGCATTCTTGCCATTGACCAAGGCATGACAAGCTTCAAAAGGGCTTGTGGAACGATTTGAGACGGCTAATTTCCAAGATGGCCCCCCCAAAAAAGCCTGTTTTACAAAAAAGATTCTTCAATTGATTGCACAAGCCAATTTTTAAAGGCATAATAGAGGGCTTCGCCTTGCAAAAGGCGTAGGTATCTGCCCAATCTGAAGCGCCGCGAGTGGTTTGCGGTGTGAATGACGGGTCCAAGACTGATTCTTGTAGGCTGGCTGTTGGGCTGGTGGACAAAGAATACAAGTTGGGAACAAAGAAATGATCCAGACAGAATCTCGGTTGGATGTGGCCGACAACACCGGCGCCAAGTCCGTGCTGTGCATTAAGGTGCTCGGCGGGTCCAAGCGTCGCTATGCAAGTGTTGGCGACATCATCAAAGTGAGCATCAAAGAAGCCGCCCCACGTGGTCGCGTCAAAAAAGGCGAGATTTACAGTGCTGTGGTGGTTCGCACCGCCAAGGGCATTCGCCGC
>NZ_CALPTI020000025.1:0-48711 GCF_943326455.1 Limnohabitans sp. Rim8
CCGAAGCCTTTGGAGCGGCCGGTGTCACGTTCCATCATGACTTTGGCGCTGGTCACCGCACCGAATTCACCGAAGGCTTGTTCCAGATCGCTGTCACGAACCGAATAAGGCAGGTTGCCGACGTAAAGTTTGTTGCCCATGAAAGGGACTCCTCAAAACACAAAGATAAAAGCGATGGAGCTTCGACAACGCATTCGACATACCTGAAAACATCGTAAGGAAAGCGAAACTGATGGGGTCACCGCAAACAAGACCTTGCGGCAACACGCCCCAAAGTCATCGAATTATGAGAGTGAAAACAAACCAAAAGGCAAGGGGGAAACCCCCCAATACCTATTAAAAACGGGGCTTTCACTGGTTTTCTGTTGTTTTACCAACTCACCTCGCGGTCAGGGCTGGCGCTGATTTTGTGAATACTCAAATCAGCACCGTCGTATTCCTCCTCTTGGCTGAGTTTCAGGCCCATGGTGATTTTCAGAACACCATAAATCAACAAGCCGCCCAACAAGGCCCATGCCACACCCAAGAAGGTGCCGATCAGTTGGGCCGTCACATTGACCCCGCCCAAACCACCCAAGCTGGTCGCACCAAAAATACCCGCCGCAATACCGCCCCAGGCGCCGCAAATGCCGTGCAGGGGCCAAACACCCAGCACGTCGTCAATCTTCCATTTGTTTTGGGTCAAGGTGAACATGACCACAAACAGGCCTCCGGCCACAGCCCCGACCGTCAACGCACCAAATGGGTGCATCAAGTCAGAGCCAGCACACACCGCCACCAAGCCGGCCAACGGCCCGTTGTGCACAAATCCCGGGTCATTCTTACCCAAGACCAAAGCCGCCAAAGTCCCGCCCACCATGGCCATCAAGGAATTGACCGCCACCAAGCCTGACATTTTGTCCAGCGTCTGGGCACTCATCACATTGAAGCCAAACCAGCCCACGATCAAAATCCATGAGCCCAAGGCCAGAAATGGGATGCTCGATGGTGGGTGCGCCGACACCACACCGTCTTTGCGGTAGCGGTTGTAACGGGCGCCCAACAACACCACAGCCGGCAAAGCGATCCAACCACCCATGGCGTGCACCACCACCGAGCCGGCAAAGTCATGGAACTCGTCGCCCGTGACGGCCTTGATCCAGGCCTGCACGCCAAAGTGCTGGTTCCAGGCAATGCCCTCAAAGAAGGGGTACACAAAGCCTACGATCACCGCCGTGGCGATCAACTGCGGCCAAAACTTGGCCCGCTCAGCAATGCCACCCGAAATGATGGCGGGAATGGCCGCCGCGAAGGTCAGCAAAAAGAAAAACTTGACGAGGTCATAGCCGTTCTTGGCGGCCAACTGCTCAGCCCCCACAAAGAAGGTGGTGCCATAGGCCACGCTGTAACCGACCACAAAATACACCACCGTGGAGACCGAAAAGTCGACCAAGATCTTGACCAAGGCGTTGACTTGGTTCTTTTTGCGGACTGTGCCCAGCTCCAAAAAGGCAAATCCGGCGTGCATGGCCAACACCATGATGCCGC
The DNA here is from genome assembly GCF_943326455.1 of Limnohabitans sp. Rim8. Classification (NCBI taxonomy): domain Bacteria; kingdom Pseudomonadati; phylum Pseudomonadota; class Betaproteobacteria; order Burkholderiales; family Comamonadaceae; genus Limnohabitans; species Limnohabitans sp. Rim8. The sequence continues at coordinate 1,528 of NZ_CALPTI020000025.1, forward strand.
CCAACAAAATAAATAGCGCATCCGCGCCCTGTTTCAGTGCTTCCACGGTCGTCCTTTGAGAATTTTTGCCTTTTTTTGGTGCATTCGAGGATTTCAAAACCTCGGCGCACCAAATCCAAGCAAGAAGCGCACCCAAAACGAACCAAACTTTATAAAAGCCCCAGCGTGGGTCACTTAAGATCGACTTCCTGCAAAGACACAACGGGCAAAGGCCCGCTTTTCCATGGAAGCCTTCCTCGTCTCTACCGGCATCGTGGCCTTGGCCGAAATGGGCGACAAAACCCAGCTTTTGTCACTCGTGCTCGCTGCCCGTTTTCGCAAACCCTGGCCCATCGTATTGGGCATACTGGTAGCCACCTTGGCCAACCATGGTTTGGCAGGCGCCGTGGGCAGCTGGGTCACCACCGTGATGGGCCCTGATGTGTTGCGTTGGGTGCTGGGTGCATCTTTCATCGCCATGGCAGCGTGGATGCTGATTCCCGACAAGCTGGACGACGACGAGGGCGACAACGCCCCCCGCATGGGCGTGTTTTTGACCACCGTGGTTGTTTTCTTTTTGGCCGAAATGGGCGACAAAACCCAAATTGCCACCGTGATGCTGGCAGCCCAATACAACGCTTGGTTGGCTGTGGTGGCGGGCACCACGCTGGGCATGATGCTGGCCAACGCACCCGTGGTCTGGTTCGGCGATGCCATCACCAAGCGCGTGCCACTGCGAATGGTGCACATCATTTCAGCCGGCATCTTTGCTGTGCTGGGCGTCATCGCGCTATCGGGCTGGGGCGCTTAAACAACGGTGGCGTTTGTAAATGACGTGGTACACCCCTGCCACCAACACCGCACCACCCAGCACATTGCCCAAAATCACGGGCATCAAATTACCCAGCATGCCGCCCCAAGTGACGGGGGCCCCACCCGTCAGGCCACCGTGCTGCAGCAGCATGGCCAATGGCATCAGGTACATGTTGGCAATGCTGTGCTCGAACCCTGCCGCCACAAACGCCATGACCGGGAACACCACCGCCACGGCTTTGTCTACCAAGCTGCGCCCGCCCATGGCCATCCACACGGCCATGCACACCAGCACATTGCACAGCACCCCGCGCAACAAGGCAGTGAAAAACGGCAACTCTTGCTTGGCCAAAGCGATCTGCAACACCTTCTGGCCAATCGCGCCACCGTTCAAGCTGGCATGGCCACTGGCCCACACCAGCAAGGCCAGTCCTGCGGCCCCCACGAAGTTGGCCAAACACACAATGACCCAGTTGCGCAGCAACTGCGCCGTGCTGACCCGGCCGTCGGCCCAGGCCATGGCGATCAGGTTGTTGCCGGTGAACAGCTCGGCCCCGGCCACCACCACCATGAACAAGCCCAAAGAAAACACCAGTCCACCCAGCAATGCGCTGACTGCAAAACCCAAAGTGGGATCGGACTTGACCAGCACAAACAGCATGGCCCCCAAGCCAATGAAGGCCCCGGCCAGCACGCCCAGCAACGCCAGCGGCAGCGCCGCCATGCGGGCCTTGGCCTCGCCCACAGCCTCGACACGGCGGGCAATTTCAACGGGACTGTAAGCGTCCGAGCCATCAAGGTCTGACATGGGGGCTCCTGGCCGGGGTGAAATCGCTTCGTCTTATACTTGCGACATGCGCCGATTTGAACCCGATTGCGGGCGCCGGAACCGTGATGGTTTCGAAATTCAGCTAAATGGCGTGTGTTTCATCTGACAGACACCCGGCCCAGCTGACTGCGAAGCCGGGTTTTGTTTTTTTGAACACCTGAACACATTCGATGCTGATTGCCCAATCCCAAAGCATGCTGTTTGAAGCCCCTTTGCCCTTGCAAAGCGGCGCTGCCATCCGTGGCTATTCATTGAGCTACGAGACCTATGGCACGCTCAACGCTGACAAATCCAACGCGGTGCTGATTTGCCACGCGCTCAATGCCTCGCACCATGTGGCGGGCGTGTACACCGATCAACCCAAAAACCTGGGCTGGTGGGACAACATGATTGGTCCCGGCAAGTCGCTCGACACCGACCAGTTCTTTGTGATTGGCGTGAACAACCTGGGCTCCTGCTTTGGCTCGACCGGCCCGATGCATGTGAACCCCGACACCGGTCGCGTTTACGGCGCAGACTTTCCGGTGGTGACGGTGGAAGACTGGGTCAACGCCCAAGCCCGCTTGCTGGACGTTTTGGGCATTGAACAGTTGGCCGCCGTGATGGGTGGCAGCCTAGGTGGCATGCAGGCGCTGAGCTGGACACTGCAATACCCGCAGCGCGTGAAGCACGCGGTGGTGGTGGCCAGCGCCCCCAACCTGAACGCCGAGAACATCGCCTTCAACGAAGTGGCGCGCCGCGCCATCGTGACCGACCCGGATTTCAACGACGGTCACTTTTACGCGCAGGGTGTCGTGCCCAAGCGCGGCCTGCGCATCGCCCGCATGATCGGCCACATCACGTACTTGAGCGACGACGTGATGAACGAGAAATTTGGCCGCGAGCTGCGCGAAGCGGTGACGCACAACGCCACCGGCTACAAATACTCGACGCAAGACGTGGAGTTCCAAATCGAAAGCTACCTGCGCTATCAAGGCGACAAGTTCAGCGAATACTTTGACGCCAACACCTATTTGCTGATCACCCGGGCGCTCGATTACTTTGACCCGGCGCGCGCTTTTGGCGGCGATTTGTCGCAGGCTTTTGCCCGCGCCAGCTGCAAGTTCTTGCTGGTCAGCTTCAGCACCGACTGGCGCTTTTCGCCCGCCCGCAGCCGCGAAATGGTCAAGGCCCTGCTCGACAACCACCGCGACGTGAGCTACGCCGAAATCGACGCGCCGCACGGACACGATGCCTTTTTGCTGGACGATGCGCGTTACATGAACGTGGTGCGCTCTTACTTTGCCAACATGGCCAAGTCTTTGCACGAAGGTGGTGCCGCATGAGCGATGCTTTGATGATTCAAGCCATTGCACGGCTGGTGCCACAAGGCGCGCGTGTGCTCGATTTGGGCTGCGGCGATGGCGCCCTGCTGGCGCATCTACAACAACACAATGGCTGCACCGGCTACGGCGTAGAACTGGACGACACCAATGTGCACGCCTGTGTGCAGCGCGGCGTGAATGTGCTGCAACTGAACCTGGACGAAGGCCTGAGCCTGTTTGCAGACCAATCGTTTGATGTGGTGCTGCAAATCGACACGCTGCAACACTTGCGCAACGCAGAGACCATGTTGCAAGAGACGGTGCGCGTGGGCCGCGTGGGCATTGTGGCCTTTCCCAACTTTGCGCATTGGTTCAACCGCTTGAGCGTGCTGCAAGGCCGCATGCCGGTGACCAAGCGCCTACCGTACCAGTGGTACGACACACCCAACATCCGAGTGGGCACATTCGCCGACTTTGGCGACTTGGCCCATAAAAACCACCTGCAGGTGTTGGACGCCTTTGGTCTGCAGCGCGGCCAAGAGGTGCGCACATTTCCCAACCTGATGGCGGGCACGGCGGTTTACAAATTGCAGCGCAGCTGAAATGTCAGCAGCGCCAGGCAACCCAGGCCCGGGCGCCCACAGCCCTTGGCTGATCGCCAACGTGTTGGCTCAAATTTCTTTTGGTCTTTTGGCCATGACCTTGTGCCTGCCCTCCATGCAGGAATGGGGCGCCATCTTTCACACCCGTCAAGCCGATGTACAGCTGACCTTCAGCGGCTATGTGGTCGCCTATGGTGCCTTGCAGTTGGTGTACGGGCCCTTGTCGGACCGTCACGGGCGCAAGCCGATCCTGATGATCGGTCTGGTGGTGGCAGGGCTGGCATCGGTCATGGCTGCGCTGGCCACAGACATCGCCACACTCACCGCTGCCCGAGTACTGCAAGGTGCAGGCAGTGCCGCGAGCATGGTGGTCGGCCGCTCCATGGTGCAAGACCTGTTCACCGGGCCTCAGCGCACGCGGGTCATGGCCTATATCGGCATGGCGCTGGGCATGTGCCCGCCGCTGGCGACGCTGATCGGTGGACAAGTGCATGTCCGCTGGGGTTGGCAGCTCAACTTTGTGTTGCTGGCCGTGTTGGCGATGTTGCTTTTGGCTGCAGCTTGGCTGGGCTTGCCGCGCGTGCCCAAACCAGCAGCCGCCCCGGGCCATTGGCTGCGCGCCATGCTCAGTGCCTATGCCCGCCTGATGCGCGAGCCGCGCTTTTTGCTGTACGTGGCCATCCTCGCTGCCACCACCGCCACGTTTTACGCCTTTCTGGCGGGAGCACCCATCGTGCTCAAGGGTTACGGCATCGGTCCAGACGGCATTGGCTGGTTCATCATGGCCGTGCCCGTGTCCTACATCCTGGGCAACTTCATGACCTCGCGGCTCATCGCGCAGGCGGGCGAATCGCGTGTGATGGCTTGGGGCCAAGCCCTCACGGTGGCGGGTTTACTCATCCTATTGGCGCTGGGCCTGGGTGGCGTGCAAACAGCGCTCGCCGTGGCTTTGCCTTTGATTTTGCTGGGCTTGGGTCATGGTCTGATCAACCCACCAGCACTCGCGGGCACGGTGGGCGTCATGCCTGCACTGGCCGGCTCGGCGGCTGCAGTGGCTGGCCTCATGCAGCAACTGACCGGGGCCACAGGTGGTTATCTGGTGGGGCTGGTGCCCCACGAGGGTGCCGTCAATTTGGGCTGGATGATGCTGAGCTTCTCGCTGGTTGCCGTGGCCGCTCAGTGGGGGCTTCGCCAACGCTAAGGCCAAGCCCCAGACAGTTGGCCCCTCAGTTCAACACGCCAAGGCCTGCATTTCGCGGTACAGGTCCGCTTTGCCTTCAAAGCCAATGCCCGGCAAATCGGGCAAGGTGACAAAGCTGTTCTCCACCTTGACGCCGTCAGGGAAACCGCCAAAAGGCTGGAACAGATCAGGGTAAGACTCGTTGCCCCCCAGCCCCAAGCCAGCCGCAATGTTCAAGGACATCTGGTGGCCGCCATGCGGCACGCAGCGGCTGGCCGACCAGCCATGTTCCTTGAGCATGTCCAGCGTGCGCAGGTATTCGACCAAGCCATAACTCAAGGCGCAGTCAAATTGCAGATAGTCGCGGTCTGGCCGCATGCCGCCATAACGGATCAGGTTGCGGGCATCCTGCATAGAGAACAAGTTCTCGCCAGTGGCCATGGGATTCTTGTAGTAATTGCGCAGGGTGGCTTGCAACTCGAAGTCCAGCGGATCCCCCGCCTCTTCGTACCAGAACAGGTCGTACTGCGACAGGGCTTTGGCGTACTGGATCGCGGTGTCCAGATCAAAGCGGCCATTGGCATCGACGCACAATTTTTGGCCATCCTGCAGCACATCCATGACGGCGTCGATGCGGCGCAGGTCTTCGTCCAGCGAGGCACCACCGATTTTCTTTTTCACCACGGTGTAGCCACGGTCCAGGTAGCTGCGCATTTCATCTTGCAGCTTGCGATGGTCTTGGCCAGGATGGTAGTAACCGCCTGCGGCATACACAAAAATCTTGCGCTTGGGCTGGCCATCGCCGTATCGGTCAGCCAGCAGCTGGAACAGTGGCTTGCCTTCGATCTTGGCCACCGCATCCCAGATGGCCATGTCGATGGTGCCAATCGCCACCGAACGCTCACCATGGCCCCCAGGCTTTTCATTGGTGAACATGGTTTGCCAGATTTTGTGAGGGCACAGGTTGTGGCCTGTTTCGTCCACCAAAGAGGCGGGGGCGGCTTCCAGGATGCGCGGAATGAAGCGCTCACGCATCAGCGTGCCTTGGCCATAGCGACCATTGGAGTTGAAGCCGTAGCCAATCACCGGCTTACCATCACGGATCACGTCGGTCACCACCGCCACCAGGCTGAGGTTCATTTTGCTAAAGTCGATGTAAGCGTTCCTGATCGAGGAACTGATGGGAAGGGTTTTTTCGCGGATTTCAACAATTTTCATGCCATCACTCGTGTGGGGGTTGGAGATGGGGGTGATGTTGCCGCGAGGGAGTCAGGAAAGCCAATGCTCGTTTTGGCTAGCGCCATGCACTGGACGAACCACACATGAACTTCATTTGGCTGGAAGATTTTTTGGCCCTGGCTCAAACCGGCCATTTTTCGCGTGCTGCGGAGGACCGGTGCAGCTCTCAACCGGCCTTCAGCCGAAGGATTCGTTCGCTTGAAGAATGGGTCGGCACCGACTTGGTAGACCGAAGCTCCCAACCCGCCCGTTTGACAGCCGCTGGCGAATGGTTCAAGGGTGTGGCAGAAAACTTGGTGGACCAAATTGCCCGACTACCGGACGAGGCCAAGCAGGTGGCAGAAACACAGGCTGTCACACTCCGGATGGCGAGTACCCACGGACTTTCCTTTGTTTTTTTGCCCCGCTGGTTGCGCCAAATCGAATCATCGTTTGCCATGGAGCGGGTGGAGTTGTTGTCAGATGTGTTGTCGCGCTGCGAAGTCCTGATGCAACAAGGCAAAGTGCACTTTGTGCTGACCCATGCGCATCCTCTCGCCCCCAGCCCACTGGATGCCGAGCATTACAGTGCCTTGAAGATTGGATCGGATGAATTGATCGTCGTATCCCGGCCCAACGACCGGGGGCGGCCTCTGCACGTTCTGGGGGCTGAGAAAAAAACACCCACATCGGTACTGGGCTACACCGATGCATCGGGACTGGGCCGAATTTTTGATGCTGTCTTGGGCAAGCGACTCAAAGCGGTGCCGACCCAAGTGGTTTTCAAGGCCCATTTGGCTTCGGTTCTGCGCACCATGGCGCTCGATGGCCGAGGCCTGGCGTGGCTTCCCCGGACCCTGGTCGAGGAAGACCTGGGCGCGAACAGGCTGGTCAGCGCCAGCCAAGGCGAATGGAACGTGCCGCTTGACATTCGCCTTTACCGCGAAAAAAACATGACCGGACAAGCGCCCTTGGCCCTGTGGAGCGCCGCGGCAGGAGAACACTGAACGCGCAGGGCTTCAGCTTTGCACCTCAGGCGCGTGCATCCAGGCCGCATGCTTGGGCGCGCGTTTGGTTTGGGCCCATTCGTTCAGCATGTCCCACTTGCATGCGTCGAGCTTGGCGTACATCTCGGGCGTGCCCACGTCGGCGGCCAATTCCAAGCGGTGGCCGTTGGGGTCAAAAAAGTAGATGCTTTTGAAGATGGTGTGGTTGGTGGGGCCAAGCACGTCGACACCATTGGCCTGCAGGCGGGCCTTGGCGTCTTCCAGAGCTTGCAGGCTGTCGACCTTGAAGGCGATGTGCTGCACCCATTCAGGGGTGTTGGTGTCGCGGCCCATCTCGGGCGAATTGGGCAGCTCAAAAAACGCCAGCACGTTGCCGCCGCCTGCATCTAAAAATACATGCATGTAGGGATCGGGGGCCTTGGTGGAGGGCACCAAGTCTTCGGCGATGGCCAAGACAAAGTCCATGTTCAGGTTTTTCACATACCAATCGACAGTGGCTTTGGCGTCTTTGCAGCGGTAAGCGGCGTGGTGAATGCGGTCGATTTTCATCAGGTTCTCCAAAAGGCTCAGTCGGTTTGGCGGGCAGCTTGCAAGGCCTCGCGCAACACGCGCAAGTCACCAATGTGGTTGGCCAGCAGCAGGATCAAACGGGCGTTGAACGCCTCGCTTTGTTCGTCGCTCAGGCCGTTGTGGGCATCGATCAGGTGCTCATAAAACTCATCGCCGGGCGAGAAGTCACGGAAAAAACGGCGCCCAGCTTCATGGAAATTGGGCGCGGTGTTCAGGGCGGTGGCTGTATCGGTAGGCATATCGTTTCTTTTCTCAGCAATTGCGCTCAAGCCTGTGCACCCGCTTGCCCCAAAGCACGGGACATGGCCGCTTGCAACCGGGTGCTGTCTAGGCTGCGCCAACGGGCCAGCACATGCTGATCGGGGCGCAGCAAATAGGTCGTGCCGGGCTTGGTGTCGTAGCGCTTGGCCATCCAGTCTTGCGCATCCACCAGTACCTTCAAGCCGGGCACTTGCAAGGCCTGGCGGGACACGATCAGGCTGTCCACCGGCACCGCGTTGTGCTTCAGGCCTTGCAGTGCGCCCAGCGTCTGGGCATCGGGCGCAGCATCGACAAAGTGCAAGACCGCAAAGCCGCGCCCCACCTGGTCGAGCAACCAAGCGTCTTGGCCATCCACTTGCACAGGCGCGTCGTCCATCGGTGCGCCGGGCACCATATTGCCCTCAAACGCATCGGTATCGGGCGTGTTGAGCACCGAGCCGGTCAGGAAAGAGGGCACCGACAGGCGGCCTGAGTTGACCAGCTTGCGCGCAAAGGGGTGGTGCTTGGCCAGCGCCAACACTTGGTTGCGGAATGTTTTGCTCGTGCGGCTCTTGGGCGTGATGAAGTCGGTCGAGCGCGTCGAGTTCATGATGTTCTCGTCGGCGGCAAATTGGCGGTCCACCGCGTAAGTGTCGAGCAACTTCTCGCTGGCTTGGCCCTTGATCACCAAGCCGAGTTTCCACATCAGATCGTCCGCGTCCTGAAAGCCCGAGTTGGCCCCGCGCGCGCCAAAGGGCGAGACCTGGTGCGCCGCGTCGCCTGCGAACAGCACGCGGCCATGGCGAAAGTCGGTCATGCGGCGGCACTGGAAGGTGTAGATGCTGACCCATTCCAGCTCAAATGGCCGCTCGTCGCCCAACATGGCCTTCAGGCGCGGGATGACTTTTTCGGGCTTCTTTTCTTCTTCGGGATCAGCGTCCCAGCCCAGCTGAAAGTCGATGCGCCAGACGTTGTTGCTTTGCTTGTGCAGCAGCACGCTTTGGTTGGGGTGAAAGGGCGGGTCAAACCAGAACCAGCGCTCGGCGGGGTAGTCGGCCTTCATGATCACATCGGCAATCAAGAAGCGGTCCTGGAACACACGGCCTTCGATGTCCAGGCCCAGATAGCGGCGAATGGGGCTGCGTGCGCCGTCAGCCACCACCAGCCAGTCGGCCTCGATGTCAAAGGCGCCTTCGGGCGTTTCCACGGTGAGTATGGCGTGGTCATCGTGACGCATCACAGCGGTCACTTTGTGCTGCCAGCGGATGTCGGCGCCCAATTCGAGGGCCCGTGCAATCAGCATTTCCTCGACGTGGTACTGCTGCAGATTGATCATGCCGGGGCGCTTGTGGCCCGCATCGGGCACCAGGTTGAACTGGTACACCTCATCCTCTTCCAAAAAAGTGCGGCCGATGTTCCAGCTCACGCCCAAGCCGCAAGCTTCATTGGCAATGCCCAGGCGGTCCAAGATTTCGAGGGAGCGCTTGGCATAACAAACCGCCCGCGAGCCGACAGAGACGGTCTTGTCGTCGTCCAGCACCAGAACATCAAGGCCTTGTAAACGGGCATCGATGGCAGCAGCCAGTCCCACGGGCCCTGCGCCAATGACGATCAGCGGCTTGCGTTGCGGCGGTGTGGTCATCCACTCGGTGGAGGATGTGTACGGATAAATCGGGTTGACGTAAGCACCCATGTGACGAGCTCCAGAACAGTCAAAAAGCACCCTGCGGCGCCCAAACCGTAATTTACCATTGTTAAATCGGTTTACCTAAACGTAATTTAGGGCAAGTATGGGTCGTGGAAATGCCCCATTGCGCTGGAGGTTCATAGCCTCCCGGTGAAGCCCTGTATGCTGGAGCTTGTTTTTTGTATGACAAGTCGATGAGCCAACATTTCACACCCGTCTCCAGCGGCGCACGTCTTTCGGACCAAGTAGCGGCGCAATTGATGGCCGAGATCGAACAGGGCAGATTGGCGCCGGGCGCCAAATTGCCCACAGAAGCCAATTTGGCCGAACAGTTTCGGGTCAGCCGAACCGTCGTGCGAGAGGCGGTTTCTCGCCTCAAGTCGCTGGGCTTGGTGGATTCGCGGCAAGGCAGCGGGGTTTTTGTCAAACCTGCATTGCCCATTCCCGCGTTGCACTTCGAAGCCCGGCATGCGGTCTCGCAAGAAGCAGTGATTCAAATGGTGGAAGTGCGGCGAGCACTGGAAGCTGAAGTGGCGGCCCTTGCTGCGCAACGCCGCAATCCCAAAGACATTCTGGACATTGAGCAAGCGGTACAGGCCCTGAACGATGCTGTCTTGGCGGGTGGCAACGGGGTGGCCGAAGATGTGAACTTTCACCGGGCCATTGCGCAGGCCACCCGCAACCCCTTTTTGATCCAGACACTGCAGTACCTGAGTCAATTTTTGCATGGTGCCACCCAAGTGACCCGGGCCAACGAGGCACGCAGGCTGGACTTTGCGGCCGAGGTACGCGCCGAGCACCAAGCCATTTTGTCGGCCATCGTGGCCGGCCATGCCGAGCAAGCCCGCCAAGCTGCTGCGGCCCACATGGGCAATGCGATGGGCCGCATCCGCCAGGCCGATCCTGCATTTTGGGAGCAAGAAGGCGAACGGTTGGCGCAGCCATTGGTCAAGGGCCTGAAAGGCTGAGACCCGACCAAGGCAGCGGAAACGGAAACGGCAGCATTCAAGTCTTGGGCTTGCGCAAACCCAGCCACATCACCGTGGACACCACCACCGCTGCACCCACCAGTTGCATGGCGGCAATCGACTGGCCCAACAGCGCCCAAGCCAACACCAAGGCGAATATGGGCTCAACATTCATGATGGCCGAATTGCCGACCACGCCCAGCTTGGGCAACACAGTGAACATGACGGTGAATGCCGTGCCGTACAACAAGGTCAGCAGGGCCAGGCCCCACCAGCCCGGCTCCGCCTGGGGCCACTGAAAGCCGCCTTGCGTGCTGGCCACCAAGGCGGCCAAAACCCCCACCGTGGTCAACGAGGTGAAGGTGCGCAAGCGCCCGTCAACGCCCACGGTTTCGTGTTGCGTCAACACCAGCGCCAGACCAAAAGCCACCGAGGCGATCAAAGCGAAAACCACCCCCGCGCCAATTTCGCCCCAATGCCGCGCCGCGCCCAAGCCAGATGCAGCGCCCAACACATCCAGTGCCAAAGCCAATCCAAGCATCATCACGGGCATGGCCCACAGCAGGGCGCGCTCGGGCTGGTGACCATACAAAATCCGAGCCCACAAGGCTGTGGTCAAAGGGTAGGTATTGAACGCCAACAAAGCCAAGGCCACCGGCAAACGCGCCACTGCCGAATACAGACAGACGCTTTGCAACGCGATCAGGACCCCCACTGCTGCCAAATACTTGCGCTGCTGCGGCAGCACGCTGAAGGCTACTTTTTGGTGCCAAAGGATCAATGCCACCACACCAGCAGTGACGACACTGCGCACCGTGACCGCTGTCACCACGTCCAAGCCATGGTTGAAAGCGGTTCGGGCCGCCACATGGTTGGCGCCCATCATGAAGGCGGTCAATAACAAAATGACAAAAGCCGCGCCTGTCAAACCGGTGGTGGTGGTTTTGCTCATGGGGTCAATGTCAAAGCGTGAAAGCCACAGCCGTCATGACTTGGGGTAGAGCCCCAGGCCAGAGGCATGGAGGCGGCTCAAGCCCAGCAATGCGTCGGTGAAGGGCGTGGCCACCTTCGTTAACTGGCCCAACTCGCGCACAGCGGCCACCAGCGCATCCAACTCGACCGGTTTGCCTGCATCGACGTCTTGCAACATCGAGGTGCGAAAGGCCCCCAGCTTTCGGGTGACGGCGTGGCGGTCTTCAGGGGTTTGCGCGATCGGTATGCCGATGCGCTCACCAATGACCTTGGCTTCGAGCATGATGCTGGAGACAAAGCCACGCACCTGCGGGTCGTCCAGTATCACGTCGGTCGTGGCCCCGGTAAACGCGCTGATGGGGTTGATGGTCATGTTGCCCCACAGCTTGTACCAAACGTCTTTCTGAATTTGAGGCGAGACCGTGGCGTTGAAGCCCGCTTGCACCAGAAGGGCTACCAAAGTTGTCACCCGCGGCGTATCGACGCCACTGGGCTCACCCAAAATCAAACCATTGCCAAAGTGGTGGCGTACCACACCCGGCACATCGACCGAGCAGCTGGCGTGCACCACGCCACCCACAATGTGTGCCGCCGGGATGTGCTGCGCGATCACGCCGCCCGGGTCCACCGAGTCCAGATGGGTACCCGCCAAAGTACCCCCAAAGCCCTGCAAAAACCACCACGGCACGCCGTTCATGGCCGTCAGCACCACGGTGTCTGGGCCCAACAACGGACCGATGCGGCGAGCCACATCGGCCATGGCAGGGGCCTTCACGGCCACGATCACCAGATCCTGCACGCCCAAATCGGCGGGGTTTTCTCGGGCCACCAAAGAGCTGCGAATCTCTTGGTCGCCTTGCAGCACCACCAGGCCGTTTTGTTGCAAGGCTTCCAAGGTGGCGCCGCGTGCCACCGCGCTCAGACTGCAGCCTTGCTGCGCCAAACGCGCACCGATCCAACCGCCAATGGCGCCAGCGCCGTAAATACAAACCTTCATCTGCGCCACCCTGTGTCTTGTCTGTCAACTTGGCGCACCAGCGCCTGGAAAACGTCTTCACCTGCGCCGTGGTTCGGGTTGAACTGCAAGGCATCACGGGTACATTGGTCAGCAATCGCTTCAGGCACCACAATCGGCTGGCCCATGCTCAGCGTGGCCATCTGGATTTCGCAGGCGCGCTGCAATGTCCAGAGCACGGCGAAGGTCTGTGCCAAGGTGTGGCCCCATGCAAGCAGTCCGTGGTTGCGCAAGATCACGGCTTGTTTTTCGCCAATGCTGCGCAGCAAGCGCGGTGCTTCGTTGGCATGGATCGTGATGCCTTCAAAGTCGTGGTAAGCCACCATGTTGTGCAGCTGGGCAGTGTAAAAATTGGTCTGCTGCAAGCCGCCTTGCAAACAGGCTACCGCCACCCCCGCCGTGGTGTGGGTGTGCATCACGCAGTGCGCCCCCGCAAGCCCTTCGTGCACCGCAGCATGCACCGTGAAGCCAGCCGGATTCACCGGATAGGGGGACCCGTCGAGTACGCGCCCTTGAACATCTATCTTGACCAAATTGCTGGCCGTCACTTCGCTGTAATGCAGACCGAATGGGTTGATCAAGAACTGCTTGTCACCCCCCGTCACGCTGTCGGGCAGGCGAAGCGTGATGTGGTTGTAAATCATCTCGGTCCAACCGAGCTGCGCGAACACCCGGTAGCAAGCGGCCAACTGCAAACGGGCCTGCCATTCATCAGGGTGCACCTGCGCTTGCAGCGAAGGCACCAAGGGTTGGGGGGTGGGGAACATGTGGTGTCTCCTTGTGTGTTGTGCCGTTGATGGGGGTCAGGCTAATTGGGGTCAGATCCCAATTAATAGGTTGCACCTTTGTGAGGGGCGATGGCAGTCACCTCGGCTTTGAAGTGCGCGGCCAGATCGGTGGTGTGACGCATCAGGATTTGCGTGTCCAGCCCCACAGCGACGAAGACCGCGCCGAGCTTGAGGTAATGCGCTGCCAGTTGGCGGTCGGGCGACAGGATGCCAGGGGCCTTGCCAGCCTTCAGGATGCGGGCGATGGCGTCCTCAATGGCCGCTTGCACTTCGGGGTGCGCGGCATTGCCCACATGGCCCATGCTGGCCGACAGATCAGCCGGGCCGATGAACACGCCGTCCACACCGGGTGTGGCAGCAATCGCATCCAGGTTCTTCAGCGCTTGCCGTGACTCGACCTGAACGAGCAGGCAGACTTCTTGGTTAGCGCGCTTGAAGTAATCCGGGTAGTGGCCCCAGCGCGAGGCCCGTGCGCCCGCCATGCCTCGCACTCCGCCCTGCCCATCGTCTTGGGGGTAATGCATGGCCTGAACCAGTTGTGCGGCCTGCTCGGGTGTATCGACCATGGGCACCAGGATGTTTTGCGCCCCGAGGTCGAGGTACTGCTTGATGAGCGCCGTATCTCCGACTGGCACCCTGCACACCGGGTGGCTGCTGGGGTAAGCGGCCAGGGTCTGAAGTTGCGCCTGGATGCTGCGTAAGTCGTTGGGCGCGTGTTCGCCGTCGATCACCAGCCAGTCAAACCCGGCCAGGGCACAGATTTCGGCGGTGTAGGCACTGGCCAGCCCCATCCACAGGCCAATTTGGGGGCGCTTGTTTTGCAGGGCTTGTTTGAAAAGGTTCACAGGGGTGTTCATGGAGTTTCCTAAGGTAAAGCCTTCGACCGGGATGCTGAGCGTATCCGGCTGGCCTGGCCGGGCTCAGAGGCGCTTCGCTCTGCCACATCGCCCAACCAGGCCAGCCGGACCCGCTCAGCGTGGACATTCAAAACGCCCTGGTGTTAAGTGAATCTGAATTCCAGTTTGCCCAACGGCCCGTAATCCGCTTCAAATACATCGCCCACTTTAGCCACAGCAGGTTTGGTGAACGAGCCCGCCAACACGATCTCGCCCGCCTCCAGGTGTTCGCCCCAAGGCGCCAGCTTGTTGGCCAACCAGGCAATGCCCACGGCCGGATGCCCTTGCACGCCCGCTGCCAGACCGGTTTCTTCGACCACGCCGTTTTGTCTCAGCACTGCGCCGCACCAAGGCAAATCGGTGGTCAGCGGATCAACCCGCTTGGCCCCGAGCACGATACCCGCATTCGCGGCGTTGTCGCTGATGGTGTCGTAGACCTTGCGCATGACTTTGGTGTGGCGGTCAAACTGCTCGATGCGCGAGTCGATGATCTCAATCGCCGGCGTCACATACTCAGTCGCCTCCAAGACTTGCTGCACCGTCACGTTGGGGCCGCGCAGTTCTTTCTTGAGGATGAAGGCCAACTCGACCTCGACACGGGGCGCGATGAAATCGGTAAACGGAATGTCCAGTACCTGCCCGGGCGTGCAGTCATAGCGCATGTCGTCGAGCAGCGTGCCGTAATCCGGCTCATCGATTTGGCTGGAAACCTGCATGGCACGACTCGTCAGCCCAATTTTGTGGCCGATCATTTGTCGCCCTTCGGCGAACTTGAGCTGCATCCAGGCGCGGTTGATGCGGTAGCCGTCTTCGATGCTCATGCCCGGGAATCGCTTAGAAAAGTGTTCGATCTGCACGCGTGATTTTTCGGACTGGTTCAACTCTTGGGCAAGCTGATGGATGCGGTCTTCGGTGAATACAGACATGGTTCAAACCTTATTGAACAAGGGATGCAGGTTGCTGTGCTTGGCATCAAACACTTCGGGGCCTTCGTCGATCTGCAGCGTGATGCCGATGTGGCGCTGCGCCATGACAGGGGCAAAAAAAGTCTTGACCACATCCAACAGGGTCTGGCCGGCGCGTTGCTGCGTGGCCTCGCTGCGGCCACGGCCCATGCGCACATTCAGATAGACAAAGGCGTAGTCGCCCGTGCCTCCGGCCTCTCGCCCTGCTGCGCCCCCATCGGCCACCGCGTAATGCGGTGCAGGGTAGGCCAACACACGGGTGCCGCCTGAGGGAAAGACTTGCTTGGCTTCTTCGTCCTTGACTGTCAGCATGGCATCGGCCAGTTGGCGGCACAGCACGGTCATGCTGACCTCGTGGTCAAGTTGGCCGGTGTAGAGGATGACGAGATGGGGCATGTGTAAATTTCCTCAAAGCCTGGTGCTGACAGCGGTGTAGCCTGCGGCGCTGCTGGCCACGGCGGCGGGAATGTGTTCGCCCTTTTGCGGCGTCACTTCAAAAATGGCATTGAGCTGGCCCGTGCCGCTGGCGCCAAAGTAGGGTGTGACCATCTCCACGCCGCCGTCATAACCCGACCAACCCAAAGCGCCCATCAGCATGGCGGTGTCGTGCATGAAGCCTTCGCCGTGGCCTTTGCTGGCGTACTCGGGCAGCATCTCGCAAAAGGCTTGCCATTCGCGGTTGGCCCACATCTGCAAGACTTGCTTGTCGAGCTGCTCCAGAAACGGGCTCCAGATCTTGTGGGCAAACTCTGGCGCAAGGCCGTTTTGCGCAAAGCGGTGCGAGAGCGAGCCGCTTGCCAAAAAAGCCACCTTGCCGTCGTAGTGTTTCTCCACCGCCTCGCGCAGGGCCCACCCCAGGCGGGCGCTGTCGGCCAAATAGTGCGAGGTGCACAGCGCCGAGACCGAGACCACCTTGAAGTGCTGGTCTTCGTTCATGTAGCGCAGCGGCACCAGCGTGCCATATTCGGGCTGCAAGGTGGTGGCGTCGTGGGCCAGGGTTTCCACGCCAAACTCATTGGCCACTTGCGCCAACAAATGCCCCAACGCAGGGTTGCCGGGTGACTCAAAGGGCAGGTTGCTGATGAAGTGCGGCAGCTCGTTGCTGGTGTAGACGCCTTTGTAATGCGGCGCGCAGTTGATGTGGTAGCTGGCATTGACCAACCAGTGCGTGTCAAACACGACCAGCGTGTCCACCCCCACGGCGCGGCAGCGGCGGCTGATCTCCTGGTGGCCATCGATGGCGCTTTGGCGCGTGCCAAAGCGCGGCCCGGGAATCTCACTCAAGTACATGCTGGGCACGTGGGTGATTTTGGCGGCGAGTGCGAGTTGGCCCATAGGGTGTCCTGTTGATGCTGATGAAGGTCAGGGGCAGATCAGGTCAATGCCCGGAAAGTAGCTGCGGTAGCGCCCCGCATCGCGGGTAAGCAACTGAAAGCCCTCGGCTTGCGCGTGCGCGCCAATGAAGAAGTCGGGCAAGACGCCAGTTTTGGTGCCGCCTTGTCGGCGGTAGTGACGAAAAGCCTGCCCGGCCAGCCTTGCTGCAGGCTGCGACAGCTCTGCCAGGCGGATGCCCAGTGTGTCCAGAAAAGCATCCAGATGCGCAGGCTCTCCCGGGTGCCCAGCCAGCTCGGCATACACCACCATGTTGGTGCCCAGTTCTCCGGCTGTTGCGCTGCGCAGTTGCTGCAACGACCAAGGCATCCAGATCGGGTCGGCCTTGTAGATGTCGAGCAGGACGTTGGTGTCGACCAGGATCATGGATTGTTCCAGTCCTCGCCGCGGGTGATGGCCATCCATTCGTCCGTGCTGGGGCCATCCTTGACGATGCCAATGAATTGCCGAATCGGATCGTCTGGCGCGAGGAACGACAAATCAGGCTCAGGCACTGCGTTTTGGCCGGAGGCCGTTTTGGCCGCCACCAAATACTCGGCAAGGGCTTCTTGCACGACGTGCGATTTGCTCAGCTTGCGTGCGGCGCAATACTGGGCTAATTCTCGTTCAACAGTTTCGGGCAGGCGGACAGACAACATGGGACACTCCTTGTCATACAAACTCAAAATGAATGTATGACATCAAGTATGACAGATGATGGGGGTTTGTCATACACCCCAATGCGGAATGTGGTGACCACCCAGCGACACCGCCACGTTCTTGGGCTCACAGAACACTTCGTAGCTCCAGGTGCCGCCTTCGCGGCCGGTGCCGCTGGCCTTGGTGCCGCCAAAGGGCTGACGCAGGTCGCGCACGTTTTGGCTGTTCACAAAGCACATACCGGCCTCGACCGCCGCGGCCACGCGGTGGGCGCGGCCGAGGTTCTCGGTCCAGACGTAGCTGGACAGGCCATATTCGATGTCGTTGGCTTTTTCAATCGCATCCTGCTCGTCCTTGAAGGGAATCAGGCAGGCCACCGGGCCAAAAATTTCTTCTTGGGCAATGCGCATGCGGTTGTCTACGTCGGCAAACACGGTGGGCCAAACGAAGTTGCCGTTTTGCACATGTGCGGGCAAGTCAGCGGCATAGCCGGGCTGGCCCAGTCCGCCGCACAGCATAGTTGCGCCTTCTTTGGGGCCCAGCTCGATGTAGCTGCGCACCTTGGCCAGATGGGCTTGGGAGATCATCGGGCCGACGATGGTGCTCTCATCCAGCGGGTCGCCCACGGTGATGCGTTTGGCGCGCTCGGCAAATTGGGCGGCAAAGTCGGCATAGATGCTTTGCTGCACCAGGATGCGGCTGCCTGCGGTGCAGCGCTCACCGTTGTTGCTGAAAATCATGAAGATGGCGGCGTCCAGCGCACGGTCCAGGTCAGCATCTTCAAAAATCACAAAGGGGCTCTTGCCGCCGAGCTCCATGCTGAACTTTTTGAGGCCCGCGCTTTGCACGATGCGGTTGCCCGTGACGGTGGAGCCTGTGAACGAAATGGCGCGCACGTCGCGGTGCGAGACCAGCGGCTCGCCCGCTTCCTTGCCGTAACCGTGCACCAGGTTCAGCACGCCCGGGGGCACACCCGCCTCCAGCGCCAGCTCACCCAACCGGGCGGCGCTCATGGGCGAGAGTTCGCTCATCTTGAGCACGGCGGTGTTGCCAAAGGCGAGACATGGCGCGACCTTCCAGGTGGCGGTCATGAAGGGCACGTTCCAAGGGCTGATCAGCGCACACACGCCCACCGGGTGGAACAGCGTGTAGTTCAGGTGCGTGGGCGTGGGGTAGGTGTGGCCGTCCACGCGGGTGCACATTTCGGCAAAGTAGTGGAAGTTGTCGGCCGCGCGCGGCACCAGTTGCTTGCCGGTCTGGCTGATGGTCTGGCCGCAGTCTCGGGTTTCGGTTTCTGCAATCTCGGGCACGTGTTTCGTGATCAGATCGCCCAGCTTGCGCATGATCTTGGCGCGCTCGGTCGTGGGTGTAGCGGCCCACTTGGGGAAGGCGGCTTTGGCAGAAGCCACGGCGGCATTCACTTCCCGCAAGCCGCCCAAGGCGACTTCGGCCAACACCTCTTGCGTGGCGGGGTTGACGGTTTCAAAGTAGTCACTGCCCGCGACTTGGGTGCCGTTGATGAGGTGGTCAATTTTCATGGTGTTGCTTTGACAAGGGTGTTGGTGAGCGCCCCGATGCGCTCGATTTCGGTGACCACCACATCGCCCGGGTTGACGTTCACGATGCCGTCGGGCGTGCCGGTCAGGATCAGGTCGCCGGGGTGGAGCGTCATGAAGCTGCTGAAGTATTCGATAAGGCTGGGCACATCAAAAATCATGTCGGCGGTGTTGCCGCTCTGTGTGACCTGGCCATTGACGGTGGTCTGCAGTTTGAGGGCCATCGGGTTCGGAATGTCGGCCGCATCGACCAGCCAGGGACCAATCGGCGTGCAGGTGTCGCGGTTTTTCACGCGCAGGTTGGGGCGGTACCAGTTTTCCAGGTAGTCGCGGATGGCGTAGTCGTTGGCCACGGTGTAGCCAGCTATGAAGTCGTAGGCATCGGCCTTCTTCACGCGGCGGGCGGTGCGGCCCACCACCACGGCCAACTCGCACTCGTAGTGCATGTACTTCACGTCAACGGGGCGCTTCGTAAAGGCCTTGTGCCCGATCAGCGAGGCTTCGCCCTTCATGAAAGCCAGCGGCTCTTCTGGCGCTTTGAAGGCCAGTTCTTTGGCGTGGTCGGCGTAGTTCAGGCCCAGTGCGATCACGGTGCGCGGCTGGGGCACAGGTGCAAGCGGCGGCAACCAGACCACGTCGTCAAAGCCCACACGCTGGCCCTTGTGCGGGCCTTGGGTGATGAGCAATTGGCCGTCAGACTCAAGGGCTTGCTGGATGGCGCCCGACCAGGCGATGCGAGCGTGTTTCATGCGGCACCTCCCACTTGCACAGACACTGGCGAAAAGCCCGACGCGGAAATCTCCACCCGATCCCCGGCTTTGGCGCGTGGGCGCGCACCATCGGCCAGGCCATCGGTGCCCACCATCAACACGTCGCCGGGCTGCAGCGTCATGAATTCGCCCACATCGATCAGCAGCGTGGGCAGGTCGCGGATCAATTCGCGCAAATCCAAGGTTTGCACCCGCTCGCCGTTGCGGCGCACCACGATCTGCAGCGCGGCCCAATCCGCCACTTGGCCCTGGGTGACCTGCTGCGGCAAAGCCAAAAAACCATCGCGGCAACGGAACTTGACCGGCGGGCGGTAGTAGCTCGCGTGCGGCACCGACCAATCACACAACAGCGCGGCACCCGCCACTTGGCCATCGCCACCGATCACCAGGCCCAGCGAGGCACCGATGTCGACTTCGGTCACGCCGTCTTGCAAAAGCAGGTCTTGCCCTGCAGGGCTGAAGGTGTTGGCACTTTTCACATACAGAATGGGCGCTTGGGGCGCGGCCTTGTGCGGGTCTTGCGTCATGCGCGGGGCACACAGGTCCCATTCGCGGCGAAAGTTGAGCAAAGTGCCATACACCGTGCCTTGGGGCTGCCAAGGCCGATAGGGCATGGGGTTTGTGGGGGTCGTGGGCATCGTTTATTCCTCGGACGTCGCGGTATCGGATGTTTGGGGCTGGTCGCCGGGCACTTCCAAGGCAATCAACTGGTCCAGCAGGTTGTACAAGGCGGTCAATTGCGGTGACCCCAAATGCTCGGCCATCCAGCTGTAATGCGCTTCAATGGTTTGTGACAAGGCCTGCACCTTGGCCAGGCCCAATGCGGTGGCACGTACGACGGTGCGGCGGGCGTCTAGCGGGCATCGCTGGCGCTCGATCAGGCCATCGCGCTCCATGCGGGCCAGCACACCCGTCAGGCTGGGGCCCAGCAAAAAAGCCTCGGTGGCCACACGGCCGGTTTCCACGCCGCCGCTCTCGTGCGCATGCTCGCCCAACACACGCAGCACCCGCCACTGTTGGTCCGACAAGCCATGCTCACGCAGACTGGGGCGGGTGTGCAGCATCACGGCTTCGCGCGCTTCGAGCAAAAGGCGTGGCAGGTTGCGGTGAACAAAAGAAGTTTTGGGGGTCATTTATTTAACATGTTAAATGAATTTCCCCAAACGGACACAAGGGTTTTCACCAGCTCAGCATCACCCACACCGTCATCGGGCCATGCCCCAGAGCGTGCGCATCTCATAAGATGCAGCTTGGTCTTTCTGCTGCCCCTTTCCAAGAGTCGCCCATGTCTTTTGCCGATTTGCTTTCTGATCTTGCCGGTCCCGTGATCCAGGCCCCCATGGCCGGGGTGCAAAACCACCGGCTGGCCGCCGCCGTGTGCGAAGCCGGAGGCTTGGGGTCGCTGGCGGCCGCCATGCTCACGCCTGAAGCATTGCAGACCGAACTGCAAACCCTGCGCAGGGCAACCGATAGGCCCTACAACGTCAACTTTTTTTGCCACACCCCGCCCGTGGCAGACCCTGTGCAGCAAGCCGCTTGGCAACAGGTTTTGTCGTCCTATTACCGCGAGATGGGCCTGGACCCAACCGGCATGCCCACTGGCGCAGGCCGCGTCCCCTTTGGCCACGACAGCGCCGATGTGCTGGAGGCCTTTCGCCCAGCGGTGGTGAGTTTTCACTTTGGTCTGCCAACGCCGGATTTGCTGGCCCGCGTCAAAAGCTGGGGCAGTTGGGTGCTGTCATCGGCCACCACCGTGCAAGAAGCCCTGTGGCTGCAAGCGCATGGCGCAGATGCGGTGATCGCCCAAGGCCTGGAGGCGGGCGGGCACCGGGGCATGTTCTTAACGGATGACCTCAGCACCCAAATGGGCACATTGGCGCTGTTGCCCCAAATTGTTCAGGCCGTGCAGTTGCCCGTGATCGCTGCAGGCGGCATCGGGTCAGCGCAAGGCGTGGCCGCAGCCCAAGCGCTGGGTGCGACGGGTGTGCAAGTTGGCACGGCTTACCTGTGCAGCCACGAGGCCACCACCAGCGCCCTGCACCGCGCGGCCTTGCAATCGCCCGAGGGGCAGCACACCGCATTGACACGCCTGTTCAGTGGCCGCCCAGCGCGCGGCATCGTCAACCGCCTGATGCGCGAGCTGGGGGCACTGAACCCCGCTGCACCGGCCTTCCCTTTGGCCACCGCAGGCATTGCCCCTTTGCGCGCCGCTGCGGAAGCTCAGGGCTTGAGTGACTTCACGCCTCTGTGGTCGGGCCAAAACGCCGCCAGCGCACGCAATCTGAGCGCAGCCGACATCACCCGCGAAATGGTCAACGCCTGGCGGTGAGCGGTTTGACCTCAAAGGCACAATCGCTCTATGACCAAAGACAAATCGATTTTCACTTGCACCGAATGTGGTGGCACCAGCGCCCGTTGGATGGGCAAATGCCCCAGCTGCAACGCCTGGAATACCCTGATTGAGGGTTCAGGCGAGCCCGCAGCTGGCAAAAACCGCTTTGGTTCGGTGCACGCATCCTTGGCGCCTACGTCCGAAGTGCTGCCACTGGCGCAAATTCAAGCAGCCGACTTTGAACGCCACCCCACCGGCATTGATGAACTCGATCGCGTGCTGGGCGGCGGCATGGTCGAAGGCGGAGTGGTGCTGATTGGCGGCGACCCAGGCATTGGCAAATCGACTTTGTTGTTGCAAGCGGTGGACGCGCTGCAGCGAAGCGGCATGAACACGCTGTATGTCACAGGCGAAGAAAGCGGGGCACAAGTGGCCATGCGCTCGCGCCGCCTGGGCCTGCCGGATTCGCAAGTGCCTGTGCTGCCCGAGATCCAGCTCGAAAAAATTTTGCACACCCTGCAGGCACGCCAGCCGGGCATCGCCATCATCGACTCCATCCAGACGGTGTATTCAGACCAACTCACCAGCGCCCCCGGCTCGGTGGCCCAGGTGCGCGAATGCGCGGCGCATCTGACGCGTACCGCCAAATCCACCGGCACCACCATCGTGCTGGTGGGCCATGTCACCAAAGAGGGTGCGCTGGCCGGCCCCCGCGTGCTGGAGCACATGGTGGACACGGTGCTGTACTTTGAGGGCGACACGCATTCCAACTTCCGTCTGATCCGCGCCATCAAAAACCGCTTTGGCGCGGTGAACGAAATCGGCGTGTTCGCCATGACCGAAAAAGGCCTCAAGGGCGTGAGCAACCCCAGTGCCATCTTTTTGAGCCAGCACGCCGAGCCCGTGCCCGGCAGCTGCGTGATGGTCACACTGGAAGGCACGCGCCCGCTTCTGGTGGAAATTCAGGCTCTGGTCGACAGCGGTGGCCCATCGCCCCGACGCCTGTCTGTGGGTCTGGACCGCGACCGCTTGGCCATGCTGCTTGCGGTGCTGCACCGCCATGCAGGCGTGGCCTGCATGGACCAAGACGTGTTTGTCAACGCGGTGGGTGGCGTGCGCATCAGCGAACCCGCGGCCGACCTGGCCGTCATGCTGGCGATCACCAGCAGCCTGCGCGGCAAAGCACTGCCCAAAGGCTTTTTGGCCTTTGGAGAAGTGGGCCTGGCGGGCGAAGTGCGCCCCGCGCCGCGCGGCCAAGACCGCTTGAAAGAAGCGGCCAAACTGGGCTTCAAGGTGGCGGTGGTGCCTAAGGCCAATGCCCCCAAGAAAAACGACAAGGCTTTTGAGGGCCTGACCATTTACCCGGTCGATCGCATCGAAGAAGCCATGCAAGTGGTGCGGGGATTGGACTGATCCAGCATGAGAAGCCGCCAAGCAATCAAG
Source organism: Limnohabitans sp. Rim8 (assembly GCF_943326455.1). NCBI lineage: Bacteria > Pseudomonadati > Pseudomonadota > Betaproteobacteria > Burkholderiales > Comamonadaceae > Limnohabitans > Limnohabitans sp. Rim8. Next base: position 24,693 of record NZ_CALPTI020000025.1, read on the forward strand.
GCACAATCTGCCCCCATGAATTTCACCAAAATCATCGCACCGCTGGCCATTGTTGTTTTCACCATCGGGGCCTGGCAGGCCTTTCAATGGGCGGGCATTGCCCTGGCCGTGGGCGGGGTCGTCATGTGGGTGCTGCTGCACTTCACGCGCATGGTCACCATCCTTAAAAAAGCTGCCGACCGGCCCATTGGCCATGTGGCCAGCGCCGTCATGCTCAATGCCAAACTGAAAAAAGGCGTGAATTTGATGCATGTGATCGCCATGACACGTTCTTTGGGCCAACTTTTGACAGAAAAAGACGCCCAACCCGAGATTTACAGCTGGACCGATTCCAGTGATTCGGTGGTGACCTGCACTTTTGTGGGCGGCAAGTTGACCGCGTGGGCTTTGGTGCGCCCCGAGGTAGTCCCAGAAGAGTCAAACCCTTAAAATCCCAGTCAACCCTATTTTTTGCAGTTTCTTTAAAGGACACTTTCATGAGCGTTGTCATTCCCTCCATGTCAGACCGTGACGGCAAAATCTGGATGGACGGCCAGATGGTCGACTGGCGCGATGCCAAGATCCATGTCTTGAGCCACACCCTGCACTATGGCTGCGGCGCTTTTGAAGGCGTGCGCGCCTACAAAACCGAGCAAGGCACGGCCATTTTCCGCCTGCAAGAGCACACCGAGCGCCTGTTCAACAGTGCCAAGATCTTGCGCATGAACATTCCCTTCACCCAAGCGCAGGTCAACGAAGCCCAGCGTGCCGTGGTGCGCGAGAACAATTTGGAAAGCGGCTACATCCGCCCCTTGACTTGGATCGGCGACAAAAAGCTGGGCGTCAGCCCCAAAGGCAACACCATCCATGTGATGGTGGCGGCCTGGACCTGGGGTGCCTACCTGGGCGAAGAAGGCATGAAGCGCGGCATCCGCGTCAAGACCAGCAGCTACACCCGTCACCACGTCAACATCACCATGACCCAAGCCAAGGCGGTGAGCAATTACACCAACTCGATTTTGGCCAATATGGAAGTGACCGACGAGGGTTACGACGAGGCCTTGTTGCTCGACACCTCGGGCTTTGTGTCTGAAGGCGCGGGCGAGAACATCTTCGTGGTCAAAAACGGGGTGATCTACACGCCTGACTTGTCGGCTGGCGCCTTGAACGGCATCACCCGCAACACGGTGTTCCACATCGCCAAAGACTTAGGGTTGGAGATCGTGCAAAAGCGCATCACCCGAGACGAGGTCTACATTGCCGACGAGGCTTTCTTTACGGGCACTGCAGCCGAAGTCACACCGATTCGCGAACTCGACCGGATCGAGCTGGGCAAGGGCGATTACGTGGGCAGCCGTGGCCCGATCACCGAAAAAATCCAGACTGCGTTCTTTGACATCGTCAACGGCCGCAACCCCAAGTACGCCCACTGGCTGACCAAGGTCTGAACCATGAGCAACGCATCAGTTGAACTGCTGGCCACCGACCTGAACCCCCAGGGCGGTGTGTTTTGCCCCAGCCCCAAGGCTGACATGAAAATCTGGAACAGCCACCCCAAGGTTTACTTGGATGTATCCAAAACCGGTGAGGCCAAGTGCCCTTATTGCGGCACCGTGTACAAACTGAAAGCCGGGGAGGTGGTGGGGCACCACCACTGAGGCCGTATGACAAAACATCTTGATCTCGGTTGCGGTACAGCCCCCAGAAATCCCTATAAATGCGAAGAGTTATACGGCATTGACATCAGAGATGGTTTATCTGCACCGGGTGTGACTCAAATCCTGTCCGCAAATCTTGTTCTGGAGCCTATACCCTTCCCGGATTCATTCTTTGATAGTGTTTCTGCCTATGATTTTTTAGAGCACATTCCAAGGGTTGCGATTGATCACAGCAACCATCAAAGTCATCTTCCATTTATTGAGTTGATGAATGAAATCAGTAGAGTTCTAAAACCTGGCGGTAAGTTTTATGCTGTTTTCCCGGCTTATCCCCATCAACTTGCATTCACAGACCCAACACATGTGAATATTTTGACCACCAAAAGCCATCGTTACTTTACTGGGAATGAGCCGATGGCAAACATGTATGGATTTAAAGGTTCTTTCGAATTTATCAGGCAAAGGAAACTACATCCAAGAGGTGACTACCACCCTGCCAACCCCAGCTTAAAAATCAAAGTTAAAACGATTATTGACTCGATAATGAACCGAAGAAGCCATCTGCTATGGGAATTTATTTCATCCAAGTAACTTTTATTCCCAAAGATAAATACACCCAAACATATATCGCATATCCTCTTAACGCATACTAATTAAAGCAAATAACAACTGAATCCTCTATCCAGCTTCTCTGTTGATAAACCAAAAAATCAATATGGCTCTTACTTTTGGCTTATCTAACATCTAAACGGATTTCATGCCATGGATCATCATTACTCCAAATCGATAGCATCCAGCATAAATGACACTACAGTTATTATTGTCACTTTCAACAGCGCTCATTGTTTGCCTGCGTTAGGCCACCAACTTGCAGCTTGCCCCCATATCATCTTGGTAGACAACGGCAGCGACGATGGTTGCGCCCAAGCTGTTGCGCAACACCTGCCTAACGCTCAGGTCATCGCACTGCCCAATAACCTGGGCTTTGGTGCAGCCAACAACCGCGCCTTGACGCGAGTGACGACACCCTTTGCTTTACTGCTCAATCCTGATTGTGAGTTGTCAACTGAACAGTTGACACAGCTCTTGGCCGCAGCGGACCAATTTCCTGAAGCCGCCATGCTGGCACCACAACTCGTCGATGCCAAAGGCCACCCCGATGTGAATTACCGTTGGCCCAGTACCCAGTGGACGTCCAAAGGCCCTGGCGCAACGGGCCCCACGAGTGTGGGCTTTGTGTGTGGGGCGGCCATGCTTCTGCGCATGAGCGCATGCCAGCCCACCGGTTTCTTTGACGAAACCTTCTTCCTTTACTACGAAGACGATGACCTATGCTTGCGCTTTTTCAAAGCGGGACTTCCTATGGTGGTGGTGCCGAGCGTACAAGCGCTGCACCGCTCGCGTGGCTCGGTTAAAGGGGCCTCGCCTTGGCGCAGCGAATATGGGCGCGGCTTCCACCACGCCCAATCCAAACTGATCTTTGCAACCAAACACGACAGCCCTGCTACCGCTGAGCGCTTGCGCCAACAACTGATCTGGCAAACTGCCTTGGCATTGCCGCTGCGCGTGATGCTGTTTTCGCCCAAGCTGATTGCGCGCATGTGGGGGCGTTTGATCGGTGTCGTGGTTTGGGCATGGAAAGGTCAAGCATGACGGTACCCGTTCACATCATCAGTTTGGCCTCGGCTCAACACCGTCGGATATTTCAGGAAGCGCAAGCCCAGCGCTTGGGTTTTGAGCCCATTTGGGAAGCCGCCGTAGGCGTGGAAGATTTTTCTGACGAAGAATTTCTACAGCACGCATTTCGTTGGCAGCGTCCGCTGAAAAAAACCGAGATAGGTTGTTTTCTGAGCCATCTACGAGTTTGGCAGCGCATTTCTCAGAGCTGTGGGCCAGCAGTAGTCCTTGAGGATGATGTGATTTTGAGTGAACATTGGTATCAAGACATCCTTACCCTAGGTCAAACGTCCTGCGCAGACTACATTTGTTTGGAAACATGGGGGAAAAAAATCTTAGGGCAATCTGAATATGTCGATGAGCTGAAGATGCAACGTTTACATCTGAACAGCGCAGGTGCTGCTGGTTATCTGCTGTGGCCATCTGGAGCCCTCATGCTGATTGAGCGTTACCAAAAAAATGGTGCCGCTTTGGCAGATGCTTTTATCAACGAATTCCGCGGGTGGCGAGCATGGCAGTTGGTTCCAGCCAACTTGGTTCAAATGAATGTCGCTGTTCATTTTGGGCAACCTGCGCCTATTTCTACAGAATCTTTGATTGCCAGAGAAAAAACCCCCCCCAGTTTCCCGAACCGCTTAACTTTCTTGCGGATAAAAGCTCGACGAGTGCTAGGCCAAGTCCATATAGCCTTTATCAGAGTAGCTTATTGGTTAAGAGGACGAGAAGTCGTTGGCTTAAAAGCACTGCCAGATACAAAAAATAGCCAGCACAAAAAACTTACTGAACATAGTGGCTAAGCTCTATATTTAAGCATTTTCCTCGATACGCTTGAACACTGCAGTGTGCCCCATCCTTTCAACCAACAAATAGCCTGCGTTCATCAGCATATGAACCGACGGACGCGCAAGCAGTTCAACCATGTCTCTTGAGTAAATCTCAATCATAAGTATTTTTGGCTTCTCAGGCCATGAATTAATATCGGAAATAGCAACTTCATCAAAGCCTTCAATATCCACATTTAGGAAATCAAAATTTCCGCCAAAATTAGACTTTGCTTGCGATATCAAACTCGCCATACTAACACATGGTACGTCAACGGAATTCAGTAGCCCGCGCTCTTTAGCAATATCAACGTCGCATGTTGCGCTATTATCAATATCCTTATTAAAATAAAATCTAATACTACTACCAGGCTGGGCTTTATCTGCTGAAACAACTGCGGCACAAATATTTAAGTCATCCGGTCTTGCTGATTTGAACTCTTGAATTGCAGCCTTGCTTGCATCTACATTTACTCCATTCCAACCAAGAGACCACAGGTAGGAAGTATTTGATATTGCATATGGATGATGGGCACCAACATCAATATAAAATCCTTTACTTGTCAGTCGTCGAAATTGCTTGTGTAGAAAAACATCTTCACCATATTGGCCTGTATGGAATTTAAGCTCTCTTGATTTAATTATTGATAGCAAACGACCCAATTTGAACTTCATAATATATTCTCCCTTAGAAATTAGATTTGCGATGCCTGCCAAGTTTAATGCACTAAGTTGTCATTCATGCCAAGTCACTTGGTTGGTAGCGCGCACTTGACCCATGATATATCTTTTGTGAGCCTCATCCTGAGAGTTTGACTGAGTTTGGGCGGCTTGTGAGCCTTACTGCCATTAAAGAGTCGTCCCTGCAAAATTCATTTCACGCCAGCACCCAGCGTTGACCAGCGTTTTGCAGTCGGTTAAGGACAAGGGTTTCGGCCAATTTTTCAAAGAAAACATCCAAACCATTCGCTTGCAACAGGCACAGCAAAGGCCTATACTTTTTTTAAAGATCATACGCATCAACTAGTGAATTCAGGTAGTTGCTGCAAAAGTCATCAGTCTTGGCGCTGCTTTCATAGAACCCCAAAAAAGCTTCATTGAATATCTATTTGAAAATTTCGACCCTCCGTTATCACCCTAGATCACCAGCGTTCACTGGGGCTGCTGGAGTTTTACAGGGTCGATGCATCCGAAAATTCACAGTAAAACAACTGGCCTTTTAAAAAATAAACCTAGATGGCTGCTAAACCGAGTTCAATCAATGCATTCAATGGGGTGTACAACAGTTTATTTTCAAAAATAGAAAAGCCCTAATCCACAAGTACAGACGACTTTATTAATTGATCCTTTTCGAGAGAACCTCATCGGTTTCAGTGCACGTTACCTCGTACCTTTCAAAGTAGGCCCAATCACGCACATCGTCATTCATTGCTTTGATCACATCACCACGGGTCATCTTGACTTTTTCAAAGTATTCTTTACTTTGTATAACATAATGGTTGATTTGAAACATTTGATTGTCAGCAATCGTTCGCGATGAACAACCGCCAATCACTTTGTGAATATCAATATTTTCAATCGATTGAATGATACTGCTTCTACAAGCCCATTTGGTAAACATATTTGATGTCAAATGAGTTTGCTTTTTTGTGAGCGATTTTCGCAAACTGGACGGGTGTTTGTCATATCCATTGCTGCCAAATATACTCCAGTTCACATATACAACGTCGTAGCCATGGTATTGCGGCCAAATATCGTTGAGTTTAGTGCCATCCTTGCAAAACCAAAATTCATCGATGTCCGCAATGATCAACCATTGGCAAGTTTCATTTATTTTAAAATGCTCAAATGCCGTCCAATAGTGTTGTTTTTGTTTGTGTTTTTCCGGAAGCATGATCAGCTTAACAAGACCCGATTGAATATGGCCTTGTATTTTTTCTATGGTATCATCGGTGCTACCGTTGTCAATCAAATAAATAGCTGTCACGCCTTCATTTTGATAATGCTCAACCCACTCCAATATGTTCATGGATTCATTTTTCATTATCCCCAAAATGCCCAGGCGATGAGGGTGATTCAAAATATTTTTGTTTGATTCACGTCGACCTCCAATTCGCTGATTATTCCAGCGGCGAATTTTTTTTATTAGATTTTTCATATGCAGCCAATTAAATTCTTTTACCAAAAAAAACAGTCGCTCGAGGATATTTAATATAAAAAAATCGCATCAAGGTCCAAAAAATCCCTGGAGATTTTTTGTATTTAACGGAGATGTGCAGCAAGTCTGAGAATGACGGTGATGTTTTGCTAATTAATTCAAGGACAACATTGCTTTTTTCAATATACCTTGCGATTTTCGTTCTAGAAAGATGGGATTGTCCAATTGTGCCCAAGTCTTTTGTGATTTGTGTGTACACCGCCAACTGCCGTCTGTATTTGCTGTGGGCGTGAGTAAGAAGCTCAGCGGAATTTGGAACGGATCGGCTAGATAAGCCACCTTGACGATACTGCACCAAGGGCTCCGGAATGGTCAAGCCCCCCCCGAGAGTGGCTGCACGAAAGCTCAGCACTTGGTCTTCGTAGTCGACACCATTGTCCAAAGGGCCAAATACCGTGAAGAGTTTTTTGTGAAAGGCAAATGTAGCTCCGATGACATAGGGCCTTTTTTTGCACCAGGTCTTTGCGTCGGGCCATTTTTCCAGGTGTCCGGTTTGAATCAAACCCAGGTCTTTTCCATGGCGGTCGATGCTAGTGGCATAGCTGGCGATAAGGTTGAGGCGCCCATGACTGGCGCGCCAGGCTTCCAAGACACGCGCCACGCGATTTGGAGCACTCAGGTCGTCGCCAGCCGCGACCACTATCAGTTCGGCGCTCGCTTCACTAACAGCTTGGTTGTAATGATCGGCAATGCCCAAATTGTTGTGGTTTTGGCGCACCCGGACATGGTGCGGTCCCTGGTACTGCGCTGCCATGCTGTGGAGTTTGGCCAAGGTGCCGTCGCTGGAGCAGTCGTCGCTGAACACGATTTCAATAGGCTCACAAGCTTGGTTCAAGCAGGACATGGCGGCGGCTTCTACCGTGTTTTGCTGGTTGTAGGTCAGCAAAAACAGCGTCGCAGAATAGCGCTTGTTGGTGTGTCGGTGCGTCGTTTCAGTGGTCATCACAGTTTGATCTGAGAGTTTCTTTCCCAAGCCCAAGCATGGCGCACCAGGGTGTCGAGATCGGCAAATTGGGGCGTCCAGCCCAGTTGCTGGCGGGCCAAGGTGGCGTCGGCCACCAGCCGTGCTGGGTCACCTGTGCGCCGAGGTGCGTACTGCACGGCAATTTTGTGTCCCGTCACCCGTTGGGCCGCGTCGATAACTGCTTGCACCGAAAAGCCTTGGCCGTTGCCCAAGTTGTACCGCTGGCTGCCAGCGCCTTGCATCAGGCTTTGCAGCGCCAGCCAATGGGCTTCACACAGGTCGTTGATGTGGATGTAGTCGCGAATGCAGGTGCCGTCGGGCGTATCGTAGTCGCGCCCAAACACCGAAATGTGCGTACGTCGGCCAGATGCCACTTGCAGCACCAAGGGGATCAGGTGGGTTTCTGGCTCGTGCCGCTCGCCCAGATCGCCATCCGGGTCGGCCCCGGCGGCGTTGAAGTAACGTAAACACACCGACTTCAAGCCGTAGGCGCGGTCGTAGTCTTCCAGCACCTGCTCAATCATCAGCTTGCTGCGCCCATATGGGTTGATGGGCTGCTGGGGGTGCTGTTCATCAATAGGTGAGTACTGCGGCTCCCCAAATGTGGCGGCTGTAGACGAAAAAATAAAGCGGTTCACCCCAGCGGCACGCATGGTGTCCAGCAGGAGCAGAGTGTTGGTGACGTTGTTTTCGTAATACTTGGCCGGATCTTGCACAGATTCGCCCACTTGTATGAACGAGGCAAAGTGCATGACCGCATCGAAGCGACCAGGCTGCAGCAGCCGTGCCAACAGCGCGGTATTGGCCAAGTCGCCGTGAATGAAGTCGCCACACAGCACCGCATCTCGGTGGCCGCTGCTCAGGTTGTCCAGCGTGGTCACGGCACATCCAAGCTGCCCCAGCCGTTTGACCATGTGGCTACCAATGTAGCCCGCGCCGCCCACAACAAAAACATTCATACTGCTTTATAAAGTAATTTTACATTCACTATTTACATTTAACCCATAGCAATCAACATGGTGTAATTGCCGTGATATCTGATAATTTTTTAATTCCGTCCAAATAAAATGGTCAATTCGTCGGGATTTTGCCAGACCAGAAAGAGGCCAAGCAACCTTTGGCGGAATACGTATACAAAAAATTTTATTAAACTTCATAATTTTCAAATTTATATCAATAAATAATAGGCCCAAGTAAAGGATACCACTGAATCGATTGCTGTCCGCCCTTGTGCGATTGACAGGCAACTCTAGAGCAAAAAATCTTTAAAAAGTAGCGACCGAAATTTATCATATGAACTCATTATCTATGCTAAATATATTTTCACCATAAAAGACAAAATCACGATTCAGTGGAGCAATTACCTTTAAGAAGTTTGATGAGTTTGCAGATTTTGGAAGCATCCAATCGTGCAGCTCAATAATTAAAAGTGGGAATCTCTTGATCCATTCAGTACTTTGCGAAAATAAATTTTCCTCAAAACCTTCAATATCAATTTTCACAATAAAAGGCGAATAAGTATTTTCATCGTAAGTCTTCAGAAGAGAGTTAATTGAAACAACTTCTGTCCTGCCATCGTGAGAAACTTCCATGCGGTAGCCCCATTCCCCAAGGCCAGGGTCAACAACTGTACCTCTCTCGACACGACAACCAATTGCCTTTTCCAAAAAATGTACTTTACTTGATTTATTATTAACTTTTGCCTGCTCTATATTTAAATGATCAGGTTCAATGCATACAACAATAGCTTCCGGGTATTCATTATTGAAATATTTCGAAGCCAAGCCAATATTTCCGCCACAATCAATGATCAAAGGCAATTTGCCGGATTGAACGATTTTTTGGTAATGGGCCAATAACTCCCGTCTTCTTCCAATTTTCTCAAGTCCGTAGTCATTCCCTTGAAATATCTGACGAAGGGTTAGGAAGTCGACATAACTTCGAATTTTCGGATTTAAAAATAACATCTTCTTTTTATCGAAAATTAGTTGATTTTTAAAAAAAGGTGGGAGTAGCGATAGAAATCTCGCGGACCGCCTTCCCTTTAATAGCCCACTAAGCAGAATGAAAGGATATTTGATAATGATTTTAACCAAGATCGAGAGTTTTAGTTGATTTATAAACAATTTTGTGCTCCTGTGTAATTTTAACTATTTTATTATGAAAAGATCAAATTGGGTACTGCATGATACCTACATGAAGTCATTTTGTCCGAACTTACGGCTATTGGCCTTATAAAGAACATAGTCACTCGTGCGTATTGAACTACAAACGGTACAACGCAACATAGTACCTACCGCTAGTCAACAACTTGCAGTAAGTGACTTGCTCCATAACCACGATCTTTAGGCCGTAACGCAAATGTGCGGTGAAGCGCACATGAGCAATTGCAGCATTTAAAGAAGCTTGGGCAGAATCAATTATGTAGCGTACATTTTAAAGTCCTGCCAAAGTCAGTCATGGTGGGCAAAGCCGGGCTCTCAACATTGTTTGCAGAAAAGCGGGTGAGACTTTTCGCCATGGCAAACAGTGGTCATTGCGAGGCACGAAGCAATCCATGGACTGCCGCGCTTTGCTCGCAGTGACGGGAGAGCCGTCATCGCGAGGAACGAGGCGATCCATGTCCCGGCGCACGCGCATGCACCCGCGCCGCCAACGCCACCAACACCAACACAGGCACACCCAACCAAGCCGTGGCGGTGAAGAAGTTGGCGTAACCGTAGGCATCGACAAAATCACCCGAAAACCCAGCGATGAACTTGGGCAAGAGCAGCATCATGGAGCTGAGCAGCGCGTATTGGGTGGCCGAATAGCTGATATTGGTGAGCGATGACAAATAGGCGATGAAGGCCGCAGACGCAATGCCGCTGGCCAGGTTGTCGGCCGAGATGACCCACACCAGGGCTTGCACGTCGTGCCCCACACCACTGAGCCACACAAACAACAAGTTGCTGGCCGCACTGAGCACCGCGCCCAGCATGAGCACACGCATCACGCCAAACCGGGCCGACAGCAGCCCGCCAACAAACGCCCCAACCAAAGTCATGATCACCCCGTACACCTTGGTCACGCCCGCCACTTCACTTTTGGTAAACCCCATGTCGACATAAAAAGGGTTGGCCATGATGCCCATGACCACGTCGCTGATGCGGTAGACCGCAATCAGCGCCAAAAACAGCACCGCCTGCCAGCGGTAGCGCACCCAAAAATCAGCAAAAGGCTCGAGCACCGCACCTTTGAGCCACTCGGCCACATTGCGTGCAGGCTTGAAGGGCGCGGGCACAGGTTCGGGTGACCTCAGAACCACCAGCATGCCCGGCAACATGCTGAGCGCCATGACCAAATAACCCGCTTGCCAAGCCGACTGGGCATAGCCTGTAACTTGATCGCCTTGCGCCCAGGCCGCGATCCACAACACGCCTGCCCCGGCCCAGATCATGGCCAAGCGGTAACCTGTTTGGTAACTGGCTGCCAATGCGGCTTGAGCGTTCACCTCGGCCGACTCGATGCGGTAGGCGTCCAGGGCAATGTCTTGGGTGGCCGATGCGAAGGCCACCGCCAGAGCACAGGCCACCAAAGGGCCAAGCAACTGAGACGGGTCATTGAGCGCCATGCCCACCAAACCGCCGGCAATGACGAGTTGCGACAGCAGCAACCAGCTGCGCCTGCGCCCCAGCTGCCGTGTGAGCCAAGGAATGGGCATTCGGTCCACCAAGGGCGCCCACATCCATTTCACGCCATAGGCCAAGCCTACCCAACTGAGGTAGCCAATCGTGCTGCGGTCAATGCCCGCTTCGCGCAACCTGAAACTGAGCGTGCCCAAGACCAGCAGCAAGGGCAGGCCGGCTGCAAAACCCAGCGCCAGCATGCGCAAGCTGGCGGGCTGCAAATACAAGCGCAGCGCCTCGCGCCAGGTGCGCACGGTGGCGGGCGTGGAAGGGTTATTTGGGGCAGCAGTTTCAAGCATGGGCAGATTATCGGCTGCTGCACGGGCCGAATAAAGCGCTTTGGGATGCGGCAAACCCGAAGCATTCGTTATGATTTGCCAACCATGTGCTTTCTTTGCGATTTCAAATCATCCACCGCCGACACGACGCCACCATCGGACTCACCCCGTTGGCAGGCCCGCCGTGCCTTTCTGTTGGCCGCTGGCGCCACTGCAGCTGCGGGCACGACAGGCGCCTTGGCCCAGGTGGATGTGGGCTCAGCGTCTGGCCTGCGCAAATTGGTGCCTGCCGAAACCCTCGAAAATTCGGCACAGCAACAGTACACGCAGGTCTTGGCCGAAGCCCGAGCCAAAGGCGCATTGGCTCCGGACGACCATCCCCAGTTGCAGCGACTTAGAGCCATTGCCAACAGGCTGATTCCTCACAGCGCACCTTGGAACCCACGCTCACGCGACTGGCGCTGGCAAGTCAACTTGATCGGCAGCAAACAAATCAACGCTTGGTGCATGCCCGGCGGCAAGATCGCTTTTTACACTGGCATCCTGGACCAGCTGAAACTGAGCGACGACGAGGCCGCGATGATCATGGGCCACGAAATGGCGCATGCGCTGCGAGAGCATGCCCGCGCTCGTTTGGCCAAAAGCCAAGCCACCAGTTTTGGCCTCTCGATCGCCTCACAGCTTTTGGGTTTGGGCGCTTTGGGCGATGCCGCAGCCAACTTGGGCACCCAACTGCTCACCCTGAAGTACAGCCGCGATGACGAAACCGAATCTGACTTGGTAGGCCTTGAAATTGCAGCACGCGGTGGCTACAAGCCCGAAGCCAGCGTGACGCTTTGGCAAAAGATGCAATCGGCCAGCGGCAACGGTGGGCCGTCTTTTTTATCCACACACCCGAGTGGCAACAACCGCATCGAAGAGCTTCAGGCCAACCTGCCCAAAGTCCAGCACCTGTACGAACAAGCCCGCAAGGGCTGAGCACCCCGGCACGCTTCAGGTGCCGCCGACATAGGGGTTGCTTTGCCGCTCACGCCCGAACGTGCTTTCGGGGCCGTGGCCGGGGATGAACACCGTGTCGTTGCCCATGGGCCACAAACGCTGGGTGATGCTGGCGATCAAATCATCGTGGTTGCCTTGCGGAAAGTCAGTGCGCCCAATGCTGCCCGCAAACAGCACATCACCCACAAAGGCACGCTTGATCTCCGGCGAATAAAACACCACATGGCCTGGCGTGTGTCCTGGGCAATGGCGCACCTGCAAGGTGTGCGCCCCCAGCGTGACGGTGTCGCCATCGGCCAGCCACCGAGTAGGCTTGAACACCCTTGCAGGTGGGAAACCATAAGCGGCTGCAGCTTGGGGCAACCCGTCAATCCAAAATTGGTCTGCCGGGTGCGGTCCGATGATGGGCAGGCCGCCCAATTGCTCGGCCAGATCGGCCGTACCCGATGCGTGGTCCAAGTGGCCGTGCGTGATCCAGATCTGTTCCAGCTTCAGGCCGTGTCCATGGACCGCGGCCAAAATCAAATCCAAATCGCCACCTGGATCCACCACTGCAGCTTGGTAGCTTTGGTCGTCCCACACAAGGGAGCAGTTTTGCTGAAAGGGCGTGACGGGGATGGTTTGGTATTGCAGCATTCGGGAATTATAGGAATGCAGGGCCTTTGCGCCTGTTACCCACCCGTGTGCGCCAAGCCACAGACGGTGCACTGCACGCTCCTTATCCTGAAATGGCTTGATCGGCCTGCGCCGTGTTGTCGCGAACAGCGGTCAAGTCTTCGCATGCCTCAACAAGGAGTTCATCTATGCACACCGCTCATCCACTGATTCGCATGGCAGGGACCTCCCTGCTCGCTATGACCACGCTGGCTTTGACCGCCTGCGCTGGCATGACACAACAAGAGAAAAACACCGCCATCGGGGCTGGGGTGGGGGCCATTGGGGGCTCGATCCTGACTGGGGGCAGCACCACCGGGACATTAGGGGGCGCCGCGGTCGGGGGCGTCATTGGTCATGAAATTGACAAATCCAAAAAGTGAGATGTCGCTGTGCTTGAAAGTGTGGCGATTGCGCTGGTGCTCTTGTGGTTGTTGGGCTGGGTCTCATCGGTCACTTTGGGAGGACTGATCCATCTTCTGTTGGTGATCGCCTTGGTGGTGGTCTTGGTGCGTGTCATACAAGGTCGAAGGCCCTGACCCTCAGCGCACCACCCACATGACTCCCCCAAAAGCCTGCACCACACAAAGTGGCGCAGGCTTTTTGGTTGTGATCTCAACTAAGAAGGCGGTTTTTCCTTCAAAAAGCGCTGCAGCAGCAACAACCAAACAGGATCACGCAAAGCGTGCGCCAACTGGCTTCGTGAAATGGCCAGACGCTGAAGGGGCGTCAATTCAGCACTCATGGCGCATCAGCCGTTCGAATGACTTCGAGGTCCAACTGCAGCTGTGACTGAATGTCTTGCAACAAGGACGGCAGACGCAGGCTTTTTGCGCGCCACCCTAACAGCGCACTGATGACCAAAAAGGTGCTGGGCAAGCCCCACAAAACCGCCGCTTGCGATGCGTCCAGTTGAGTGGCTGTGCTCCACAGCATCAAGGCCACGCCACCGAAGATCAAGGCCAACACCAAGGTCAACGCGCTCAATGCAAACATCACCCATCTGTTTTTGAGCGTGCACAGGTAGCGCGAACCCACCTCGCTGGCCAAATCCACATAGCCTTGGGCATGGGACTTGATCAGCTCCGGTGGCAGCAACATCATTTTCAGCAGCAGTTTGAGCATCAGCGTTGGCGTGAGCGAATGAACCAAGACACCGCCAAGGCCGCAGCAGCACCAGTACCGGCTGCAATCAATACCGAAGCCATGGGCTCGTGCTGAATGAAGTGTTCAGTACTGACACGCACATGACGGGCTTCTTTTTCCAGCTTGTGCTTGACGTCGGACATGGCTTCTTTGCCGGATTCACCTAGATCGTGCAGCTCGTCTTTGACACGGTCGGTCATTCGACTCAAAACAGGTCTTGCTTCATTGAGCAACTCATCCACATTGCTGTTGACGGTTGCGCCGAACGAAGACATTTTTTCGGTTGCGGTTTTTAAATCGGACATATTGGCCTTTGCAGTGAATGAAAAAGAGAGACGTTCACTTTAGGAGGCCCGTCACGACATGTCTGTGGGTTGTCACACCAATGGCGGATTCTTTAAATGAGGCGCACCTTGTGCGCTCTAGCGCACCGACTCAGCGCCCGTTCGTGCATACGATGAATTTTCTTGAATGGCCATACCGTGGGGTATGGCTTCAAACAAGGTGTCAAGCCTTGGCTTGGCTGTTTCGACCAACTGCACGATAGGACTTCAACATGATTCGAAAAACGACTTGGGCCACATTGGCCGCTTCTCTGGTTCTGGTGTTTGCATCTGGCTGCGCTGTCACGCGTGGACAAGAATCTGTAGGCGCTTACATCGACGACGCGGGCATCACTACCTTGGTGAAGTCACGCTTTTTTGAAGACAAAGACGTGGCGGGCTCGTCCATCAGCGTGGAAACACTGAACAGGACCGTGATGCTTTCCGGTTTTGCCAAGAGCACTTTAGAGCGCAACAAAGCCGAAACCATCGCTCGCGGTGTCAAAGGCGTCAACTCTGTGCGCAACGAGATCGCGGTGCGTCCTTGATGCATGGCGCCCCCTGTAGCTGGCCATATGGCCAGCTAAGGCGCAGACCTCACTGGGTGTACAGTGACCCCAGCCAGCGCCTTTTGGTTTTTGCACTCGCGCTGCACCGATTGCCTTTTTGCATCCTTCATCACCCGGCTACCTGACGCGTCAGGACAGCATCGCGGTTGAGGGCACGGACGACTTGATCATCCGCGCCTTGCTCGACCTCAACCAATTCCACGACCCTTTGGGCGAGGCCTTGAATTTGGGCATCTCATCGGCGACGTGGCCCTTGTTTGGCATGCTGTGGCCCTCTGGCATGCACTTGGCGGAACGCATGGCTATGCGTCCCGTCACAGGGGAGCGCATTTTGGAAATCGGCTGCGGCCTGGGTTTGACCAGTTTGGTGGCACACCGCCGGGGGGCTTTGGTGACGGCCAGCGATTGCCACCCTTTGGCGCGTGCATTTTTGGACGAAAACACCCGCCTCAATGATCTGCCGCCGCTGCCCTACCGGCATGGGCTTTGGGGGCGTGCGGCACTGCGCGAAGACGGATTGCCTGTGCTGAGTGCGGCCAAAGATACGCAGCTTGTAGGCCTGTTTGATCTGATTGTGGGCAGCGATATCTTGTATGAGCGCGACGACGAAGGCGCATTGGCCAGCTTCATCCATGCACATGCCGCGGCCCAATCGCAGGTGTGGGTGGTTGACCCCAACCGAGGCAACCGCGCTGCTTTTCACAAGCGCATGACACTGGCTGGCTTTAGCCTGCATGAGCAGTTGCTGGACCGTCCTGCAATGGGAGCTGCACCCGCCTACAAGGGCCGCATGCTGACCTACACCCGAAATTGAAGCCTGGACCCGTGCTTACAGGCTGAAATCGTATTCCACCGTGAACGGCGCATGGTCCGAAAACTTCTCGGCCTTATAGATCGATTCCTTGCGGGCTTTTTCGGCCAGGGCGGGCGTGGCCAAGTGGTAGTCCAGACGCCAGCCCACGTTCTTGGCATAGGCTTGGCCCCGGTTGCTCCACCAGGTGTAACAGTCGTCGGTGGTGTGCGGCTGCAGGTGGCGGTACACATCGACCACACCGCCTTGAGTGGTCAGCTCGGTCATCCACTGGCGCTCTTCAGGCAAAAAGCCGCTGTTCTTGAGATTGCCCTTCCAGTTCTTCAGGTCGGCTTGTTGGTGGGCGATGTTCACGTCGCTGCACACGATGAAGTCGCGTTCGGCCTTGAGGGCCATCAGGTGGGGGTACATCTTGTCCAAAAACCGGAACTTGGCCTCTTGTCGCTCCGGCCCGGAAGAGCCGCTGGGGAAGTAGCAACTGATGATGGACATCTTGCGTGTGGGCGTGTCGAAGCGCAGCTCCACATAGCGGCCTTCGGCGTCGAACTCGCCGCCGTCAAAGTCGACCACCACGTCGCTGGGTTCGTGGCGGGTGTAAACGGCCACGCCCGAGTAACCTTTTTTTTCGGCAAAGTGGAAGTGCCCCTTCAAACCGGCCAGTTCTTCAAACTTGCCCGCCACGTCAGGGGCCTGCGCTTTGACCTCTTGCACGCCAATACAATCAGGTTTTTCTTGCGCCAGCCAGGCTTCAACGCCTTTGGTCGTGGCCGAGCGGATGCCGTTGAGGTTGAGGCTGGTGAGTTTGAACAAGGATTTCCCCATGGTGACAGGACAGGCAAGCAGCGCCGATACACAGGCGCTTGCTCAGGAATTTGTGCAGTTTGCGGTCGATTCAGGCGTCTTGCGCTTTGGGCAATTCAAGACCAAAGCCGGTCGCATGAGCCCGTACTTTTTTAACGCCGGACTGTTTGACGATGGCGCCAAACTCAGCCGATTGGCGCAATTTTATGCAAAAGCCTTGCTCGCCAGCGAGATCGAGTTCGACATGATTTTTGGTCCGGCTTACAAGGGCATCCCCCTGGGCGCCGCAGTGGCGGTCGAGTTATCGCGTTTGGGGAAAAATGTGCCGTTTGCCTACAACCGCAAAGAGGCCAAGGACCACGGCGAAGGCGGCTCATTGGTGGGAGCCCCCCTAAAGGGCCGGGTGTTGATCGTGGACGATGTGATGAGCGCAGGTACCGCCGCAAGGGAGTCGATTGCCCTGATTCAGGCAGCCGGGGCCATTCCTCATGCCATTGCCATCGCACTGGACCGTCAAGAGATGGCCACTGAGAAGCAAGCCGATGGTTCGGTCAAGGACGTCCCGCATAGCGCGGTTCAGTATGTGCGCAACACTTTGGGTATGCAGGTTTGCTGCATTGCTCAACTGTCAGACTTGCTTGATTTTTTGGCCCAACACAGTCAAAGCCCATTGGGTGAACACCTGCCGGTTGTGCAGGCCTACAGAGAACGTTACGGTGTTTGATTCATCACTGGCGTTCTGAAAGCGGCCTTTGACCCCATTGATGGCTTGACATCATTTAACATTTTTCCCGATTTTTTGCAGGCTAATCCTTTTGGGTGATTCACTTTTGTTTCTTCGTATTGATAATGACATTTTTGCGACAACTGGCATTTTTAATGAAGCATCGTCCATTCATTTCAATCACCACGCCTGCTTTCGTCGATTATGTTGAGCCAGTGCATTGCTCGCCAAAGACCTTACCGTTTGTTCACCACTTGAGGATGTCGATCGAATGTTGAACTCCTCCAAATTGGAAGAGCCCAAATCCAAGGCCACTCAGTCTCAATTTTTGAGCACGGCCAGTGCTGCGAAAATGCTGGGGCTGTCGGCAACGCTTGTGCAAACGTTGGTGGACCAAGGTGAGCTCAAGGGCTGGAAGACCCGTGGTGGTCACCGCCGAATTTCATTCGATTCGATTTCCGAGTACCAAAGCCAAGTCAACATTCCTTTGCATCGCAAAGTCAAAACAGCGACCCGACAGCACATCAATGTCATGGTTGAAAATTCAGAATGGATTCCAGCATTCAAAAACAATTTGAATCAGTGGGGCTTGCCCGTTGATGTCAGTTTTTCTGAATCGGTCACAGAAGCAATTTTGGACCTGTCTACCAACCGCCCAGATATGCTTGTTATGGAACTGTCTGCCCCGCTGGTGCAGCAAGAGAAAACCTTGAAAGCTCTCGAGAAATTCAACAAGCGGGGCCAATCACCTTTGCCGATGGTGATCGTCACGCAAGAAAAAGGCCTGTTTTCCTCTGCGTCAAACCCGTCTGCATCGACCGTCCAATTGGTTCCTGGCCCGATTTCATCGGTTTGGCTGCATGCTTATTTGATCGGCATCGTGGCATCCAGCAGGCTTTGAAGGTCGTCAAGGTCAGTCAACCTTGCCGAGTTCAATTGGTGCGGCTGGCGGGGATCGAACCCACGACCCTTGGCTTCGGAGGCCAATACTCTATCCACTGAGCTACAGCCGCACTTTTGACTTGATCATTATCACACGGCTTGTTCATTGACTGAGGCAATTTGAAAGAACGGTAAAGGGTGGGCCGCTATAATTCGCAGTTGATTTTGACAACCAAGACAGCCCTTTCGGCCACTCCCCAATGAGGATTTCATGAGCGACAACAGCCACGATCAACACGAAGCCCACACCGGCCCCGTCAAAACCCCCATGCAAATGCTGATGCTGAGTTTTGCGTCATTTGTCATTCCCGTGTTCATCATCATCGGCTTGGTGTTCTATGTGACTTCGGATAACAAACCAGCTGCTGGCGCCGTTGACGTCGACAAAGCCACCGCACTTCGCATTCAAAAAATTGGCACGGTCGAAGTGCGTGATGCCAACCGCCCTCTCAAAAATGGCGATGAGGTCTACAAAGCACAGTGTGCTGCATGCCACGACGCC
The DNA here is from genome assembly GCF_943326455.1 of Limnohabitans sp. Rim8. Taxonomy (NCBI): domain Bacteria; kingdom Pseudomonadati; phylum Pseudomonadota; class Betaproteobacteria; order Burkholderiales; family Comamonadaceae; genus Limnohabitans; species Limnohabitans sp. Rim8. The sequence goes on from NZ_CALPTI020000025.1 coordinate 43,427, forward strand.
GGTGCAGCTGGTGCCCCCAAATTCGCAGTGGCGAGCGCTTGGAGTGCACGTTTAGGCCAAGGTCTTGATGGCTTGGTCAACTCTGCCTTGAAAGGCAAGGGCGCGATGGGTGCTCAAGCTGGGGGCGACTTCAACGACATCGAAATTGCACGTGCAGTGGTTTACTTGGCCAACAGTGCTGGCGGCAAGTTCGAAGCACCCAAAGCACCTGCCGCTGAAGCTGCCAAATAAGCATTCTGCTCTTTCTAAAAACGACTCCGAGGAGTCGTTTTTTTATGTCTGTTTGGCTTGCCGATCATGTGCAGCCTGCGGGCTGCATTCGAATCCATGGTTTATTGGCAACTCACTGGATTGGCATTCCTGACAATCCCATATCCCTCGCTCCAAGGCCGCTGCAAGCCTTGGTACGTCCATGGTGTGCACCAGTCCAAATCCCAAGTCGGTGTCCAGATAGGCTTTGCCAGTTTCATCTAACCAACAGGTCCGAGCTTTGGCTGGCAAGCCTGTGTGTGCTTGCACCTCAAAAGTGTCACTTAAACGCCAGATGAAAGGCGTTACAGCCAACTCAATGTAAACCCTTTGCGGGCCATTTTGAAAAAACCACCAGCCTTGCTCATTGCAAGCGTAATTGCGCTCAATGAAGGCAATGAGTTTTTCATGCTTCAACACTGAACCCTTTGCGGCGGCCGGGCCCTCCTGAAAAGTCCCCAATGCCTGAACCCCGTCATCGCGCATCAGCCATTGACCACGCGCATCCAGTCCAAGCCACCCAAAGCAATCGGGCACATTGGGCCACTTGCTCATGGCTTGTCGAACAATGTCATCCATTCATCACCCCTTTCACGACTGCGGCCTCAAGGTGCGCTGACCTGCTGCAGCCAAGAGCCAACTGCCCACCGCTTTCGGCAAGTCCAAGACATGGCCTGGCCACGCACCTGATGCGAAGCCCACATGCCCTCCATGCTTGGGTTGCCATAAAGTGACACTGCTGGACACTTCGTTTTTTTGGGGCAAGCTATGAACGGGAATAAACGGATCGTTGCAGGCGTTCAAGGCCAATGCGGGCACTCGGACGTCATGCATCAACGGTTTAGCAGATGCCTTGGCCCAGTAATCCTGGGTATCTTTGAAACCATGTAAAGGGGCTGTAAAGACATTGTCAAACTCATAGAGATCAGAAGCTTTCAACATGGCTTTTTTGTCGAACAAGCCCGGAAACTGCGCCCATTTGGCCAAAGCTTTGGGTTTCATACTTTTCAAGAACATTGGGGTATAGATCAAGCGGTTCAGTCCTTGGCCTATGGCCGCACCGCTTTGAGCCAGATCCAAGGGTGAGCAGATGGCGGCGATGGCTTCGGAGACTTGACTTGCCTGCTGCCCGTGTTCGGCTGCCCAACGCATCAATGCATTCCCACCCAGGGATACCCCCGCAGCCACCAAAACGCTTCCACCTCTTTGTCGATGCTCGTGTTTCAAGCGTTTGAGGACCCAATCGATCTCGGCGTGATCGCCAGAATGGTAGGCGCGCGGTGCAAGGTTGATCTGACCACTGCAGCCTCGAAAATGAGGCATGGCCAGATGGATATCCTGCTCGGCCGACCAATCGGCGAAGGCCTGCGCGTAATGGCTGGCAGATGAGCCCTCGAGCCCATGAAACAGCACCAACATCGGTCTGCTTCCACAACTTGCACTTTGGTGATCGACATCCACGAAGTCACCATCTGGCGTATTCCAGCGCGTTCGCTGCAGTGGCAATGCTGTTCGGCTTCTTGTCTTGGCATACAACGCAGACCATATGGTTTGAGCATGGCCTCCGGGCAGCCAAACGGGTGCAGCATATTTCATCGGATCAATGCAGCACCGTGGGTTTCGCGCCGGTATCTGCAGTGTCATTGGCTGTTCCCGGGCTGGTGTGGTGGGCCACCATTCGCCATCCCTGCGCCGTCTTGTGATACACGTTGGTGGCGATCACATAGGCATGCTTTGCGCCTTGCGGTGTGATGACTTCTACACGCTCCACGAGATGGTGCACGGAGGACGCCAAGGATTCAATTTTGTGGATTCTTTCTGGGTAGGCCTGAACGCTGCCATTGTTGAACATGTTTTCAAAGGTGGCCCTGATCGCGCCGACGCCAATCATGCGGCCGCCTCCTGGATGGACACACACAATGTCGTCCTCTTCAGCCCAGCACGCCATGAGTTTGTCCAGATCAGCATTGTGCAAGGCCTCATAGAAAGCCTGCTCCACATCATCAGGCGTACCGCTCAATAAAGCTGCATTCATTTTTTCACGTTTCATACTCATGTTTTTTCGTGTGCATCATGTCATTTTGCCAACAAAAAACCCGGTTGCATTGCTGCACCGGGTTGTGTGTGTTGCCGTACCCAAGGGGACAGCCATGGCCGATCGAGCGCGTTACTTTTTACGGTATTTGCGCAGCGCAGACAATTGGGCGGCCAAAACAGCCAGCTCAGATTGGGCCACCGCCAAATCGATTTCGCTTTTGGCGTTGCGAAGAGCCTCTTCTGCCAATTGTTTGGCGGCATTGGCTTTTTCTTCGTCAAGGTCTTTGCCACGGATGGCGGTATCTGACAAAACGGTCACGCAGTCAGGCTGCACTTCCAAAAGGCCACCGGCCACGAAAACAAATTCCTCGCCGCCGTCTGCTTTTTCGATGCGAACCGAACCGGCTTTGATGCGGGTGATCAGGGGGGTGTGGCGTGGGTAAATTCCCAATTCGCCAGACTCACCAGGCAAGGCCACAAATCGGGCTTTGCCCGACCAGATGGTCTCTTCTGCACTGACCACATCAACGTGGATGGTGTTCATGTTTACTCCTTAAAAAGGTGCTTTTAAGCGGGCTTTGGGGAGGCTTTCTCAGTCGCCCCAAGGCGGGCTTAAGCTGCCTTTTTGGCCTTTTCGAAAGCTTCGTCGATGGTGCCGACCATGTAGAAGGCTTGCTCTGGCAGGTGATCGCACTCGCCTGCGACAATCATTTTGAAACCACGGATGGTTTCGGCCAAAGTCACGTACTTGCCTGGCGAGCCAGTGAAGACTTCAGCCACGTGGAACGGCTGCGACAGGAAACGCTGGATCTTGCGAGCACGGGCCACAGCCAACTTGTCCTCGGGAGCCAAGTCATCCATGCCCATGATCGCGATGATGTCGCGCAGTTCGCGGTAGCGCTGCAATGTACCTTGCACTGCACGCGCTGTTTCGTAGTGGTCTTGACCAACCACCAATGGATCCAACTGACGGCTGGTGGAGTCCAGAGGATCCACGGCTGGGTAGATACCGAGAGAAGCGATGTCACGGGACAACACCACAGTGGAGTCCAGGTGAGCAAAGGTGGTCGCAGGTGATGGGTCGGTCAAGTCATCGGCTGGCACGTAAACGGCCTGGATCGATGTGATCGAGCCGACTTTGGTCGAGGTGATACGTTCTTGCAAACGGCCCATTTCTTCAGCCAATGTGGGCTGATAACCCACAGCAGAAGGCATACGGCCGAGCAAAGCGGACACTTCGGTACCGGCCAGTGTGTAGCGGTAGATGTTGTCCACGAAGAACAACACGTCTTTGCCTTCGTCACGGAATGATTCGGCGATGGTCAGACCGGTCAAGGCCACACGCAGACGGTTGCCTGGTGGCTCGTTCATCTGACCGTAGACCATGGCCACTTTGGATTCTTCGAGCTTCTCGAGGTTCACAACGCCGGAGTCCGCCATCTCGTGGTAAAAGTCGTTGCCTTCACGGGTACGCTCACCCACACCAGCAAACACGGACAAACCGCTGTGTGCCTTGGCGATGTTGTTGATGAGCTCCATCATGTTCACGGTCTTGCCCACACCGGCACCACCAAACAGGCCCACCTTACCGCCTTTGGCAAAGGGGCAAACCAAATCAATCACTTTGATGCCGGTTTCCAGCAATTCTTGTGAAGGGCTCAATTCATCATAAGCTGGAGCTTTGCGGTGAATCGAAGCGGTGAGCTCTTGGCTCACAGGGCCGCGTTCGTCAATGGGCGAACCCAAAACGTCCATGATGCGGCCCAGTGTGGCTTTGCCCACGGGAACGGTGATGGCTTTACCGGTGTTGGACACGACCAGACCACGGCGCAGCCCGTCGGAGGAACCGAGCGCAATGGTGCGCACGATGCCGTCGCCAAGTTGCTGTTGCACTTCCAGGGTCAGCGCGGAGCCTTCCATTTTGAGTGCGTCATAAACTTTGGGCATTTGGTTGCGTGGGAATTCCACGTCGACCACAGCGCCAATACACTGAACAATTTTTCCTTGGGCTTGCATTTTTCGCTCCAAATAATTTGAATTTGCTGAACTGGGAATCAACCGCTGATTGCGGCTGCGCCAGAGACGATTTCCGACAGTTCTTTGGTGATGGCAGCTTGACGTGTCTTGTTGTAGACCAACTTGAGCTCGCCAATCACATTGCCTGCGTTGTCGGTTGCGGCCTTCATGGCCACCATCCGCGCTGCGTGCTCGGAAGCCATGTTTTCGGCCACGGCCTGATAAGCCAAAGCTTCTGCATAACGAACCAACAACTCGTCAATGACCGTTTGGGCATCGGGTTCGTAGATGTAATCCCAAGCGTGCGTATGACCGGCTGCTTTGGTTTCTGCCTGCATATCGGCTGTTGACAATGGCAACAACATGTCGATGGTGGGTTGCTGAGCCATGGTGCTGACAAACTTGTTGTAGCACAGGTAAACAGCGCTCACTTCGCCTGCAGCATAAGCGTCGAGCAACACCTTGACGGGGCCAATCAGCTTGTCGAGGTGCGGCTTATCGCCCAATTGCGTCACATGAGAAACCACCTTGGCGTTGACCCGGTTCAGAAAACCGAGGCCTTTGCCGCCGATGGCCACAGCCATAGGCGTTTTGCCCTGTGCCTGGGTTTCGCGCAATTGAACGGTCACTGCCCGCAACAAGTTGGTGTTCAAACCGCCACACAAACCCTTGTCTGTGGTGACCACAATGAAACCCACCGACTTGCCGTCGTTGCGCTTCATGAAGGGGTGCACATACTCAGGGTTGGCCTGACCGAGATGGGTCGCAATGTTGCGAATCTTCTCGCTGTAAGGCCGGGCCGTGCGCATACGCTCCTGCGCTTTGCGCATTTTGGAGACGGAAATCATCTCCATGGCCTTGGTGATCTTCTTGGTGTTTTCCACCGATTTGATCTTGGTGCGTAGTTCCTTGCCCGATGCCATCAGAGGCTCCTTTTGATCAGGTAGAAATTAAGCAAAGCTTTTCTTGAAAGCGGCCACGGC
>NZ_CALPTI020000026.1:0-46138 GCF_943326455.1 Limnohabitans sp. Rim8
CACCGGATCGCCCACATACTGGAACAACAAAAACGCGATGAAGGCCACCGTGACCATGACGATCACGGCCTGGATCAGCCGCTGCAAGATGAAAGCGAGCATCAGTTGACCTTGATCAGCGTCCAATCCAGACGGTTGTCAGGGCGGTGTACCACTTCCACGTTTTTCTTCATGGCCCAAGGAATCACTTGGTTGTGCAGCGGGATGTGCGACACGGTGTCGTTGGACAGTTGCAAACCTTCGGTCAGCAAACGGTTGCGCACCGGCAGATCCGTCTCGGTCTTGGCGCGGTCCACCACGTAGTCCATTCGGGCATTGCTGTAGCGTCCCACGTTGTAGTTGCCATCTCCCCCTGTGCCCACGCTGCGTGTCAGCGACTGCAGGCTGTAGAGTGCATCGAAGGTGGGCACGCCCCAGCCCAGCATGTAGATGCTGGCTTCGTAGCGCTGGATCATGGGGAAGTAAGTGACCAAGGGCAAGGTGCGCAGCTTGGCACGCACGCCCACTTTGGCCCACATGGCGGTGATGGCCTGGCAGATCTCTTCGTCGTTGATGTAGCGGTTGTTGGGGCAGGCAAAGTCCACCTCGAAGCCGTTGGGGTAACCGGCTTCGGCCAACAGCTTTTTGGAGGCGTCGAGTGAATAAGGGAAGCGCGTGTTCACGCCTTGCGTCCAGCCGTTGACTTGTGGCGCCACCAAGGCGCCGGTATTTTGCGACAGGCCGCGCATGGTGACGCGGTGGATGGTGTCGATGTCGATGGCTTGGTACAGCGCCTTGCGCACCTTGACGTCCTTGAGGGGGTTTTTGCCCTTGACGTTGGAGCCCGGCAATTCTTCACGGTGCTGGTCCATCCCTAAGAAGATGGTGCGGTTTTCAATGCCGTCCACCACCCTCAGGTTGGCGTTGTTGCGCATGCGGCCCAAGTCTTGCGGGCTGGGGTCCAGGATAAAGTCAATCTCACCCGACAGCAAAGCGGCGGCGCGGGTGGCTTCGTTCTTGATGGGGGTGTAGATGATTTCGGTCACGTTGGTCGGTGCATTGGCCCAACCCCACCACAGCGGGTTTTTCACCAGAACCAACTTTTGGTCAGGCTGCCATTCCTTGACCATGTAGGGGCCGCTGCCCATGGCGTTGCGGTGGGCAAAGTTTTCTTCCTTGGAGCGGATGTCCTTGGGCTCCATGGATTTGTTCTTTTCAGCCCAAGCCCGGCTCATGATGCGCAGCTCGGTCAATTGGTTGATCAGCACCGGGTTGGGGCCGCTCAGCATGACGTCGACCGTGTGGGCGTCCACCTTGACGACGCGGCTGATGCCTTGGGCGTAAATGTTGAAGTTGGAGGTTTTGGCGCGTGCGCGATCCAAAGAAAAGACCACGTCATCGGCCGTCAAATCGGTGCCGTCACTGAACTTGACCCCTTTGCGCAGATTGAACCGGTGCTGTGTGGGCGTGACTTCGCGCCACGAAGTGGCCAAACGCGGCTCGATCTTGAAGGTTTTGCTGTTGTAGTAGAGCAGCGAGTCAAAAATGGCGGCGTGCACCCCGTTGCCCAAGGCGTTGTTTTGAGAATGGATGTCCAGCGTGGGGATGTCACTGGCGCTGGTCCATTTGAAGGGCTTGGCCTGAACCATGCCTGCAGAAACCAAACCGGCCAAAACCAAAGAAGTGGTGAGGACACCGGACAGCCATTGGGGCGCTAATTTCTTCATTCAATCACCTCGTTCGTTGCAGTTGTATGACAGATAAGTGTGCAACATTTGTGCCTGTTGCAGACAGAGGGAATTCCCCCAAAGTGCCTGTCGCGCACCGGACTGGTGCATTCAGTCAAGGTGCACCTTGCCGTACCAAGCCCGTGTGGTGCTGCGGGTGTTGTCGGTGTCGGTCATCAGGCCCACCCCCAACAGGGCGCCGGGGGCTTCGCCAAAGGCTTTTTCGAAATCAGCCCGAATGCTCCGGGTGTAGCTCAACCAGGTGCCCACACGGCCGGGGCCAGACTCCACTGCCAGTTTGCGGATGCGGTCGGTGCGGGGGTTGACGATCACCGACTCGGGCGGGCACTGGTTGCACCACACGTACATCAGGGTGGCATAGGGCATGGGCTCACCGGTCAGGCTGTGGGTGAGTTCGCTCAGCATGGCGTTTTTGGGGCTGAACAGCTGGCGGTCGCCTTCGAACACCAAAATCAGGCGCACCGGCGAGTCTTCGGTGTCGCGTTGCTGCATGTCAGCCCCGGGAATCAGACGCTCCACCCGCCAATCAAACGTCAGGCGGCCCAATTGCTCAGGTGCGATGCGCAAACGCTGGCGCAGCATGCTGGCCGATGCCTCGGCCTGCGCTTGCAGGGCATAGCCTTGGGGTTGGCGCTCAAGTTTGTAGGCCGTGCGCAGCTTGCCCGGCAAAACCATTTTGTCCCATTGCGCGGTGTCTTTGGCGCTGAAATGCAAGGGCAGCTGCTGCAAAGGTGCGGGTTTAGGAGGGCTATCGGCCTGCGGGCTTTGGGGCATCCCCGAACAAGCGACCAGACCCCAACACCAAGCCAACACCCACAAGCACCTGGCGAAGGTGGTCGAAGGCATTGCCGAGGGTTTCAGCGAATGGTGAGCCGCTTTGTAGCCGTTTATCATGAGCCGATTTGATCTGACGAAAGTGACAAGATGTTAAATCGCCGCCGCCTCGTACAAGCCGCCCTTTTGTCTGCAGGGGCATTGAACACCGCCTGGGCCCAAAGCAGTTTCCCCAGCAAACCTCTGCGCATTGTGGTGCCCTTTGGGGCAGGTGGCGTGGCCGACTTGACGGTGCGGGCCGTGGCCCAACAGCTTTCGGTCAACGTGGGTCAACCGGTGGTGATCGACAACCGACCTGGCGCGGGCGGCATCGTGGCGGCCGAGCAGGTGGCCCGTGCCGAGCCCGATGGCCACACTTTGTTGCTCATGTCCAACGGCACGGCCGTGAGTGCGGGCTTGTTCAAGGCCTTGCCCTTCAACCCCCGTACCGATTTTGCGCCTGTGTCTTTGCTCGGCCTGTTTGACATCGCCATCGTGGTGCCCGAGACATCGCCGCACAAGACCTTGGCTGACTTGGTCAGCTTTGGCCGCGCCAACCCGGGCAAGCTCAACATGGGCACCATCAACATTGGCAGCACGCAGCACTTGGCGGGCGAGTTGTTTCGCACGCAGGCCAATTTGATTGCTCAGATCATTCCCTACAACGGCACACCCGCCGTCATCAACGCCTTGCGCGGTGGTCAGGTCGATGTGGCGGTTGAAATCTTGGGCCCGCTCAAACCCCAGATCAACGCCAAAGCCGTGCGCCTGCTGGGCGTGATGGGTGCCAAGCGCCCCAAGGACTTGCCACAAACCCCGGTGGTGCGCGAGTTGCCCGGCCTGAGCGATTTCAACGTGTCGTCATGGAACGCCTTGGCCGCCCCCGGCAAGACGCCCGCAGCCGTGGTCAGCCGCCTGAACGCCGAGTTGGTCAAGGTCTTGGCCATGCCCGACATGGTGCAGCGCCTGGCCGGCTTCAACGTTCAAGCCCAGTCCAGCACCCCCACCCAACTGGCCCAGTTGCTCGATGCCGACATCAAACGCTGGACCGATGTGATTCAAAAGGCGGGCATACCGCAGCAGTGATCTGTTGGTGACGTAGCTCCCAATCTTTGGGCTACCGCCACCGCTTGTGCGAGCCACCTGTGACGTGCCAGAAGTTTTTGAACAGCACAGGTGCCTTAACCGTTGAATGATTGCTTGGAAATTATTGCACTTAGTGCAATGATTCGATCATGTCTGAAATCGTGCAAGTCTTTGTTACCAAGCCTTCGCACGCTGGATGCGAAAGAGCCAAGTCACCCATTTGGACATTTTGGGTGCTGCGGAAGAAATGGTGCAGGGTTTGATTGACGCCAATCTGGGCGGTCACTTGGTCAAAAAGCGAGTGGCACTGCGTGGCCGCGGTAAAAGCGCTGGGGCTCGGACAATTGTTGCAACCAAGTTCGAACAGCGTTGGATTTTTTTATTCGGTTTTGAAAAGAATGAACGATCCAACATCGATGCCAGCGAACTCAAAGTGTTGCAGGAATTGGCGGCTACGCTGCTGGACTTTGATCAACAAGCCATTGCCGTGGCCGTAGACGCCGGTCAGTTGTTTCAATTGCAAGGAGAAGAATAATGTCGACCAAACGCAAAAGCAGAATTTTGTCGGAAGTCCATGAAACAGCGATGGGTCTTAACCGTGCTGGATTGATCAGCAAAAGACGCATGGCTGAATTTGATGCCCTGTGCAATCTGGAGGTCAAACCGATCTCCCCGGGTCAGATTCGTCAATTGCGTGAAAAAGAGCATGTGAGTCAGGCCGTTTTTGCGGCCATTCTCAACACCAGCATTTCAACCATTCAGAAGTGGGAGTTGGGGGACAAAAAGCCCAGTGGCCCATCACTCAAGTTGCTTAGTTTGCTTGAAAGAAAAGGACTGGAAGCAGTCCTCTGAAGCGCTCCCAACCAGTGGACCGAAGGCTCACCTTCACGGACGTCGCATCAGGCGTTTCCATAAAGCGGTTTGACTCACGATGGTCAGTGTCAAGGCCAATAAAATGACCGTTGACAAGGGGGATGTGAAGAACTCGCCCAAAAATTGCCCCACTTGGCCTTCGGCCGAAATCATGGCCTGACGGTAGCTGCGGTCCATCAAGGGGCCCAAGATCATGCCCAGGATGATCGGGCCGACTTGGTAGCCGTACATCTTGAGGAAGTAACCAAAGATACCGAAACCCAACATCCAATAGACATCGACCGGGTTGTTGTTGATGGCGTAAGCACCCACAGCCGACAAGATCAGAATCATCGGTAACAAAATCGGTTTGGGTGTTTCCACCAGTTTGGCAAACAGCTTGATGCCGGTCAGGCCAAAAAAGAGCAAGAAGAAATTGGCCAACACCAGCGTGCCCACAATGAACCAAAACAGATGGGGCGTTTCGATCATCAACATCGGACCTGGTTTGAGGCCATGAATGTAGAGTGCGCCGATGATCACGGCCGTCACAGCATCGCCTGGAATGCCCAGTGTCATCATCGGAATGTAGGCACCACCCACCGCCGCGTTGTTGGCCGATTCAGGTGCCACCAGCCCCTCGTGAGCGCCTTCACCAAAAGGGTGTGAGGGGTTTTTGACGGTTCGCTTGGCATGGTCATAGGCCATCAATGCTGCGATATCACCACCCGCACCCGGCAAAGCACCCACCACCACGCCAATGCCCGAGGTGCGCAGTGACAAAGGCAAGTACTTGCGAATCAGACCCCAAGAAGGAATGATCTTGCTGACGTTTTGCTTGACCGCTTTGAGTTTGAGTTCATGCAGTTGAACCAACACCTCGGCCACACCAAAAAAACCGATCATCGCAGCCACATAAGAAATACCAGCGGTCAATTGCATGTTGCCAAACGTCATGCGCGGCTCGGCGGTCATCGGGTCCAGACCGACCATGCCAATGAGCACGCCCAACGCACCTGCAAAGATGCCCTTGGCCAATGAGCCGCCCGACAAAGCGCCCACCAGCAAAATTCCCCAAATGGCCAGCATCAGGTAGTCGCGCGGAGCAAACATCAATGCAAAATCAGACAAGGCTGGCGCAGCGACCGCCAAGGCGGCAATGCCGACAAAACCGCCGATGACCGACATCACGGTGGTCAAGCCAATGGCTGCACCCGCCTCACCCCGCTTGGCCATGGGGTAGCCATCCAGCGTTGTGGCGACGGCTGCCGGTGCGCCTGGGATATTGAGCAAGATGGCGCTGCGCGAACCGCCATAAACGCCCCCCAGAAAAATGCCCGAGATCAGGGCCAAGGCATCGTTGACAGGCCATTTGAAGGTGAATGAAATCAGGATAGACACCGCCATGGTCACGGAAAGACCGGGAATGGCGCCAATGTAAATGCCAGCAAAGGTGCCCGCCGCGATCAAGAAAACCAGATAGGGGCTGGTCCACGAAATCAAGAAAAATTCAAGCGCTTGCATCATGTCCACAACCCCGTCAACCAGGTGCCTTTGGGCAAGATGACAGAAAACACCGTCTGAAAAATCAGGTACACCACGGCCAACGAGACCGCGCTCAACAGCGCGTTGAAGAGCCAGCGCGTGCTGCCCAGCAATCGCATGGACAGCACCAAAAACAAATAGGCCGACAACACGAAGCCCAATTTGGACAACAGCAACATGAAGAGCACAACCGTTGTGGTGAACATGACCCACACCTGCGGGGTGATGCGCCGGATGAAATGGCTTGAAGGGCTTTCGCCATCATCCGGCGCGACCAGCGGGTGCTGGGCGACACCAAACAAGGCGATCAGGGCCGTGATCACCATCACCAAGGCCGACATCATAGGAAAAACGCCGGCCGAGGTGATGGATTCAAAACCGGAGATGCCATAGGCCTGATGTAATAAATACAAACTGCCCAGCATCAGCAACAGTGTGAACGTCAACTCACCGGGCAAACGTGATTTCTTCTCAGGCATGGTCATCTCCGCTGCAAGCCTGCATCAGGGCTTGGCAATGCCCAGATCGGCGGGCGACTTCTTGGCGACACCAGCCTCTTGGAGTGTCCAGGCAGTGACCGACTGCCACTTTTTCAAGAAGGCATCGGCCTCGTTGCCCGATACGTTCATCATGACGTTGCCGCGGTCGGTCATCAGTTTGACGAACTGGGGGTTGCTGGCCGCGGTTTTGAAGGAAGCCGTCAGCTTGGCCTTGACGGCATCGGGCACATCCCGCTTGACGAACACGCCATAAAACGGACCCCAAGGCAAATACTTGCCAATGCCCGGCAGATCAGCGGTCAAGGCCGGAATGCCCTCGTAAGGCCTGTCGCTCAGCACCGCCAAGGCCTTCACGCGTCCTGCCTTGATGTGCTCAGACGCAGCGCCCAAGCCCACGGGCATGAAGTCCACATGCCCGCCTTGCAAAGCTGTCAGGCCTGGGCCTTCGCCGTCAAAGGGCACGGCGGTCACAGGCATCTTGGTGAGGGTGCCAATCATGGAGCCCACGCTGTGCGGCAGTCCGCCGGGGCCGGTCGAGCCCATCTTGACTTTGCCGGGGTTGGCTTGGGCCTCGGCCAGCACGTCTTTGAAAGACTTCCAAGGCTTGTCCTTGTTGGCCACGATGACCACAATGCCACGGCCCAAAATGTTCACCGGATAAAACTTGGAATAGTCCAGTTCACCCAAGCCCAACACACCGTGCAACTGTGGGTTTTCTGCCCCCATCAGCAAGGTATAACCGTCCGATGGCTGCTGGTTCACAAAATTGGTCGAGATGGCCCCTGCACCGCCTGACCTGTTTTGCATGATGATTTTTTTGCCCAAGGCTTCTTCGGCAAACGGGGCCACTGCGCGCGCCACCACATCGGTAGCGCCACCGGCGCCCCACATGATCACACCCGACAACTCACGGTCCGGGAAGGCTTGGGCAGATGCCACACCGCTGGCCACCACCAAGGATGCCAGCGTCAAACTGCGGCGAACAAAATTCATGAATATCTCCTGTGATGAATGGAAGGCAACGCCCAAAATGAGATGACGGCGTTGAACGATCTTAGGGCCAGTCCAATGCCATACAAGCCGCATCAGGGAAAGCCCCAATAAGCTTCGACCTCAAATTCCCCGCACCCAAGCAGGCAAGGGTGCCGCTTTGTGCAGCACGTCTTGATGCAACCAAGTGGCACTCTTGCGGGCGCGCTCGGCCACCGTGTCCAGCGGCAGTTGCTGGTAGTCGTCGTTGAACACTTCGAAGCTGTAATCGCCCCGGTAACCGATGCGGTCCAAGCGCAGCACCAGATCGGCCAGCTGCTCGCTGTGCACGCCCTCACCTGGAAACACACGGAAAGTGCGTGCCGTGGTCATGCGTTCTTCAAAGGTCGGGGTTTCTTGCCACATGAAGTCCGACAGCTGTACCAAAAAAATCTTGGACGGGTCCAGTTCTTCGATGGCGTCCAAGGAAGTCTTGGCCGCGAAGATGTGGAAGGCGTCGATGCCAATGCCCAGATTGGGGCAATCGGCGCGGCACACCACATCCCAGCTGGTGGTGAACTCGTTGACCGTGCGGCCCCAAGACAGGGCTTCGTAGGCGATCTGGATGCCCAGCGGCACGGCCAACATGGCGAGTTTTTTCAGGTCGGCGGCGATGGCGTCAAGGTCTTGTGTGGCGTGACGCGAAGTGGACGAACACACCAGCAAAACTTGGCTGCCAGTGGCGGCGCACATCTCGAGCATCGATTTGGCGATGTCGAGTTTGTAGCTGTGCAGGTGCCCTGACAGGCCTTCAAAATCGCGCAACACCTGAAAGCCTGTGGGCCGCATGCCGCTTTCGCGCACGGCCTCCACCGCAGCCTTCACGCCCCCAGGGTGAGTCACCAGATCGCGCGCCATCAGCATCACCTGAGAAAAACCGACCGCCTTCATGGCGGCCAGCTTGGCCTCTAGCGTGCCTGCCATGGTGATGGTGTCCATGCCGTAGCCGTCAAGCATGTTCATGCGCGGCCTCACTGGTGAACCAGTTCAAAGGCCACCGAGCCCAGCGTGGCGCGGGTGAGCGCACCCCGGTCTTCAGGATGCAACCGGGTGGATTCGACAAACTCCACCCCACGCGCCTTGAGCGCCGCCACGGCCTGGCCCACATCGGGCACGCCCAAGCCCATGCGCTGCAAAGATTCTGGGCTGTCATCGGCATCCATCCAGGGCTCAGGCTCCACCAGTTGCCACAAGAAGCTGCCGCAGGGGCTTTTCATCAGCTTGCCCTTGGGCAAGATGCCAAAGCGCTCTTCGTCGGGAATGCTGTTGAAGTCGAACATGTGTTCGTAATAGGTCAGCCAGTCGGCGCTGCGGGCGGCACCGATGTACTGCACCACGCCAAAGTAGCGCATGCCTGCCAGCGCAGGCGGGTTCGGATCGACCGTGGGAATGGGCTTGAAGTCGATGTCGTAGATCGAGAACTCTTGCCAGCGGTCTACAAAGTAAAAGCGACTGCCACCCGGGCCATGGATGGCGGGGATGTGCAGTTCCATGGCCTGCGCGTGGCTGTCCACGGTCCAGGCACCCAGCTCAAGGCAGCGGGTGTGCGCCTTCAGAGCATCATGCACGCGGAATGCCACCGCAGAGATCACGGGTTGGCCATCCACCGTGCCACTGACCCGCGCATCGTCGGGGCTGGCGTTGACCACCAGGTTCATGCTGCCCTGGCGGTACAGCGTCACCTCGCGAGAGCGGTGACGGGCCACCGGGCGAAAGCCCATGTTTTCGAGCACCTGACCCAAGGCCTGCGGGCGGCTGGTGGCGTATTCGATGAATTCAATGCCTGCGATGCCCAATCGGTTGGGCATTTCTGGGACGGCCTCGCGGTCCACTTTGTTCAAGCTCATCTCAAGGCTCCAGTGGGCTATTCAATAACTCAATTGCGCCACACGGCGCAGCACTTCGGCAGTGGTCGTGGGCAGGCCAAAAAATTCCAGGTAGGCAGGGATTTGCTCGTACAACATGTCAGTGCCCACCTGTGTGCGGCAGCCGCGCGCTTGGGCGGCCGCCAAAAATGCGGTGGTCTCGGCCTTCATCACCACCTCGCCCACAAAAGTCTCGGGCGACAGCCGCGAGACATCCAGGGGCAGCGGATCGCCTTCGTTCATGCCCAAGGGCGTGGCGTTGACGACCAGATCGTGCCCCGCTGGATCGTTCGACCCGGTGCGCACCTCAATATGGGGGTAGTTGTCTTGGAGTCGCTGGGCCAGTGCTTGGCTGCAAGCGCTGTGGACGTCAAACAAACCGATGGCCGCAACGCCCGCACCCGCGAGCGATGCCGCAATGGCAGAGCCCACACCGCCCGTGCCCACCACCAGTGCGCGTTTGGCGCTCAGGTCAAAGCCCTTGCGCTGGACGCCGCGCACAAAGCCTGCGCCGTCAAACATGTCGCCCACCAAGCGGCCATCGGCCAAGCGCTTGACCGCGTTGCAAGCCCCCGCCACCCGCACGGTGGCGGTGACTTCATCGATCAAACCCACGGTACTGACCTTGTGCGGCATGGTGATCAGCGCGCCCCGGATGTTCTCCAGCATGAACACCGACTTCAAGAGTGCGCCGTAGTTCTCTGGCTTGCAACCCATCGGCACCACCACGGCGTTGATGCCCGCCTCGTTGAAGTACGGGTTGTAAATCATCGGCGACTTGAAGGTGTGCGTGGGGTAGCCAATGTGGGCGATGAGTTCGGTATTGCCGTTGATCATGTTGCAGGGTGAAGCCAGGTGGGCGAATGCCGTTCAGAGGAAAAAGCCATGGCCAGCTTGCGCTGGACCATGGCCTGCGCCATCACTTGCGCAGCTTGGCCAGCTCGGCCTGCAGCTCGGTCACGGTGGCGGCAATCGCCTCGCCGTGCTTGGCAATCACGGGCTTCATCTTGTCGCGCAAGATGGCCACTTCGGCCGGTGGCAAGCTGGTCACGAGCATGCCGTTTTTCTTCAGGTTCTCCAGCAAACTGGCCTCTTGGGCGCGCGCTTGGGTGCGCTGGAACTTGGAGGACTCGGCAGCCGCGTCGCTCACGATTTTCTTTTCAGCGGCAGACAAGGTGTCCCAAAACTTCTTGCTCATCACGACCGACTGGGGGTTGTACTGGTGACCGGTCAGGGCCATGTGCTTTTGCACTTCAAACAGTTTGGCGCCGTTGATGGTGGCCACTGGGTTTTCCTGGCCGTCCACGGCTTTTTGTTCCAGCGCAGCGTACAGCTCGGGGAAGGGCAGCGGTGTGGGGTTGGCACCCAGCGCTTTGACCCAGTCCACGTTGATCGGGTTGGGGATCACACGCAGCTTCAGGCCTTCGATGTCCGACACCTTGTTGATGGCGCGGCGGCCGTTGGTCAGGTGGCGAAAGCCCAGCTCATAAAAGCCCAGTCCCACCAAGCCTTTTTCTTCCAGTCGGGCGTGCATTTTTTTGCCAAAAGCACCGTCCACCACCACATCGGCTTCTTGGCCGCTGGCGAACATGAAGGGGAAGTCAAACACGGAAAATTCACGCACTTGCGAGGCAAAGATGCCCGAGTTCATGGACGCCATCTCCAGCGTGCCGCCTTGCAGGGCCGACACGTTGGCCTGGTCGCTGCCCAGTGCACCACCGGGGAAGATGTTGACTTTGATCTTGCCGCCCGAGTTTTTCTCGACGATTTCCTTGAACTTCTCCATGCCCTGAACGATGGGGTGACCCGCCGCATTCTGGTTGGCGAACTTGATGGTTTTGTCTTGCGCCGAAGCCACACCCACCGCCGCCAAAGCCACGGTCGCGATCAAGGATTTGATGAATACACGTTTCATGAGATGTCTCCAAAGTTAAAGTGAATCGGACGTACGCTTGTCATTTGTGGGGCTCGTCGTCTGGCGTACCCGGTCAGACGACCCCCGAAAAATCAATAAAACCAGCGGGCTGGCACCATGACCAAGGCCGGGAAGAGCACCATGGCAAACATGATGGTGAACTGGGCGATCATGAACGGCATCACGCCTCGGGTGACTTCGTCCATGCTGATTTTTCCAACACCCGCCACCGCGTTGAGCACCGTGCCCACGGGCGGTGTGATCAGGCCAATGGCGCAATTGATGATGAACAGCACACCGAAATAAACCGGGTCGATGCCTGCGGCCTTGACCACCGGCATGAGCACCGGGGTCAACAGCAAGATGGTGGGCGTCATGTCGAGTGCGGTGCCCACCACAATGATGATCACCATGATGGTGAACATGAGCAAACGGGGGCTGTCGAGCAGGGGCTGCAAAATCTCGATCAATTGCGCTGGCAAGTTGGCCACGGTGATGAGCCAGGCCGACACCATGGCGGCGGCCACCAAGAACATCACCACCGCGCTGGTTTTGGCCGAGCTGACAAACAAGGGGTACAGGTCTTTGAGGCCCAACTCGCGGTAAACGAATGTGGAAATGAACAAGGCATAGACGGCCGCCACCACCGCCGCTTCGGTGGGGGTGAACACGCCGAACTTCAGGCCCAACACCACGATGAGCGGCATGACCAGCGCCCAAGTGGCCTCGCGCATCGCCACCAGGACCTCGCCCAAGGATTTGCGTGGCGGCACCTGCACCATCTCACGACGCGCCAACCACCACCAAGTGACCCACAGTGCAGCTCCCAGCATGATGCCGGGCACGATGCCAGCCATGAACAGCTTGGAGATAGATACATTGCCCGCCACCCCAAAGATCACGAACCCGATGCTGGGGGGAATGACCGGGGCGATGATGCTGGCCGACGCGATCAAGCCCGCCGAGCGAGCCCGGTCATGGCCAGCGGCCACCATCATCGGCAAAAGCAGGGCCGACAGCGCTGCCGCATCGGCCACGGCCGAGCCCGACAGGGCCGCCATGATCACGGCCGCCATGATGGTCACATAGCCCAGGCCACCTTTGATGTGGCCCACGCAGGCCATCGCAAAGTTCACGATACGGCGCGACAAGCCGCCTGCGTTCATGATCTCGCCCGCCAGCATGAAAAACGGTACGGCCAGCAAAGGGAAGCTGTTGGCGCCTTCGAGCAGGTTTTGCGCGAGGATCTGGGCATCGAACATGTTCAGGTGCCACATCAGCGCCACGCCGCAAACCATCAGCGCAAAAGCGATCGGAATGCCAATGGCCATGGCGCCCAGCAAGGAAAAAATAAAAACAGCGATCGTCATGTGCGTGTCCTGTGCCTTCAATCTTTGCCGTGGCTGTTGTGGGGTACCGATTCGGACTCTTGCACCATGACCAGGTCTTCATCGCGCACTTGACCGGTGAGCAAGCGAAACAAGTCGGTCAGCAATATCAAACCACCCAAGACCGCAAACACCACGCCAGGGGCGTACACCCAAGCCATAGACACTTCCATCACTGCGCTGGTGCTGCCCAGGTTGATGACGGTTTGTTGGTAGGCGCCTTTGAACAGCAGCCAGCAGATGAAGAGCATGGTGAGGTAAGACAAACCCAAGCAACACTTTTTGCCCAGCGGGCCCAAGCGGCTCAACAACATGTCGGTGCCCAGGTGTCCATGTTCTCTGAGGGCCACCACCGCGCCCATGAAGGTCATCCAGACGAACAACCAGCGCGACAATTCTTCAGACAAGGTGATGCCCGAGTTGAACCCGTAGCGCATGACCACATTGCCAAACACCAACACCACCATCACGGCCAGACACAGGGCGATGACAACGCTCAGGAATTTGCAAAAACCATCAATGAATTTTTGAACCAACACACGTCTCCGATTCAGGACTCTCGATAATGTACGAACTGGTTAGTTTTTCAGGGATTGGTGATTACCCTAGGTTTTGACGTTATGACGGGCTAACTGTTATGCCGTAACGGAATGACTGACAAAGCGCAGGATCAGTTCCACCACATGCTCGCGCTTGAGGGTCTGGGCCTTGGTGGGGCTGGCTTTGTCCTGAAAAATCACGCCAAAGGTGTGGCGGTTGGAGACGTTAAAAAACGTGAAGGCCGAAATGGCCGAGTGGATGTCCACTGGCTCTAGCCCTGGGCGAAACACGCCGTCCTGCACCCCACGCTCGTACACATCGCGCACAGCGCGAATGGCCGTGGAGTTGAGCTGCTGGATGTTGTTGCTTTGACGCAGGTAGTCGCCGCGCTGGATGTTCTCGTTCATCACCAGGCGGATGAAGTCCTCGTTGTCGCGGTGGTGGTCATACGTGAACTCGACCAATTTTTGTAAGGCCGCCAGCGGCGGCAGATCGCCCAAGTGCAGATCCGACTCAATGGCCCGCATGCGGCGGTAAGCCTCTTCGAGCACGGCCAGGTAAAGCCCGTCCTTGCTGCCGAAGTAGTAATAGATCATGCGCTTGCTGGTGCGCGTGGCTGCCGCAATCGCGTCGATCCTCGCCCCCGTGAGCCCCTTGTCAGCAAACTCGTGCGTGGCCACGGCCAGGATCTCGGCCATGGTGCGCGCCGGGTCGTTGGTGCGGCCGGTCTCTTTGGCTGCCGCTGGAGCGGCTAAAGGATCGATGGTGACGGGGTGGCTGGGTTCCATAAACTTTGCAACAGTCTGGGTAGCGCTGACGCAGCGCCGGATGCCAACGTACCCGCTGGACAAGCGCGAAGTATAGGACGCCCCTGCAAGCGCCAACCTCGTGGCGCTTGAGGGGACTGCTCTAGATTGTTGCCCTCGTTCAGCGCGGCGCGATGCGGCTGGCCAGAGGGCGAGGCGTGTAAGCGGTGTCAAACCGGCACTCAGCCGCTTGCGCAGGCCGCAAGGCTGGGCATCGCGCGGCAATACCGCCAGGTGTGGGCTTGGTGCCTTGGTTGACCCATGTCAAGAGCGCCTCAAACAGCGGTGGGTAAATCGCATCGCCCAGATAGCTGTGCTCTGAGGAGTTCACATACGTTTGCACCAGGCGCGCGCCGTTGCCAGACGCTTCCATGCGTTGGCGAAGGGTGTCGCTGCCCTCGACAAAGACGGTGGAGTCGCCGATGCCGTGGGTGGTCAAGACCGGCACTTTGAAACGGCCTTGGTGGTTCACGTCGGCATCAAACCTGGCGCTTGCCTTGGCATCGGCCTTGAAGCGAAGCACTTCGGCATTCAAGGCCGCATCGTTGGCGGAGCCACTGTAGTTGACGGTGTCATTGCCGAAGGGACTGGCCCCGCCGCTTTTTTCAACCACATCGCGCAAGGTGAAGGTGCCCCAGTTGACATGGCCCACGATCGAGTTTTCTGGGATTTTCAAGACATAGACGATGGTTTTAATTTTTTGGGCTTCCTCGGCCGTGCGTTGTGCTGCTGGTTTGCGCAAGCCCAGACAAGCGTTGACCCGATTGGCCAATTCGGCGGCGGTCATTTTGCTGTCGGCAGGCAAGCCCAAAGACAAGGGGTACTGCGGCTCATCGGGCCGGGGATGGTTGCGGCACAGGTGCTGGTAGATGGCACGCAAGTCCAAACGGAAATCGTAGGTGGTGGGTCCGGCCACCACGCCGCTGGTCAGCAAAATGCCTTCCCATGATTTGGGGTAAAGCTCAGCCGCCCGGGTGGCCACCATGGCGCCCCAAGATTGCCCGTGCAACAAAGTGCGTTGGGGCTTGGCCACATGGTCCACAAAGATGCGGCGGACACGCTCGGTGTCTTCGGCCGCCGTGGTCACGGCAAAGCCGCCTTGCCTGAACACCGACCCCGCCCAAGCATGGCCTTCTGTCAGGGTGATGGCCCAGCGCTTGATGTCTTCATCAGCCCGTGACGCTTTGGGTTCACCCAGTGCAGGGCCGCCATGGGCGTGCACCACCAGCACACCGCTCCATTTGGCGGGCGTGGCGATCAAATAATGCGAGCCCGCCGAGTCTTGCCCCCGCAAACACTCTGTGCCCGCAGGAACGCCCTCAGGACAGGCCACTTTGGCTGGAGGGGCTTCTTTGGGCAGGCTGACGCAACCCGTCAATAACATGAGGCCTGCAATGGACAGGCCGAGTTGAATGGCGTGTTTTGCTGGGAAGTGCGATACAGACTGCGCGGCAGCTTGTAGGGTGCGGGCAGAGAAAAAAGCTGGGTGCATGTTGAACATCCTATGGACGTTTCAATCTATCAGCCGCTGCCTTGAGCGTCACCCGCGTTATCCCTTGTCGTTGAATAGATTCAGTCGCTGCAGAGACAGCGTTCAAGCGTAAAAAAAACCCACCGCGTTGTCACGGTGGGTTTTTGATTTTCTAAACCTCAACTGGCTTGCGCCAGTGTGTGATTAGAAAGTGTGGCGAACACCGATAGCAGTGGTATTGATCTTGCCACCTTCAAGCGCATTGGTAGCTGCAGAGGCTGCGCGGCCAGTGTCGAAGTTTTCGTAGGCGGCGTAAACTGCAGAGCGCTTGCTCAGAGCGTATTCAGCACGTAAACCAGTCACTTTGCGTGTGATCGCACCAATGTCCTGCTTTGCGTAGCTACCATTCAGGGTGATAACACCCATCACATGGCGCAGACCAAAACGGGTACCGTCGGTCGCTTGGTTTGCGTTAATTGCGCCCAGTGGGAACAAGCCTGCAGCAGATGCAGCGGCACCGATGGTGTCACCCTTGTTCCAACCAGCAAACAGGGTCGTGCTGCCGATCGCGTAGTTGACGCCAATGGTCTGGAAACTGGATTTTGCGGTGTTGACAGGCACAACGGTCGCCGTGACCAAGTTGGTTGTACCGTCAGAGCTGATGTTGGCGAAGGCAACAGTCAGGGGGCCTTTGGCGTAACGCAGACCCACTTCAGTTACTTGACGCTGGTTGGGGATGCCTGCAAAAGAATCGGCGGTAGTGTTGTCAGCACCAGGAGCATACTGAACGGCTGCAGTGAAGCCATTCATTGCTTTAGTGTCGTAACGAACGGAACGTGCGTGACGAGTAGCCATGCCCACGCCAGCGTTTGTCAGGCCATAGCCACCACCTACAGCGGTACCCAATGGAGAAGCAGCGCCGAAGGCGTCAAGTGATGGAGTATTGACGCGACCAAGTTTGACAGCACCGAACCCGCCGCTGAGTTCAACAAACGTTTGGTGAGTAGCAATGCTGCCGCCATCAACCAGAATAGCGCGGGGATCAAGCTCGACGCGAGCAGTTGCGCGCAAGCCACCGCCCAGATCTTCAGAAGAAACGAAGTTGATAGCAGAGGTAGAAGAACCGTTGTAGCTTGAGTTAAGAGTCTGGTTCTTAACAACCGAGCTGCCACCACCCACGTTCATGTAAGCGATGTCAGCTGTACCAGTGATGCTGACGGACGACTGTGCGAAAGCGGTGCCAGTGGCTGCCAATGTAGCCAGAGCAGCTACATTTTTGACATTATTTGAGAATAAAGAGTTATTATGTGAATGTCATTCTATTTTTTTATAGCTTCTCATGACCGTCCGCCCTCTCTTCGGTTTCTTGTGCGCAAGCCTTGACGACTTCTTGGTAAAACCCTTGAACATCGTAGGGGAATCGGGTGCATCTGCCGTGGCCATTTTGGATGCCAATCAGCCGGTGTTTTATGTGGTCAGTCCTGATGCATGGCGGGAGATGTCGAGGGGACAGAGGGGGTCAACTCAAAACATTAAAAACAATAAATTTGAAGACGAGGAGGGGTCTGATGGTTTGGACGACGCCCCTTCGACCCCACATCGGTCCAAAAGCCATCCGCGCAAGCGATCGGTCATGACCGATTCGGTCATGACGCAAGGGGCGATGCGCTCAAATAACTTCGATGTATTGGCCGATCAGTTGATTGCGCAAGAAAACCAGCGCGTCCAACGCGGCGAGTTGAGTGCGGCTTCGGTGGGTATTTTGAAAAACCGCCTCGACGCCCATGTGTTGCCGTATTTCAAATACATTCCGCCCTCTCAGGTCACGCCGGTGATGATGGACGCGTTTGTCAAGCGCTTGACAGACGCCCATTTGAGTTCGACCACGGTGTCGCAATACCTGGTGGTGGTGCGCAAACTGCTCAAGCTGGCCATTCGCCACGGTTTTTTGCGTGAAGTGCCCGAGTTGCCCACGATCAAGGTGGCCAACCGGCCCCGCTCCATGCTGAGTCTGAAGGAGTATGCGGCTGTGGTGCGCACCGCGCACCGCCTGGCCCGCCACGGTGACAAGGCCCCCGAGGTCAAGGCCTCTGCCGGTCACCGCGAGCGTTTTTGGGTGCAGCCGCGCAACCTGAGTTTGCCACCCGACATGGCTTGGGCCATTCGCTTCATGGTCAACAGTTTTGTGCGTCCCGGTGATTTGCGCCAACTCAAGCACAAGCATGTGCAGGTGGTGCGGGGCAGCAGTGTGTATTTGCGCATGACCTTGCCGCAGACCAAGCGCCACGACGCGCCCATGGTGACATTGCGCCCGGCGGTGCAGGTCTATGAGGCTGCACTGGCGCAGGCGCAGCGCGATGGCCGTGGCGGGCCAGAAGACTACGTGTTTTTGCCCGCCGAGACGGATCGCAATTACGCCTTGGCCGTGTTGGGTTTTTGGTTCAAATGGGTGATGCGCGAGGCGGGTGTGGCCCCAGAAGATGCGATGGGCCGTTTGCGCACGCTGTATTGTTTGCGGCACACGTCCATCATGTTTCGGCTGCTTTATGGCCAGGGCATCGACATGCTGACATTGGCCCGCAACGCCAGAACATCGGTGCAGATGATCGAGCGTTTTTATGCGTCAGCGCTCGACGGCGAGATGAACGTGGCCATGCTGCAAAGCCGGCGCACGTCCAAAAGCTGAGGTGTGAGTGAGGCAGCACCCTCAAAAAAACCCCTGCAAGCTGCCCTGCAGGGGTTGATTGGGGGCGAGGGCTGCTGGCCTCGATAGAAGACCAGGCCGCGCAGGCTTCAGCCGGGTCGGATCTGGCCTTTGATGACCACGTCTTTCCAGCGGGCTTGTTCACGGGCCACGTAGGCGCCGTACTCGGCAGGCGTGCCGCCACCGGCAATGGCGCTTTCGGCGGCGTTTTGCGCAATGACCTCGGGCGATTTGACGGCCTTGGCGCACTCTTGCTGCAGCCGGTTGATGATCTCTGGAGGTGTGCCGGCGCGGGCGTGGATGCCGTACCACTGCACGGTTTCAAAGTCTTTGTAGCCACCCTCCATGACGGTTGGGACGTCGGGCAGCACCGGAATGCGCTCGGTGGTGCCTGTGGCAATGCAGCGCAAAACACCGCTCTTGATGTGCGGCAAAAGGGCCGGTGTGCCTGCAGACATCAGTTGAATGCGACCCGCCAGCACGTCGTTCAGCGCGGGGCCTGTGCCGCGGTAGGGGATGTGCGTGATGAACATGCCGGTGGCCAGTTTGAGGGCTTCCATGGCCAGGTGGCCTGCGCTGGCGTTGCCGGCAGATGCGTAGTTGAGCTGACCGGGGCGGGCGCGGACGTAGGCGACCAAGGACTTCATGTCGGTCACGGGCACGTCTTTGTGCACCACAAACAGGCTGGGCACGCGGGACAGCAAGGTCACGGGCACAAAGTCTTTGTTCACGTCGTAGCCGCTGTCGGGGTAGATCAGGGGGTTGACCGCCATCAGGCCGATGTGGCTCATGACGATGGTGTAGCCGTCGGCTGGAGCGCGGAGCATTTCTTGCATGGCGGGTACACCGCCACCACCGCCTTTGTTGTCAATGACAAAAGACTGGCCCATTTGCTTGGTCAGCTGGGCTGCAATGCCGCGGGCCACGATGCTGGAGGTGCCGCCAGGCGCAAAAGGGATGATCCAGCGGATGGGCTTGCTGGGCCAGGCCGATTGGGCATGGCCCGACACACCCGTTGCGGCCAGACCGGCCGCGCCCATCCACTTGAGGTAGTCGCGTCTTTGAATGGGGGAGTTGTCGTCGTGACTCATGTTTTTAAATTTGGTTCTAAGACAATAGAAAGTGCATATCAAATCAAAAAAAGCATGCTGTTTGAAGAGGGGAAATACGTATCAAAAGCTTTACTTCAATAGGGATTTGTTGCTGCGAATTTGTCGCCAAAGCGTTGGCGCCACCAACAGCAACAAAGATACCGCCATCAGACTGCCCGACAAGGGCCGGGTGAAGAAGGTGGACCATTCACCCTGGCTGATGGTCAGTGCTTGGCGCATGGACTGCTCGGCCATGGGCGCCAAAATCAAGCCAACGATGAGGGGCGCGGCCGGAAAGTCAAAGCGGCGCATCAAGTAACCCAGCAGGCCAAAGACAAACAACATGCCGACGTTGAACACCGAGTTGCCTGCGCCGTAAACACCCGCTGTCGAGATGACGATGATGCCTGCATACAGCCAAGGCGGCGGGATTTTGAGCAACTTGACCCACAGGCTGACCAAGGGCAAGTTCAAGACCAGCAAGATGACGTTGCCGATGTACAGGCTGGCGATCAGTGTCCAGACCAGGCCGCCTTGCTGGCTGAAAAGCTGTGGTCCGGTCTGGATGCCATAACCTTCAAAGGCCGACAGCATGATGGCGGCGGTGGCCGATGTGGGGATGCCTAAAGTGAGCAAGGGCATGAGCACACCTGCTGCTGCGGCGTTGTTGGCGGCCTCAGGCCCAGCCACCCCTTCAATTGCACCTTGGCCAAATTCTTCTGGGTGTTTGGAGAGTTTTTTCTCGGTGTAATAAGACAAGAGGGTGGGCAACTCGGCTCCACCTGCGGGCATGGCGCCGATCGGAAAGCCAAAGAATGCGCCCCGGAACCACGCCTTCCAGGAGCGGCCCCAGTCTTTTTTGCTCATCCAGAGGCTGCCCGAAAGCTTCATGACTTCGCCGCCCTTGGACTCGCGCCCTTGCCAGGCCAAGTACAGCGCTTCGCCCACAGCAAACAAGCCCACCGCAGCCACGGTGACTTCGATGCCGTCGAGCAGTTCGGGGCGACCAAAGGTAAAGCGCGGCTGGCCGGTTTGCAGGTCGACGCCGATCATGCCCAGCAGCAAGCCCAGGCTCAGGGCCACCAAGCCGCGCAACATGGAGTTGCCCAGTACGGCGGACACGGCCACCAGCGACAGCACCATGAGGCTGAAGTATTCGGCCGGGCCAAAGGCCAAAGCCGCATCGACCACCAGAGGCGCAAAAAAGGTGAGGGCCAGTGTGCCGATGGTGCCGGCCACAAAGCTGCCGATGGCGGCGGTGGCCAGGGCTTGACCAGCGCGGCCACGGCGGGCCATTTTGTTGCCCTCTAAGGCGGTGACCACCGCTGCCGATTCACCCGGGGTGTTGAGCAAGATGGATGTGGTGGAACCACCATAGGCTGCGCCGTAGTAGATGCCGGCGAACATGACGAACATGCTGGTGGCGGGCACATGGTAAGTCAGGGGCAGCAGCAAGGCGATGGTGAGCGCCGGGCCAATGCCGGGCAACACACCCACCAGTGTGCCGACAAAGCAGCCAATGAAACCCCACATCAGGGTGGTGGGTTGCAAAGCAATGGCAAAGCCACCCATCAGGGCGTCAAAAGCTTCCATGGGGTATCCGATTCAAATCAACCAAGGCAGTGCAGGCCCAAGGCCCACGCCCAGCAAACGGGCAAACACAAACCAGAACACGCTGGCAATCAAGCCGCACACGAGCAGTGACTTGCCATTGAAAGGGGCATCAAAAGCACGGGCAATGCACATGCCGCACAGGGTGGCCGGCAGTATAAAACCCATGGGTATGACCAACACGATGAAGGCCACCCCACCGCCCAACAAGCTGAGCAGGCGGGTGGTTGAGCCGGGCAGGGCTTCTTGCCCGGCTTCCTGGCTCAAGTCCACCTGTTGGCCGCGCCAAGCGCTCAAGCCGTAGAGCAGCGCCACCAGGGTCAGCCCCGCCACGATGGCGGCAGGGGCCAGCACCGGGCCCACGGTCATCTGCATCAGCGATTGCGGAATGACCGTGAGCTGCCATGCGGCGACGCCGCACACGGCCAACAGCAATAAGGCCAGGCGCAATGGCGTCATGCCAGACCCAGTTCTTTCATCAAGATTTCTTTGTCGGCAATGTCTTTGGCCAAATCGCGCTCAAAAGGGCGCTCAGTCATGAAG
Organism: Limnohabitans sp. Rim8; assembly: GCF_943326455.1. NCBI lineage: Bacteria > Pseudomonadati > Pseudomonadota > Betaproteobacteria > Burkholderiales > Comamonadaceae > Limnohabitans > Limnohabitans sp. Rim8. Next base: position 21,487 of record NZ_CALPTI020000026.1, read on the forward strand.
GCATTGGTCCATTTGCGGGTCTCGAGTTCTTGCTTCCAACCGGCCGATTGGGTCAGACGGGTCACAAAGTCGATCAAGTTGTTGCGCTGTGCATCGTTGATACCGGGGGCTGCAAACACGCCGCGCCAGTTGGATTCGCTCACGTTGATGCCCAGTTCGTTCAAGGTCGGCACGTTCACGCCAGGTATGCGGCTCTTGCCCGATACGGCCAGAGGGATCATCTTGCCGGCCTTGATTTGTTCTTCAAACTCGGAATAGCCAGAAATACCCGCCACCACCTGGTTGCCCAGAATGGCCGCGTTGGCGGGGCCGCCGCCTGCAAAGGCCACATAAGCGGCTTCGCGCGGGTTTTTGCCCAGCGCTTTGATCAGCATGCCCAGGATCAGGTGGTCGGTGCCGCCTGCGCTGCCACCGGCCACCGAGACGGCTTTGGGGTTGGCTTTGATGGCGGCTTCCAGCTCTTTCCAAGTTTTGATCTTGCCCGCTGCAGGCACCACGATCACGCCGGCTTCTTCGGTCAGGCGTGCAATGGGCGTGACGTCTTTGATGGTCACGGGGCTCTTGTTGGCGATGCCTGCACCAATCATCACCGAGCCACCCACCATCAGGATGTTGCCCTGGCCTTTGCGCTGGTTGACAAAGCGGGGCAGGCCCACCATGCCGCCAGCGCCGCCGACGTTTTCAAAGGCCATATTGCCCACCAAGCCAGCAGCCTTGGCAGCGCGCTCGATGGCGCGGGCTGTGCCGTCCCAACCGCCACCGGGGGCCGCAGGCACAAACATGTTGAGCGTTTCAAACATGGGTTTGCCTTGTGCCCAAGCAGGCAGGGCCAAAGAGGCACCCGTGGCAGCGCTGAGGGCCAGAAAATCGCGTTTGGAAATGTGCATGGAGGTCTCCTGTGTGAAAATAAAAAACCACTGTCAAGGCCCATGCCTTGTGCAGATGTCTCGATTCTGGCGCTCAGCGCCGCACCAAGCTGTCAATCACCTGTCAAAGCTGTTCAGTGAATACCCTCAAGCCCCGCGTACTGTTGGTGGAAGACACGCCTGAAATTGCCTTGTGGCTCGGTACAGCTTTGCGCCAAGGGGGCATGGAGGTGGCCTTTGCCACCGATGGTTGGCAGGCCGATCGTTGTCTGCAAGCGGGGCACGGCATGGATGCGGTGTTGCTCGATTTGCAGTTGCCAGGACAAGACGGTTTGGCTGTTTTGCAAGCGCTGCGTGCACGGGGAGACACCGTGCCGGTGTTGATTTTGACGGCCCGCGCCAGTGTGCCGGACCGGGTGTTGGGCCTGAACATGGGCGCCGATGATTACCTGCCCAAGCCCTTTGACCTGAGTGAATTGGAGGCGCGTTTGCAGGTGTTGTTGCGCAGGCAAGGCAAGTCCAAAGCGGCCAGTCTGCGTTGGGGACCTCTGGAAATGGAGCCCGACAGCGCTGCAGTTTGGGTGCACGGCCAGCCTTTGGCGCTGACCAAGCGCGAAGCTGCGGCGCTCAGGGTGTTGCTCGAATCGCCCCAGCGCGCCGTGAGCAAAGAACATTTGCATGCCGAAGTGTTTGCCGATGACAGCGCTGGCCTGGAAGCGGTGGAGGTCTTGATCTACCGTTTGCGCAAAAAGCTCGAATCGGCCGAGCCTTTGGGCAACGGGTCACCGGGGGTGGCAATCACCACTTTTCGGGGCTTGGGGTACATGCTGACCCCATTGGCCACGCAGGTTTGATGTGAGCGCTGCTTTGCCTGAAAGGTCAGCTTCCATGGCGTCTTTGCGTGGGCGTTTGTTGGCTTGGATTTTGGGTCCCCTGACGGCGCTGATTGCCCTGAACGCTTGGGTGGGTTATGACCACGCGGTGCAGGCGGCCAACGAAGCCTATGACCGATCTTTGTATTTGGCCGCCCGGACTTTGGCCGAAGAATTGGTGTGGGTGGATGGGCAAGCCCAGCTCGAGTTGATGAAGGCGGCCGGGTATTTGTTTGAGAACCACACGGGCTCGCGATTGTTTTACAAGCTCAGCACCGTGCAAGGGCAGTGGTTGGCAGGGGCCCGTGATTTGCCCCATTTGCCCGAACGCCAAGAGGCTTCGGTTCAATTTTTTGCCTTGGTGCGTTTCGGGGATGTTCAATACTCGGGGCAGTCGGTCCGTTTGGTGCAGCTAACCCATGTCATGCCCGATGCAAGCCTGTCGGACCCGCTCATACACATCACGGTGGCAGAGACCCGAGAGTCTCGCCAGCAGATGATTCAACGCATTCTGGGTGACACCTTGCGAAGCCAGGGCTTGTTGTTGCTGGCGGCGGCCTTGTTGGTGAATTGGGCGGTGGGTCGGGGAATTCGGCCATTGGAGGCTTTCAGGCAGCAATGGGCCAAAAAACGCGACGACGATTTCTCGCCCGTTCACACCCCCGATATGCCGCGTGAGCTGAGGCCTTTGATGGACACGCTCAACGCCTATGTGGACCGATTGGGGCGTTTGATCGAGATCCGCAAGCGCTTTCTGGACAATGCGGCGCACCAACTTCGCACGCCCTTGACGGTGCTCAAAACCCAGCTGAGTTTGGCCCAGCGCAATGCCGAACCCGAGCAAGCGGGCGCATTGTTGCAGGCGGCCCATCAAACCACCGAAGGGGCGGTGCGCTTGACCGAACAAATGTTGGCCTTGGCCCGTGTTGAGCATGCGCGCGAAATACACCCTGCTCAACCGCTGGATCTGGTGCAGCTGGTAAGGCAGATCACCGAGTCCTACGCACTGCGCGCCCATCAGCGGGCTTGCGATCTGGGTTTTGATGCGCTGGTGCCAAGCTGCAAGGTGTCAGGTGTGGCTGTGCTTTTGCAAGAAGCGGTGGCCAACTTGATCGACAACGCTTTGCACCATGGCCCTGCGGGGGCGCGCATCACGACGCGTGTGGGCCCCGGTTGGGTCGAGGTAGAAGACGATGGCCCAGGCATTGCGCCAGAGCATCAGGCGCATGTTTGGGAGCGGTTTTACAGGGCGGCGCCTTCAGGTGTGGTGGGCAGTGGTTTGGGATTGGCCATTGTGAGAGAAATCGCGCTCCAACACGGTGCGCAGTGGCGCTTGCAAAGCCCTGTCAAAGAAGGCCGGGGGGTCGCCATTCGCCTGAGTTTTGTCAGCGAGTGGCCAGCGGACACTTGACGTCGTCGTCCCAAGGAATGGGCTTGGCAGGCATGGCCGCGCAAGCCCCAGAGGCGCTGCAGCTGGGGTCGAGCTCTTTGAACTCCAGCCTGAGTTCGACTCGGCGACTTTTTTCGGGTTGGTTCAGGATGGCCGAATTGAATGACGAGCCACCCACAAAAAACATGTCGCGCACGGCCTGGCGGTCAGATTGACGGGGTGCTTTGGCTGCAGTGTCATCGAGCAAGACACACAGCACCCGTTGGGACCGCGCCAAACTGAGGTTGAGGTTGTAAAGGTAAGAGCCTTCTGGGCTGGCGTAGCCCTCTAAAACGAAGCGTTTGAGCCACATTTGACAGGCAGGTGTCCGCGCGACGTCCAGCATTTTGGGCACGAAGTCACGCAAAAAATCAGCCCGTTGTGCATCCAGTTGGTGGCTGTCCTTGGGGAACTCGGCCAAGGTGCCCAATTCCAGTGTTTGCCCACGCAGTTGAACGCCTGCCAATGACTTTTCTTGGGTCATTTGGGCGATGTCTTGAAGGCAGGTCGAAATGCCCTTGTCGCGCTGGACCCGCTGGTCGTCTTGTTGTCGCAAGCCTTCGGTCACGCTGAGCAAGGCCACCGCCATGGCCACCAAAAACAAGACCATCAGCGCGGTCATCAGGTCGGCAAACGAGATCCAGAAGGGTTTTTCAGCCTCGTTTTTGCGCCTTTTGAGCGGTGTTTTTGGGGTATTCAGCATGTGCAGGTTCAGCGCGAGCGGGCAGCAGGAGCCCCACTGCGCAATTGCTGCAAAATTTTGTGCGACAGACTGGCTTGCATCTCTGTCGCCAGTGTGAGCCTTTCAAGCTGCTGTGCTCCGACATGGGGTGTGAACAGGCTGTCCAGGTTTTGCTGCAGTTGCTCCACTTGCTGGTAGCGACCCGTCAGCAGAGATTTTTCAAGCCAGGTGAACACCATGGCCAAGGTGATGGCCAAGGCGGAGACCAAAAATGCATGGCCTACGGTTTGTACCAATTGGCTCAACTCGCTTTGCACTTGAGCGGGGTTGGACACATCAAAGCCAATCAAGCCCGCAATCAGTCCGGTGAACGTGCCGATGATGCCGACCCCAGTCAAAATGCCCGGAATATGGGCGAAAAAATGGGTTTGGAGCGGCGAATCCACCAAGGACTGGTCGGTGAAAAAGTTTTCAGCGTGGCTGCTGGCTTGCCACTGCCCGGCACGGGCCTGTGAGGTCGATTCGAGGTGTTGCAGGGTGTCCACCGCTTGTTGGTATTCGGCCCAGAGTGCGGCCATTTCTTCATCAGCTGAGGCCAAGTGCTCCATGTCGGCAAGGTCCAATCGCCCGCCGTCAGAGCGCATGTTCATGTTCGCAAAAAAAGCGCGGGACAAATGGCTGACGCGTTGCCTGGCTGCACCCAGGGGCCCAGTGTCGGCGCTTTCCCATTGTGGTTGCAGGCTGGTGGCGTATTGCTGCCAAGCGTGACGCAACGCGGGCGTGGTCATGGCGCTTTGTTCAATGGCGTCCAAATCGATGGGTGCCCCCGGACTTTGCCCAAGCCATTGGCTCAAGTGGGTGTTGGCTTGGGCCAATTGGACTTTCAGGCGCAAAGCGGGCAAAACAAAGTGCGTGGTGCAGTGCAGTGCGATCCACACGATCACGGCGGTGACGGTCCACAGGTGCCAATAAGCTGCAAGGTGGTTCATGGGTTCTGTGATGTCGTGGGTGAGTCTTTGGGGCCAATTCAGTCTAGCAAAAGCCAAGGCCAAAGACCTGCGGCTCACCGGGGCTGCTGCCAAATGGGCTTTGTAGACCCAAGGTCTGGGCTAGAATATGCGCTTCCGAGGAGCGTTGCAGCGCCCCCTGGCTTGTCACCCAAGCCGGCAGCGGGGCGTGAGGCTCGGAACACTTCAACAGCAACGACGCTCATCCACTTGACGTGTGGTGAGCCTGTTTTTCCCAATTCAGTGCCCGTGCCCACGCCTGTGGTTCATTCACATTGCTTGGAGCTTTTCTCATGAATGCACGTATTCCTACCGCCGTCCACACCGATTGCGTGATCGCCGACATCGGCCTGGCCGATTGGGGCCGCAAAGAAATCAAAATCGCCGAGACCGAAATGCCCGGACTCATGGCCATCCGCGAAGAGTTCAACAAGGCCCAGCCTTTGAAGGGCGCGCGCATCACCGGTTCGTTGCACATGACCATCCAGACGGCCGTGCTGATTGAAACCTTGCAAGCCTTGGGTGCCGACGTGCGCTGGGCCTCTTGCAACATCTTCTCCACCCAAGACCATGCCGCCGCTGCGATTGCTGCCAAAGGCACGCCCGTGTTCGCCATCAAGGGCGAAACCCTGGCCGACTACTGGGACTACACCCACCGCATCTTTGACTTTGGCGCCGCTGGCACCGAAGGCGAAGGCCCCAACATGATCTTGGACGACGGCGGCGACGCCACCTTGCTCATGCACCTGGGCAAGCGCGCCGAAACAGACGCCTCTTTGATCGCCAACCCGACCAGCGAAGAAGAAGTCTGCTTGTTCGATGCCATCAAAGCCAAGCTGGCCGTGGACCCCACTTGGTACAGCCGCAAGGGTGCGCAGATCATCGGCGTGACCGAAGAGACCACCACCGGCGTGTTGCGCCTGAACGAAATGGCCGCCAAGGGCAGCTTGATGTTCCGCGCCATCAACGTGAACGATTCGGTGACCAAGAGCAAGTTTGACAACCTGTATGGCTGCCGCGAATCTTTGGTGGATTCCATCAAGCGCGCCACCGACGTGATGATTGCAGGCAAAGTGGCCGTGGTCGCTGGTTACGGTGATGTGGGCAAGGGCTCGGCCCAAGCCCTGCGCGCCCTGAGTGCCCAAGTCTGGGTGACCGAGATTGACCCGATCAACGCCCTGCAAGCGGCGATGGAAGGCTTCAAAGTGGTGACCATGGAATACGCTGCCGACAAGTGCGACATCTTTGTGTCCGCCACCGGCAACAAGAACGTGATCCGCTACGAGCACATGGCCGCCATGAAAGACGAGGCCATTGTGTGCAACATCGGTCACTTCGACAACGAAATCGACGTGGCTTCGCTGGAAAAGCTGCAGTGGGACGAGATCAAGCCCCAGGTCGATCACGTCATCTTCCCCGATGGCAAGAAGATCACCCTGCTGGCCAAAGGCCGCCTGGTGAACTTGGGCTGCGCCACTGGCCACCCCAGCTTCGTGATGTCGTCCTCGTTTGCCAACCAGACCATCGCCCAGATCGAGCTGTTCACCAAGCAAGACCAGTACGAAAACGGCAAGGTCTATGTGTTGCCCAAGCACCTGGACGAAAAAGTGGCGCGTTTGCACCTGAAGAAAGTGGGCGCCATGCTGACCGAACTGAGCGAAGAGCAAGCCGCCTACATCGGCGTGTCGAAAAACGGCCCTTACAAAGCCGACACGTACCGTTATTGAACACCACGCATGCGCATTGACCAACTTCTTGTCGAGCGCGGCCTGGCCGCTTCTCGCTCCCAGGCTCAGCGACTGATCGCCGGGGGCGTGCAGTGGCAGCAGCCCGACGGAATTTGGCGTGCGGTGGTGAAAAACCGCGATGAGGTGCCCGAGAGCGCTGCACTGCAGCTGCTCGACGATGCCGAGTCGCGTTATGTTTCGCGCGGTGGCCTCAAGCTCGAAGGGGCTTTGAAGGCCACGGCCGTGCAGGTGCAAGGCTTGCGCTGCCTGGATGTCGGGCAAAGCACCGGTGGTTTCACCGACTGTTTGTTGCAACACGGTGCAGCCGAAGTGGTCGGCATTGATGTGGGCCATGCCCAAGTGCATCCGCGCATCAGCCAAGACGAGCGGGTGGTGTGCATTGAGGGCGTGAACGCCCGCGATGTGGTGCCGGGTGACGAACGGGTGCCTGACGCACTCGAAGGTTTTGACCTGGTGGTGGGTGATGTGTCGTTCATCTCGCTCACGCTGGTTTTGCCGGGTGTGGTGCATTTGCTCAAGCCCACGGGCCAGTTGCTGATGCTGGTCAAACCCCAGTTTGAGTTGCAACCGGGCCAAGTGGGCAAGGGCGGCATCGTCAAAGACGAGAGCCATTACCCTTTCATTGAAAACCGTGTGCGCACCGCCTTGACCGATTTGGGCTTGCAGGTGAGTGCGTGGATGGACAGTCCCATCGAGGGCGGTGACGGCAACCGTGAATTTTTTGTGCAGGCCTGCTGGCCTGACCCTGCTGCGGTGCAGCCTGCGCGTGAAAAAACGCGTGTGGCGCATGAGGCCGATCTGGCCGCCAAGGCGTATGCCAAGGCCAACGATTATTGAATTTGAAGGTGAAGCGATGTCTGGTTTGAAGCTGCCGATCAGCCTGGAATTTTTCCCACCCAAAACCCCTGAAGGCACCGAAAAATTGCGCGGTGTGCGTGAGAAGCTGTATGCCCTCAAGCCCGAGTTTTGCTCGGTGACCTATGGTGCAGGTGGCTCTACTCAAGAGGGCACTTTTGCCACGGTGGGTGCGATCCAGGCCGAGGGTTTGAGCGCCGCTTGTCACTTCTCGTGCATTGGCGCGACCAAGGTTTCGGTGCGCGCCGAGCTGGCCACACTCAAGGCCATGGGCGTCAAACGTTTGGTGGCTTTGCGGGGCGACTTGCCCAGCGGTTATGGCGCAGGGGGTGAGTTCCACTATGCCAGCGATCTGGTGGCTTTCATCCGCGCAGAGACCGGCGACGATTTCCACATCGAGGTGGCCGCTTACCCCGAGATCCATCCTCAAGCCAAGTCGCCCGAAGCCGATTTACAGGCCTTTGCCACCAAGGTGAAAGCCGGTGCTGATTCGGCCATCACGCAATACTTCTACAACAGCGATGCGTATTTCCGTTTTGTGGACGACGCCTACAAACTGGGCGTGGATGTGCCCGTGGTGCCCGGTATCATGCCCATCACGAGTTCTTCGCAGTTGCTGCGCTTTTCAGACGCATGCGGGGCCGAGATCCCACGCTGGATCAGGTTGCGCCTGCAAGCCTATGGCGACGACGTGGCTTCGATCAAGGCCTTCGGCTTGGATGTCGTGTCTGACTTGTGCGAGCAACTGATCAATGGCGGCGTGCCCGCCATCCACTTCTACACCATGAACCAGAGTGCCCCTACGCTGGACATTGTGGAACGCCTGAACGGCCGTTGATCCCTGTCTCAGTGGCTTGACGCACAAATCACCAAAAAGCAACGCAGACCTTTGATGCACATCAAAGGGTTCTGCTGCGGCAATCCCTGCCTGAGTGCATTTGATGTGCCTCAAGTTGGCACTTCTTTGCCGATATTCCAATGGAATCGAGAGGTTTGTCTCTCGCTTACACAAGGAAATTCGACATGAATAAACAAACTGGGTGGGTAGCACTGTTGCTGGCGGGATCGGTCTCCGGCGTGATGGCTCAAAGCCTGAGCGAGAGTCCTTGGCAAATTCGTTTGCGCTCCGTGCATTTGGACAGTGTCAACAAGGACACGACTTCTTTGGGTCTGTCCATCGACAACAAGTCATTTGCAACCATCGATTTCTCGTATTTTTTCAACAAGAACATGGCCGCAGAACTGAGCTTGACCATGGACCAGAAGCAGCGGGTCTATGCCAACGGCACCGACATCGGTTCCTTCAAGCATTTGCCACCGACTTTGCTGCTGCAGTACCACTTCACAGACTTTGATGGTTTCAAGCCTTATGTGGGCGGCGGTATCGCCTACACCCACTTCAGCAGTGTGTCATTGCCCCCGGGTCTTTCTTTGGACAGCCACAATTGGGGGACGGCCTTCCAAGTGGGTGTGGATTTTCCGATCGATAAAAATTGGTCCATCAACCTGGATGTGAAAAAGGCCTACATCCGAACCGATGTGTATGCCGATGGCAGCAGCTTGGGCCGCTTGCGGGTGGACCCTTTGCTCTATGGCGTGGGCATTGGCTACCGTTATTGAGGATTTGATCCACCGGGCCATCCAGCCCGTGGGCATCCTCGCTCAAAGGTAGGGGTTCGACAACCCCAACCCGGCGAGGATGGCCACCTCGTAGGCTTCCATCTCTTGCGCGTCAGCGGTGCTGGTTTCGTGGTCCCAGCCCTGCGCGTGCAGTGTGCCGTGCACCAGCAAATGCGTGTAATGCGCTGCCAGCGTTTTGCCTTGTTCTTTGGCCTCACGCGCCACCACCGGTGCACAGAGCACCAAGTCTGCCATCACCACCGGTTCTTGCTCGTAATCAAAGGTCAGCACATTGGTGGCGTAGTCCTTTTTGCGGTAACTCTGGTTGAGTGCGCGGCCTTCTTCTTCGCCCACGATGCGCACCGTGATTTCGGCGTCATCGGCCAGCGCATGGCGAATGGCGCGGGTGACCGCGTGGCGGGGCAAGGCTGCGCGGTGGCGGGCTTGGTGTGGAAAGTCGCCAAATTGCAGAGACAGTTGGAGTTGCTGGAGGGCCATTTTTTGGGGTTGTGGTGTCAGTCGTCAGTTGGCAGGGATTTGCGGCGTGTGGTAATGCCCGCGCGCAAGGCTGCGCTGCCTTGTGCGTCATAAGCATCCACAATCCGGGCCACCAAGGGGTGGCGCACCACATCGGCGCTGCTGAAACGTGTGAAGGCAATGCCTTTGACGCGCTTCAGAACCCGTTCGGCGTCGATCAATCCAGACAGCTGTCCCTTGGGTAAATCGATCTGGCTGACATCGCCTGTGATGACGGCCTTGGCCCCAAAGCCGATGCGCGTCAAAAACATCTTCATCTGCTCGGTGCTGGTGTTCTGCGCTTCGTCCAGGATGACAAACGCGTTGTTCAGCGTGCGCCCGCGCATGAAGGCCAGTGGAGCGACTTCGATGGCGTTGCGTTCGAAGGCTTTTTGCACCTTGTCGTGACCCATCAGGTCGTACAAGGCGTCGTAGAGAGGACGCAAATACGGATCCACTTTTTGAGACAAGTCGCCCGGCAAAAAGCCCAGGCGCTCACCGGCTTCCACCGCCGGGCGCGTCAGCACAATGCGCTGCACGCTGGCGCGCTCCAGCGCGTCCACCGCGCAGGCCACGGCCAAATAGGTTTTGCCTGTGCCCGCAGGCCCGATGCCAAAGCTGATGTCATGGCTGGCGATGCTCTCCAGATAGGCCGCTTGCACCGGGGTGCGGGCCTTCAGGTCGGCGCGGCGTGTTTGCAGCGCAGGCAAGTTGGGTTCCTCGCCCCCGTTGTCGCCCAGCAGCATGAGTTGCACCATGTCTGGCGCAATCGGTCGGTCTGCGCGTTCGTAGATGGCCTGCAAAATCTCCATGGCCTGCATGGCCAACGCTTTGGGGCCGTCCACCTTGAACTGTTCGTGTCGGTGCGCGATGCTCACTTGAAGACCCGCTTCGATGGTGCGCAGGTGCGCATCCATGGGGCCGCACAGATGAGACAAACGGGTGTTGTTGTGCGGCGTGAAGGTGTGTCTGACAATCAAGTTGATAATCCTAGCTGTGCGCGGTGTATGGCCCAAATGGCCAAGGCAAAAGCGCATTCTCTCCCATCACAGGCATTTAAGGCGTCACCCTCCATGATTGGCAAACTCACCGGCATTTTGAGCGACAAAAACCCACCGGAGGTGGTGGTGGACTGCCACGGTGTGGGCTATGAGGTGAACGTGCCCATGAGCACCTTTTACAACCTGCCCGCCACGGGAGAAAAAGTCACGCTGGTCACACACTTTGTGGTGCGTGAAGACGCGCAAATCTTGTATGGCTTTGCCACCTTGAGCGAGCGTGAAGCCTTTCGTCAGCTGATCAAGATTTCCGGTGTTGGCCCCCGCACGGCCCTGAGCGTGTTGTCGGGCATGAGCGTGAGCGATTTGGCACAAGCCATCACCACCCAAGAAGTGGGGCGTTTGGTCAAAGTACCCGGCATCGGCAAAAAAACCGCCGAGCGCTTGCTGCTCGAACTCAAAGGCAAGCTGGGCGGCGACCTGGGCGGCCTGTTTGCCGTCAACACCAGCGACGCGCAAAACGACATCCAACAAGCTTTGCTGGCGCTGGGCTACAGCGACAAAGAAGCCGCTGCGACCCTCAAGAGCTTGCCCTCGGATGTGGGTGTGAGCGAGGGCATTAAGCTGGCGCTCAAGGCCTTGAACAAATAAGCATTCGGGTAGCCTTGCATTTGGATATCCGCTGGATATACTAATGTCATGAAAACCACTGCACTGACTATTTCTACCTGGGGCAACAGCCACGGCATCCGGCTCAGCCGTGAGCTGATGCAGTCGCTCGGCATCACGCCCGGCACGCCTTTGCAGGCCACGGTGGTGGCCAAAGGTTGTCTGGAGTTGCGTGCTGTCGCTCAGAGGCCTAGCCTGCAAGACAAGCTGGCCGCTTTTGACCCCCAAGTGCATGGCGGTGAGGTCATGTCCGATGCGCCGCAAGGGGTGGAGTTCGGTGCTGGCGCCGAGGGCTTCAAGTGAGCCGAGCCTTTTGGGTGCCTGAGCGGCAAGACATCATCTGGATCAACTTCAACCCGCAGGTGGGCCGCGAGATGCGCGACATACACCCGATGTTGGTGCTTTCGCCCAAAGCCTTCAACGACAGAACGTCCATCGTGATTGGCTTTCCCATGTCCACGGCAGCCTACAACGCCACCAACCCTTTTGCGATTGACAACAGCAAAACGGCCAAGCAGCCGAGTTACATCATTTGCAATCAACCCAAGAGCTTCGACTGGCGACAGCGTGGTGCCAAGCCGCATCCTTGGAAGCGCGTCAGCAATGACATCTTCCAGACTGCACGTCTTGAGCTCAACGACATCCTCGAATTGGTCACCCCATGAGCATTCGCACCGATGACTTTGCACCGCAGCCCGAACCTCGGGTGATTTCTGCCGCCCCGGTATCGCACCAGGAAGAGGCGATTGAACGCGCCCTGCGCCCCAAGCTGCTGGACGAATACGTCGGCCAGGTCAAGGTGCGCGAACAGCTGGAGATTTTCATCAGCGCGGCCAAAATGCGCGAAGAGCCGCTTGACCATGTGCTGCTGTTTGGCCCGCCCGGTCTGGGCAAGACCACACTCAGCCACATCATCGCCGCCGAGTTGGGCGTGAACTTGCGCCAGACCAGCGGTCCGGTGCTGGAAAAACCCAAAGACTTGGCAGCGCTGCTGACCAATTTGGAGCGCAACGATGTGCTCTTTATTGACGAGATCCATCGCCTGTCGCCCGTGGTCGAAGAGATTTTGTACCCGGCGCTGGAGGACTACCAGATCGACATCATGATCGGCGAAGGACCTGCGGCCCGCAGCATCAAGCTCGACCTGCAGCCATTCACCTTGGTGGGTGCGACCACCCGAGCGGGCATGCTCACCAACCCGCTGCGTGACCGCTTTGGCATCGTGTCGCGGCTCGAGTTTTACACGCCCGAGGAGCTGACCCGCATCGTGACGCGCAGCGCCGGTTTGCTCAAAGCGCCGATTGACCCGGAGGGCTCGTTTGAGATCGCCCGCCGCTCACGCGGTACGCCGCGCATCGCCAACCGCTTGCTGCGTCGGGTGCGTGACTATGCTGACGTCAAGGGCGACGGCACCATCGACAAAGGCCTGGCACAAAAAGCCTTGGTCATGCTGGATGTGGACCCTGAAGGCTTTGACCTGATGGACCGCAAACTTCTCGAAGCCGTGATTCACCGCTTTGACGGCGGGCCTGTGGGTTTGGACAACATCGCCGCCAGCATTGGCGAGGAGCGTGACACGATCGAAGACGTGATCGAGCCGTATTTGATCCAGCAAGGCTATTTGCAGCGCACCCCGCGCGGCCGAATCGCCACGCTGGCAGCGTTCCGGCATTTGGGTGTTACACCGCCGAAAAACTTTGGGCAGTGATTAACCGGTTATCGGCACTGGCTTGGCCCCGATAATCGCTCCATGACTGAAACCCCTCAAGACGCGACATCGATTGGCTTTGCCCAGTTGAAACTGGCTTCGGCCACTTTGCAAAACTTGGCGCAACTGGGCTACACCCAGATGACGCCCATTCAAGCGGCCAGCTTGCCGCTGACCTTGGCTGGGCAAGACCTGATCGCCCAAGCCAGCACTGGCAGTGGCAAAACCGCCGCATTTGGCCTGCCCCTGATCGAGCGCCTGCAAACAGCTGGCTCGCCCAGCGCCGCCATCCAAGCGGTGATCTTGTGCCCCACCCGAGAGCTGGCTGACCAGGTCACTCAAGAAATCCGTCGCCTGGCCCGTGCTCGCCAAAACGTCAAAGTCGTCACCCTGTGTGGTGGTGTGGCCCTGCGCGGCCAAACGTTGAGTCTGGAGCATGGCGCCGATGTGGTGGTGGGCACGCCCGGTCGCATTTTGGACCACTTGGAGCGCGGCTCTTTGAGCTTGGCAGGCGTCAACACGCTGGTGCTGGACGAGGCCGATCGCATGCTGGACATGGGCTTTTTTGACGACATCGCCAAAGTCGTGCGCCAGTGCGCCAAAGACCGCCAGACCTTGCTGTTTTCGGCCACCTACCCCGAAGGCATCGCCAAATTGGCCGCGCAGTTCATGCGGTCGCCGCAGACCGTGAAGGTGCAGGCGCAACACAGCGCGCACAAGATCCGTCAAATTTTTTACGAAGTGAACGAAAGCCAGCGCCTGGATGCCGTGTCCAAACTGTTGGCGCATTTCCGCCCCGAACGCACGCTGGCTTTTTGCAACACCAAGCAGCAGTGCCGCGACTTGGTGGCGGTGCTGCAGGCCCAAGGCTACAGCGCGCTGGCGCTGTTTGGCGAGTTGGAGCAGCGCGAGCGCGACCAGGTGCTGGTGCAGTTTGCCAACCGCAGTTGCTCAGTGCTGGTGGCCACCGATGTGGCTTCGCGCGGGCTGGACGTGGAAGGGCTGGAGGCGGTCATCAATGTCGATGTGACGCCCGACCCGGAAATCCATATCCACCGCATTGGTCGCACGGGCCGGGGCGATGCCGAAGGCCTGGCGCTCACGCTGGCCAGCATGGACGAGATGGGCTCGGTCGGCAAGATCGAGGTGATGCAGGGCCGCGAATCAACCTGGGCACCTTTGGCCGACCTGGTGCCTGGTGCGGGTGGACTGCTGCAGCCGCCCATGCGTACCTTGCAAATTGTGGGTGGACGCAAAGAGAAGATTCGCGCGGGTGACGTGATGGGTGCGTTGGCGGGTGAGTGCGGTTTGACGCGTGAGCAGGTGGGCAAAATCAATGTGAACGAGTTTTCGACCTATGTGGCGGTGCAAGCGGGCTTGGCCAAGAAGGTAGAAGCCCAGTTGTCACATGGCAAGATCAAAGGCAAGAGTGTGAAAGTGCGTTTGCTCTGAGGCGTTTATGGAAACCAAGTGGTTGGAAGATTTTGTGAGCTTGGCTGAAACCCGCAGTTTCAGCCGTTCGGCGCAGCTGCGCCATGTCACACAACCCGCGTTCTCACGCCGCATCCAGTCGCTCGAAGCTTGGGCGGGAGCTAACTTGGTGGACCGAAGTTCTTACCCCACCCAACTCACGCCAGCGGGCGTGACCCTGTACGCGCAGGCGTTGGAAATGCTGCAGGCGCTGCAAAACACCAGGGCCATGCTGCGTGGCCACAATGCCGTGGGTCAAGATTTCATCCAGTTTGCTGTGCCCCACACCTTGGCTTTCACTTTTTTCCCGGCTTGGATGGCGGCTTTGCGAGAAAGCTTTGGTCCGATCAAAAGCCGATTGAGCGCGCTCCATGTGCACGATGCGGCCATGCGCATGGCCGAAGGCGGGTGCGATGTGCTGATCGCATACCACCACCCGTCGCTGCCTTTGCAGATTGACCCGGAGCGTTATGACATGGTCGTGCTGGGGCACGAGGTCTTGGCGCCTTACGCCCCCTCTCGCCCGGATGGGCGCGCGCTGTTCAGCTTGCCAGGTCTCGCTGCCAAGCCACTGCCTTATTTGGGTTATGCGCCAGGCGCTTATTTGGGTGAGATCACTGACTGGATCTTGAAGCAGGCCGGAACGCCGGTGCATTTAGAGCGGGTCTACGAGACCGACATGGCCGAGGGCTTGAAGGTGATGGCGATGGAAGGGCATGGCGTGGCATTTTTGCCCCGCAGTGCGGTGAAGAAAGAAGTCCATGCGGGTGCCTTGGTCGAGCTGGCGCTGCCTGAAGGACAATCTTTGGCGCTCAACATGGAGGTGCGGGCTTACCGGGAAAAACCGCTCTCAAAACCTTCAGCACCAAGCCCAGCGTACTTGCTTTGGCAGCATTTGACTCAAAGCACTGGCCCCATTCATTCTTCTCGTTGAGTGTTCATCTTTTGTTAATGTTTGCTGTTCGACTCTCAGGGAAAACCTGAGAAAAAAAGACCTCACAACAGGCTATATTCACTCCCTTGACTGGACAGGCACGCTTTGTGCAAAAGACCGGTGTGGAGGAGAGGGTGATGCGCCATCTTGGTGCAAATCCTGCTGAAACCCTTGTTCATCAAAAGACCTAGGGAACTTACCTAGGCAATCCATGTCCGGATTTGTCATTTAATCTGAGTGTGGCGTTTTGCTGCTCAATCGTTATGAAGAGGATTCAACCTATGAAGAAATATGCACACACCGTGATCGGTACCGTACTGGCTACGGCCGGTTTGTTGGCAGGCACATCTGCGATGGCCGGCAAAACTCTGGACCAAATCAAGCAGCGTGGTCAGATTGTTTGCGGGGTGAACACAGGCTTGGCAGGTTTTTCGGCCGCTGACTCCAGCGGCAACTGGTCGGGTCTCGATGTGGACCATTGCCGCGCAGTGGCTGCTGCCGTTTTGAGCGACGCCACCAAAGTCAAATACGTGCCCCTGACCGCCCAACAGCGCTTTACGGCCTTGCAGTCTGGCGAGATCGACGTGTTGGCCCGCAACAGCACCAGCACGCTCAGCCGTGACGCCTCTTTGGGTCTGCACTTTGCTGGCGTGAACTACTATGACGGCCAAGGCTTCATGGTTCCCAAAGGCAAAATCACCAGCGCCAAGCAACTCAAAGGCGCTACGGTCTGCGTGCAATCTGGCACCACCACCGAGAAAAACCTGACCGATTACTCACGCACCTACAAACTCAACCTGAAGCCTGTGGTGTTTGAAAAAGTCGAAGCCGCGACTGGCGCTTACTTCGCGGGCCGTTGCCAGGCTTACACCACCGACACTTCCGGCTTGGCCTCTGTGCGTGCCAAGGAAGCCAAGGACCCAGCAGCCCACGTGATCTTGCCCGACCTGGTCTCCAAAGAGCCCTTGGGCCCGATGGTTCGCCGTGGTGACGACGAGTGGTTGGCCATCAACAAGTGGGTCTTGGCTGGTCTGATCGAAGCCGAAGAGTACGGCATCACCCAAGCCAATGCTGACCAGATGAAGACCAGCGACAACCCACAAGTGGGCCGTTTGTTGGGCGTGACCGAAGACTTGGGCAAGCATTTGGGTCTGGACAAAGAGTGGCTCTACCGTGCGATCAAAGTTACCGGCAACTACGGTGAAATTTTTGAGCGCAATGTCGGCCCCAAGACTTCCATCAACCTGCCACGCGGCATGAACCGTCAATGGAATCAGGGCGGCTTGCTGTATTCGGCACCGCTGCGTTGATGTCCTGCCTTTTTTGAAGGCTTTGAATACGCCCCTTCTTGGGGCGTATTTTTTGCCAATCCGTTTTTAATCAGGCAGCTAGCATGTCCCATTTTTCAATGATCGAGGCCAGACCCTCACCCGATAAGAAAAACCGGTCGATTTCGTGGAAAAGCCGCGAAGGGCGATCGGTGATCTATCAGATCGTGGCGATCTTGTCGGCTTTTGCGCTGGTGGCGTTGTTGGTGCGCAATACCCTTGCCAACATGCGTTTGCGAGGTATCCAAAGTGGCTACGACTTTTTATTCCAACCGTTTGGCTTTGACATCAGCGAGACGGTGATCGAGTACGCACACAACAGTTCGTACTTTGTGGCGTTTGCCATTGGCATGCTCAACACCTTGAAGGTGGCCATCATCGGCATCGCCTTGGCCACCGTGCTGGGGGTCTTGATTGGTGTGGGCCGTTTCTCGACCAACTTTTTGGTCAAGAAAATTTGTTATGCCTTTGTGGAGTTTTTCCGCAACGTGCCGGTCTATTTGCAGTTGCTGATCTGGTATTTGGTGTTCGCTGAAGCCTTACCGGACCTGGAAAACGCCTGGAATGCCGGTCATTTTTACCTGAGCAAAAACGGTATTTCTTTCCCTTGGCCTGTCTGGCAGTTGGGACAAACACTGGCCTTGGTGGGGGCGGGTTTGGGCCTGGTGTTTGGGCTGTATTACCGGCGCTTGGCGCGCGCGCACTTTGACCGAACAGGTCAGCCGCGTCCCGTTTTGTGGGTAGCTCTGGCCGCTACCCTGGGCTTGTCTGTGTTGGGCTGGCTGGCAGGGGGTGCCCCTTCGGAGTGGGATTTGCCCAAGGTGGGTGATTTCCAAATCGAAGATGGTGGCGCCTTCAGCCCCGAGTTCATGGCCTTGTTGTTTGGCTTGGTGTTTTACACAGCCGCCTTCATTGCCGAGGTGGTTCGTTCGGGCATCGCTTCGGTGTCGCTGGGTCAGCATGAGGCCGCAGCCTCTTTGGGCTTGACCAAAAACCAGTCCATGCGCTTGGTGGTGTTGCCGCAGGCTTTGCGGGTGATCATTCCGCCGCTCACCAGCCAGTACCTGAACCTGACCAAAAACTCGTCTTTGGCCGTGGCGATCGGCTACCCCGAACTGGTGTCGATTGCCAACACCACGCTCAACCAGACCGGCCGCGCCATTGAAGCGCTGTCGATTGTGATGTTGGTGTACCTGACCCTTTCTCTCATCACCTCGGCGCTCATGAACTGGTTCAACGCCAGTGCCGCCATCCAGGAGCGCTGACATGACCACTGTTTTCAAATCCTCTGATGCGCGACCCATGCCAGGGCGCAGCGCAGGTCTGGTGGCCTGGTTTCGGGCCAACTTGTTTTCCAGCGTTGGCAACAGCCTGTTGTCGGTGCTGTTGTTGGCCGTGTGCCTGTGGGTCTTGTTCTCATCGATGGACTGGGCCGTGGTGCAAGCGGTTTTCGGTGCCAATTTGCAGGCGTGTAACGACGTGCGCGGCGTTGGCGCCTGCTGGGGCGTGATCACCGAAAAAGGCCGTTTGATCGTGATGGGTCGTTATCCGGAGGCCGAGCACTGGCGTCCTGTGATCGCCACAGCCTTGATGCTCGGCGTGGTCGTGATCAGCTGCATGCCGCGCTTCTGGAACAAGGCGCTGCCACTGATTTGGGCACTCATGCTGGTGGTTTATTTCATTCTCATGAAGGGCGGCTGGATGGGCCTGACCGAGGTGGACACCGACCAGTGGGGCGGCTTTCCGCTCACGGTCATGCTCACGGTGATCTCCATGACGCTGGCGTTCCCGCTGGCCATCTTTGTGGCGCTGGGCCGTCGCTCCAACATGCCCGCCATCAAGGCTTTGTGCACCCTGTATGTCGAGTTGATCCGCGGCGTGCCGCTGATCACTGTGCTGTTCATGGCCTCGTTCATGCTGCCCTTGTTCATGCCCGAGGGCGTGAAAATCGACGTGCTGGTGCGCGTGGTAGTGGGTATCACGCTGTTTTCTGCGGCCTACATGGCGGAGGTGATTCGTGGTGGCCTTCAGGCCTTGCCAAAGGGTCAAACCGAAGCTGCAGCCACTTTGGGTCTGACTTATTGGCAGACCCAGCGCATGATTGTTTTACCGCAAGCCTTGGCCACCGTGGTCCCCTCCATCATGAACACCTTCATTGGCTTGTTCAAAGACACCTCGTTGGTCACCATTGTGTCGCTCTATGAGCTGACCGGTGCGTTGGGCTTGGCGCTGAACTCGGACGCCGACTGGCGCCCCTTCAAGATCGAAGCCTACCTCTTCATCACCTTCATTTATTTCGCGTTCTGCTTTGCCATGTCGCGCTACAGCCTGTGGATCGAAGAACGCACGGCCGTGAGCAAAGTCCGCTGAACGAAAGACACCTATGACCTCTAACGCGAACCCTATCATTGAATTCAAAGGCGTGAACAAGTGGTACGCCAGCAATGGCTACCACGTACTGCGCGACGTGAACCTGCAATTTGCCAAAGGCGAAAAGGTTGTGATCTGTGGCCCGTCGGGCTCGGGCAAATCCACCTTGATCCGCTGCATCAACGCTCTCGAGGAGTACCAGGAAGGCACGCTGACCGTAGATGGCACCTTGCTGGGTGACGATCTCAAGGGCATTGACAAAGTACGCCGTGAAGTCGGCATGGTGTTCCAGCAGTTCAACCTGTTTCCCCACCTGACGGTGATGGAGAACCTGATCTTGTCACCCACCTGGGTGGCCAAGATGCCGCGCAAGGAAGCCATCGACAAAGCCATGGTGCAGCTGGAGCGTGTGCGGATTTCTGAGCATGCGAACAAATACCCCCTGCAGTTGTCCGGCGGCCAGCAACAGCGCGTGGCGATTGCCCGTGCGCTGTGTTTGACGCCCAAGATCATGCTCTTCGATGAGCCCACCTCGGCGCTCGACCCCGAGATGATCAAGGAAGTGTTGGATGTGATGATCGAGCTGACCAGCCAGGGCATGACCATGTTGTGTGTGACGCATGAAATGGGCTTCGCCAAGGCGGTGGCCGATCGCGTCATCTTCATGGACCAGGGTCAGGTGGTCGAACAAGCCCCGCCTCAGCAATTCTTTGATGCGCCACAAACCGACCGGGCACAAGACTTTTTGTCCAAGATCCTCGGGCATTGAGAGTATTCCACCGCAAACGTTCGCACCAGTGTTGGGGTCACGGGTTGGGGCGATTTGGCGAGCTTGCGAGTATGAGCCCCGGCCTGTGACCCCAACTCTGGTTCCAATCAGTGAACCCCAATGACCTGCCTGTAGGTTTGCGACAATACGCCCCATGACCCAAGAACTCACCCTTATCCGTCCCGACGACTGGCACCTGCATGTGCGCGATGGTGCCGCCCTGAACGTGGTGGTGCCGCACACCGCTGCGCAATTTGCCCGCGCCATCATCATGCCCAACCTCAAGCCGCCCGTGACCACGGCCGAGCAAGCGATGGCCTACAAGCAGCGCATCTTGGACGCCGTGCCTCCGGGTATGGCCTTTGAGCCGCTGATGACGCTGTACCTCATAGACAACTTGGACCCGGCAGAGATCGCCCGTGCCAAAGCCGCAGGCGTGGTTGCTTGCAAGCTGTATCCGGCGGGTGCCACCACCAACAGCGACGCGGGTGTGACGGATTTGCGCAAGATTTACCCTGTGCTCGAAGCCATGCAACGCGAAGGCGTGTTGCTCTTGGTGCATGGCGAAGTGACCACGTCCGACATCGACCTGTTTGACCGCGAAGCGGTGTTCATTGAGCGGCACTTGATGCCTTTGCGCCGGGATTTCCCCGCATTGAAGATCGTGATGGAACACATCACCACCTCGGAGGCTGTGCAGTACGTGTCTGCAGCTGACAGCAACTTGGCGGCGACCATCACGGTGCACCATTTGTTGTACAACCGCAATGCGATTTTCACGGGGGGCATTCGCCCGCATTACTACTGCCTGCCTGTGCTCAAGCGCGAGACGCACCGCCAGGCGCTGGTGCAGGCGGCCATCTCGGGTGACCCGCGCTTCTTCTTGGGCACCGACAGTGCGCCCCATCCGGCCCACTTGAAAGAGCACGCCACGGGCTGCGCCGGTTGTTACACCGCGCACGCGGCCATCGAGATGTACGCCGAAGCATTTGACCAGGCTGGTGCATTGGACAAGCTGGAGGGCTTTGCCAGCTTCTTTGGGGCCGATTTTTACGGCTTGCCGCGCAACACCGACCGCATCGCCTTGCGCCGTGAAAACTGGACGCCGCCCGAGAGTTACGCGTTTGGTGAGGCCGAACTCAAGCCCCTGCGCGCCGGTGAGAGCCTGCCGTGGCGTCTGCTGAGCGCCTGAACCCCAACCGTTCAGCGAGCCGCTGCGCAGCTGCTTCGGCGCTGCGCGTGGGTGACATCAATTGGTGCGCCCCTTGGCTGGCTGACTGGCGCGCTGTGGGCGAACCCATGGCCCGACAAGTGGCGTGGGGTTGCCCTCAGCACCAGGCGTTGAATGCAGCCCAATGTGCGCCCGTGCGTTTTGTGCCCCAAGACGACCTGCCTGAAGGCCAAGCCTACGAGGACTTTATCTTTGCCACGCGCCAAGTGCCTACCCGCGAAGGCTTGCACGACTTTTTCAACGCCTTGTGCTGGATGCATTTCCCTTTGGCCAAAAAGCGCCTGAACCAGTTGCAAGCCCAAGAAATCGCCCGTGCTGGTGTGGGTCAGGTGCGCGGCAAGGTGCGCGATGCGGCGACCGTGTTCGATGAAAATGCTTTGCTGGTCCAGCCGTCTGACGCTTTGTGGGAGGCGCTGACCGATCACCGATGGGCTGACGCCTTGCTGGGATTGAGAAGTGAGTGGGCGCACACACGCGTGTGGGCCTTTGGCCATGCAGCTTTAGAGAAAGCCGTGCAGCCCTACAAGTCGATCACAGTGCACATGTGGCGTGTGCCGCAGGGTGTGCCGCCACAAGACATCGATGCTTGGCTGGCGCAAGACTTGACCGAGACCAAGCTGTCGCAAAAACCCTTCAGCCCTTTGCCGATGCTGGGCTTGCCCGGTTGGTGGCCCGACAACAAAAACCCTTCTTTTTACGCCGACCCCACCGTTTTCAGGCCCAAACGGCGCTCAACCCCCAACGAAAAACCACACGCCGATCAGGATTACGAAGCACTGTCTTGAATTTGTATTTTGAGACCCTAATATTCAATCCCACGTGCCCGCGTCTTTCGGGCTGAAAGTGAAACTCAATATGAAACGCATTTTTCTTTTTGTCATGACCAACCTGGCTGTGGTGGTCGTGCTGGGCATTGTGGCCAACCTGCTGGGCGTCAACCGGTTCTTGACGGCCAATGGTCTGAACTTGGGCGCACTGCTCGGTTTTGCCCTGATCATGGGCTTTGGCGGCGCCATCATCTCCTTGTTGATCAGCAAGCCTATGGCCAAGTGGACCTCGGGCGTCAAAGTCATTACCCAGCCCGCCAATGCCGACGAAGCCTGGATTTTGAACACGGTGCGCAAGTTCGCCGACCAATCTGGTATCGGCATGCCCGAAGTGGGGATCTTTGAGGGAGACCCCAATGCGTTTGCCACCGGCGCTTTCCGCGATTCCGCCTTGGTGGCTGTGTCCACAGGCTTGCTGCAAAACATGACGCACGAGGAAATTGAAGCGGTGATTGCACACGAAGTGGCGCACATTGCCAATGGTGACATGGTCACCATGACCCTGATCCAGGGCGTCATGAATACCTTTGTGGTGTTCATCTCGCGCGTGGTTGGTTATGCGGTGGACAGCTTTTTGCGCAAAGGCGACAGCGAAAACACGGGCCCCGGCATGGGTTACTACATCACCACCATCGTGATGGACATTTTGTTGGGCTTTGTGGCCGCCATCATCGTGGCCTGGTTCAGCCGTCAGCGTGAGTTCCGCGCCGATGCCAGCGCTGCGCAGTTGATGGGGCGCAAGCAGCCCATGATCAACGCCTTGGCCCGTTTGGGGGGGGTGCACACCGCCGAGTTGCCCAAGACCATGGCCGCCATGGGCATTGCGGGTGGCATTGGTCAGTTGTTCAGCACGCACCCGCCGATTGAAGAGCGCATCGCCGCGCTGCAAAACAGCGCCTTATAAAGACGTCTCGTCTTTGGCCAATGCGTCCAGGTGGGATGTGTCTCCCCATCCCACCAAGGACAGGCCTTCAGGTGTCCATAACAAGCGGTTGACTGCGGTGTTGGTGAGCGACCAAGTGCGCGGGGCCTGATGGTCCAGGCGGGTGGCCGCGCGATACAAGATGTCGAGCACACCGCCATGGGCCACCAACACAATTTGTTGCCCTTTATGTTGAGCTGCCAACTCGTTCACGCTGTTCATGATGCGCTGATGCAAAACCAGCAGTGATTCGCCGCCACCAGGTGGCGTCCACTCGGGTGTGCGTTTGCGCCATTGCACAGCGTGCTCAGGCCACTCTGCTTCTACTTCTGCAAACGTCCGCCCTTGGAACACGCCAAAATGCCGTTCGCGCAAACCCACATGCGTACGCACAGTCTGTCCCATGGCATTGGCCAGGGCTTGTGCTGTGGCGTGCGCCCGTGACAAGTCACTGGCATAAATGGCATCCACCATTTCACGACCAGTCAATGCGCGTGCCAAGCGATCGGCCTGCAGCAGCCCTGTCTCGTTGAGTGGAATGTCCAAGTGACCTTGGAGGCGTGTGTCTACGTTCCAAGCGGTTTCTCCGTGGCGAATCGCCAGAATGCGGGTGACGTCCATAGGGGATGCGCTCAGCGCGGCAATTCAATGTTGACCCGCCGCAAGCCCGATGGCGGGTTGGGGAAATTGGCCAGTGCGGCTTGAAAAAGTGTGGCAAAAATCGGCACGCTGTCGCTCCATGGCCCAGAGTGGCTCGCCCGCGTTTCGTAGACCACTTGGCCAGATTTGAGGTCACGCAGGATCAAACTGACTTCTCGTCGGTAATGGGTGGGTGGCGGAAAGCGCATGCCCATGCCCACGCCAATGTGCGATCCAAATCCACCGCCAAAGCCCGAACCCACGGCGATGCTGCCATAAGGTGCCCAACCTGGGGCGAGCGGTCGGCCCCAAGGGTCGGCTAAATAGCGGTTGCCAACGAAGCCCACCAACACACTCAATTGGGCCCCCGCATCGTCGCGCACCAAGCCTACGGCGGTCATGGCGGCTTGGGCTTGTTGTTCGGCCAAGCCCGCTTCCGGGTTGCTGGCTTGAGAGGGGAGGCGCTCAAAACGGTAGGTAGCACCTTGCAGGTTCATGCCCGCTGGAACGGCTGGCACCGAAATCACATCGCTGTCGATCAGGCGCATCGAAGCACAGCCCGACAGCAGACCCAGGGCCGCTGCGGCCAAGGCCAACAAAAAACGCCGAACGATCGTGTTCATGAAGATGCTCTCTTGGTGGTTCACATTGAAATGACCTGGATGCCAGGCAAGGAGGATTCCTTGAACTCTTCCTCGTCAAAAGCCTTATCGCCGTCGTCTGATTCGATGCCTGTGATTTTCAGGTCCTTGAAGCCGTGCAATTTGGCGTCCATCAGATGCGAGGGCACCACATTTTGCAAAGCCGAGAACATGTTTTCAATCCGTCCAGGGTGCTTCTTTTGCCACTCGCGCAGCATGTTGCCCACCTGCAGACGTTGCAAATTTTCTTGGCTGCCACACAGGGTGCACGGGATGATAGGGAACTGTCGGTGCGCTGCCCAACGTATCAGGTCGGACTCGGCCACATAGGCCAGTGGGCGGATCACCATGAACTCGCCGTTGTCGCTGACCAGCTTGGGTGGCATGCCCTTGAGCTTGCCACCAAAGAACATGTTCAAAAAGAAGGTCTGCAACATGTCGTCGCGGTGGTGGCCGAGCGCCAGCTTGTTGCACTTCAACTCGCGCGCCACGCGGTACAAAATGCCCCGGCGCAGGCGCGAGCACAGGCTGCACATGGTCTTGCCTTCGGG
>NZ_CALPTI020000027.1:0-39309 GCF_943326455.1 Limnohabitans sp. Rim8
ATGGCAGCCTTCTTCAGGCCGTTGGCGAACTGGCTGTAGGTCAGACCGCATTCACGCGCAGCGGCGTTGATACGGGCAATCCACAACTGACGGAACACACGCTTTTTGGTGCGGCGGTCACGGTAGGCGTATTGGCCGGCCTTCATCACCGCCTGTTTGGCGATACGGAAGACATTACCGCGGCGACCGCGGAAACCTTTTGCAAGGGCCAAAACTTTCTTGTGACGGGCGCGTGCCGTTACACCACGTTTAACGCGAGGCATATTTATTCTCCTTGTTCGTCAGTGATTAAAGGCCAGCCATCGGCAGCATTTGTGCGATGTGACCCATATTGGTCTCATGCACAGACACCGAACCGCGAAGGTGACGCTTGTTTTTGGTGGTCTTCTTGGTCAGGATGTGACGTTTGAAGGCTTGACCGCGTTTAACGGTTCCACCTGGACGAACACGGAAGCGCTTTTTGGCACTGCTTTTGGTCTTCATCTTGGGCATATCAATGCTCCTTTAATTGTGCTCGTGAGGCGTCTGCAAAAAAATGCAGCCTTGTTGGCCCCGAGCCACTTTTAACAAAAACAACCCGAAAGTTGCTTTTGACCCAACCCGCCGTTAGGCAGGTTAAATTCTTTCAAACCGATTCAGCCTGTGAAGGCACATCGCTTGTTTTGCCGCCGGCGGGCTTTTTACGGCCTGGCGCGATCATCATGATCATCTGGCGGCCTTCCAACTTGGGAAACTGCTCGACGATGATGGTGTCAGCCAATTCATCACGAATGCGATTGAGGAGCGCCAAACCCAATTCTTGGTGGGTGATCTCACGACCGCGAAAACGCAAAGTGATTTTGCATTTGTCACCATCAGCCAAAAAACGACGGATATTGCGCATCTTGATGTTGTAGTCACCGTCGTCCGTACCCGGCCGAAACTTGACTTCTTTGATGTCAATGACTGTCTGCTTGGCTTTGGCTTCTGCCGCACGCTTTTGCTCTTGGTACTTGAACTTACCGTAATCCATCAAGCGACAGACAGGTGGCACGGCGGTGGCGGCAATTTCTACCAGATCCACATCCATCTCACCTGCAAGACGCAAGGCTTCGGCCAAGGACAAAATGCCCATGGGCTCATTTTCAGGGCCGGAAACACGGACCTCTGGGGCCATGATTTCACGGTTCAAACGGTGTTTACGTTCTTCGCGTTGGCGACGATCACGAAATTCGGTAGCGATGACTCAATCCTTTACGGAATAAAACTGCAAAAAGCAGCCTATCCATCTTTGTGCCCACGGGCCAAAGCTTGTGGCGAAACTCACCTTCATGCTTTAGAAGCGATGTCGGCAGCGATGTGCTCAATGAACGCATCGATCGACATCACACCGAGGTCTTTGTTGCCTCGGGCGCGCACTGCGACGGTACCTGCTGCCTTTTCTTTGTCACCAGCGACGAGGATGAAAGGCAGCTTTTGCAACGAATGCTCTCGTATTTTATACGTGATTTTCTCGTTACGCAGGTCCAATTCGACCCTAAGGCCTTGATTTGACACTGATTTTTGGAGTTTTGCAGCGATTTCACGACAGTAATCTGCCTGCGCATCGGTAATGTTGAGCACAGATATTTGCACTGGCGCCAACCAAGTGGGCAAGGCACCTGCATGCTGCTCTACCAAAATACCGATGAACCGCTCCATGCTGCCCACGATGGCACGGTGCAGGATAACGGGACGTTGGCGCGAGCCGTCCTCAGCCACATATTCAGCATCCAAACGCTCCGACAAGTTGAAGTCCACCTGAATCGTCCCGCACTGCCATTCACGGCCAATGGCGTCTTTCAAGGTGTATTCGATTTTGGGACCATAAAAAGCGCCGTCGCCTTCAGAAATCACAAAATCACAACCCGAGTGGCGCAAACTGTCCATCAAAGCTTTTTCGGCTTTGTCCCACAACTCGTCAGAGCCGATGCGCGCGGCAGGTCTTGTGGAGACTTTGTAAAGAATGTTGTTGAACCCAAAATCGGCATAGACTTTTTTGAGTACCTTGGTGAAATCGTCGCACTCAGGCAAGATTTGATTTTCTGTACAAAAGATGTGGCCATCGTCCTGGGTGAAACCACGAACACGCATGATGCCGTGCAAACCACCCGATGGCTCGTTGCGGTGACATTGGCCAAATTCACCGTAGCGCAGTGGCAGATCACGGTAACTTTTCATGCCTTGCTTGAAAATCAGGATGTGACCGGGACAGTTCATCGGCTTCAAAGCGTAATCGCGCTTTTCAGACTCGGTGGTGAACATGTTGTCCCGGTATTTGTCCCAATGACCAGTTTTTTCCCAAAGGGTCTTGTCCAGCAATTGCGGGCCTTTAACTTCTTGGTAGCCACTGTCGCGGTAAACCTGGCGCATGAACTGCTCCACGGTTTGCCAGACTGTCCACCCCTTGGGATGCCAAAACACCAAGCCAGGCGCATGTTCATCGATGTGGAATAAATCAAGCTCGCGGCCCAATTTCCGATGGTCACGCCTTTCCGCCTCTTCCAAGCGGGTCAGGTACAGCTGCAAGTCTTCTTTGCTGGCCCAAGCTGTGCCATAAACACGCTGCAACATCTCGTTTTTGCTGTCACCGCGCCAATAAGCACCTGCCACCTTCATCAGCTTGAAGTGTTTGAGCTTTCCAGTACTGGGCACATGAGGCCCACGGCACAGGTCTTCGAATTCACCTTCACGGTAAAGACTGACCTCCTCACCCGCAGGGATGGAGCCAATGATCTCTGCTTTGTAGTGTTCGCCCAAACTATTGAAATAGGCGACCGCTTCGTCTCGCGGCAAAACACGGCGCACCACAGGCTCGTCCTTGGCGGCCAAGTCCGCCATTTTCTTTTCAATAGCGACCAAATCTTCAGGCGTGAATGGACGTGAGTAGGAAAAATCGTAGTAAAAACCGTTGTCAATCACAGGTCCGATGGTGACTTGTGCATCAGGGAACAGGCTTTTGACCGCATAGGCCAACAAGTGCGCCGAGGAATGGCGAATCAGCTCCAAGCCTTCCGGATCTTTGGCTGTGATGATGGACAACTTGGCGTCAGCGGCCATGATAAAACTGGTATCAACCAATTGACCATTGACTTTGCCGCCCAAAGCAGCTTTGGCCAAGCCCGTACCGATAGAAGCAGCGACCTCTGCGACCGTGACAGGACCGGAAAAGTCTCGCAATGAGCCGTCGGGAAGGGTAATTTGAACCATGGACATGTGATCGAGGGCGCAGCCAATGACAACGCAAAAGGAATTGAAAAATAACCTCTAATTTTCACACATTTGATGACTGGATCAAAAGCCTAGAAATCATTGCTATTTCTTTCCAAAAATGCGCGACATGAAGACCTTCAATTGGTCATGGTGTCAGCCTCATGTGGGAATGCTTGGTTTAAGATAGTGGTCTTCTTTTTCATCCTGTAAAAAAGCACGACGATGACAACGCCTACTGCACGACCCAAAATCATTTACACACTGACCGATGAGGCACCGTTGCTGGCCACAGCGGCCTTCTTGCCTGTCATTCGCTCATTCACAAAACCCGCCGGAATCGATGTTCAAACCAGCGACATTTCTGTTGCAGCACGGATTTTGGGCGAGTTTTCTGACATCCTGCCTGCCGAGCAACGTGTACCCAACAATTTGGCGGAATTGGGCAAGCTGACACTCAAGGCGGATGCCAACATCATCAAATTGCCCAACATCAGTGCTTCTGTTGGCCAGCTGACAGCCGCCATCAAAGAATTGCAATCCAAGGGCTATGCCCTTCCAGATTACCCAGATGCGCCGAAAAACGATGAAGAAAAGGCCATCAAAGCTCGTTATTCCAAATGCATCGGCTCCGCCGTGAATCCCGTTCTCCGAGAAGGTAACTCTGACCGACGCGCACCGCGCGCCGTGAAAGAGTTTGCGCGTAAAAACCCACACAGCATGGCTGAATGGAGCCAAGCTTCACGCTCGCACGTTTCGCACATGCATGCTGGCGATTTTTACCACGGTGAAAAGTCCATGACCATGGATCGCCCACGCGAAGTGAAGATGGAACTGATCACTAAATCCGGTAAGACCGTCATTCTCAAAGAGAAGGTGGCCTTGCTCGACCGTGAAGTGGTCGACAGCATGTTCATGAGCAAGAAGGCCTTACTGGAGTTTTACGAGAAAGAAATCGAAGATGCACACGCCACCGGAGTGATGTTCTCTCTGCACGTCAAAGCCACGATGATGAAGGTGTCTCACCCTATCGTGTTTGGTCACTGCGTGAAAATCTTCTACAAAGACGCGTTCGCCAAGCACGGCGCCTTGTTCAAAGAACTCGGCGTGAACGTGAACAACGGCATGGCCGATTTGTATGCCAAGGTCGCCACCCTGCCCCAATCCAAACAAGACGAAATCAAGCGTGACCTCCATGCTTGCCACGAAGGCCGGCCTGAACTGGCCATGGTGGACTCTGCCAAAGGCATCACAAATTTCCACTCACCCAACGACGTCATCGTGGACGCCTCCATGCCGGCCATGATCCGCAATGGCGGCAAAATGTGGGGTGCTGACGGACGCCTCAAAGACGTTAAGGCTGTGATGCCAGAGTCAACGTTTGCACGCATCTACATGGAGATGATCAACTTTTGCAAATGGCATGGCGCTTTCGACCCTAAGACCATGGGCACCGTGCCCAACGTTGGTTTGATGGCGCAGCAAGCCGAAGAATACGGCTCGCATGACAAAACTTTTGAAATTCAAGAAGATGGCGTGGCCAACATCACCGACATCAACACCGGCGAAGTGCTGCTTTCACAAGAAGTAGAGACTGGTGATATCTGGCGCATGTGCCAAGTGAAAGACGCAGCGATTCGCGATTGGGTCAAGTTGGCTGTGACGCGTGCTCGCAACTCCGGCATGCCTGTTGTGTTCTGGCTCGATCAGTACCGACCACACGAAGCTCAGCTGATCACCAAAGTCAAAATGTACCTCCATGAGCACAACACGGCAGGTCTGGAAATCCAGATCATGAGCCAAGTTCGCGCGATGCGTTACACACTGGAGCGTGTGGTGCGTGGCTTTGACACCATCAGCGCCACCGGTAACATCTTGCGTGACTACCTGACCGATCTTTTCCCCATCATGGAGTTGGGGACCTCGGCCAAAATGCTGTCCATCGTGCCCTTGATGGCAGGGGGCGGCATGTACGAAACCGGTGCTGGCGGCTCGGCTCCAAAGCACGTGCAACAACTTGTAGAAGAAAACCACCTGCGATGGGACTCGTTGGGGGAATTTTTGGCGCTGGCTGTGTCCCTTGAAGATTTGGGTCTCAAAACAGGCAACAAAAAAGCTGGCGTCTTGGCTCGGACTTTGGATGCCGCCACGGGCAAGCTCTTGGACAACAACAAGAACCCCTCCCCCAAAACAGGCCAACTCGACAACCGTGGCAGCCAGTTCTACCTGGCCATGTACTGGGCACAAGAATTGGCCGCACAAACCGACGATGCTGAATTGGCCAAGCAGTTTGAGTCCTTGGCCAAAACACTGACGACACAAGAAAAAACAATCGTTGGCGAATTCCAAGCTGTCCAAGGAAAGTCGGTTGACATCGGTGGTTATTACTACCCATCTGCTGAGAAGTTGCAGACCATCATGTGTCCGAGCAAAACATTCAATGAAGCACTGAAAGCCATGTGAATCTCACCACGCACCACTGTTGTTGGGCAAACCAAAAAGCCACCGCAAGGTGGCTTTTTTTGGCGTCATGGAGCCTGCTCAGAGGCAGGCTCAAATACCGATCAGTGGAACTGCTCTTCTTCGGTTGAGCCGGTCAAGGCTTTCACGGAAGACGAACCGCCTTGGATCACGGTCGTCACGTCGTCAAAATAACCAGCGCCAACTTCTTGCTGGTGCGACACGAAGGTATAGCCCTTGTCGCGAGCAGCAAATTCAGGCTCTTGCACCATGTTGACGTAGTGTTTCATGCCTTCTCCGTTGGCGTAAGCATGGGCAAACTGGAATGTGTTGTACCAGTTGATATGGATACCGGCCAATGTGATGAACTGGTATTTGTAGCCCAAATCGGACAGGTCTTCCTGGAAAGACGCAATCTGGCTGTCATTGAGGTTTTTCTTCCAATTGAACGAAGGTGAGCAGTTGTAAGACAGCAACTTGCCAGGGCAAGCAGCATGCACAGCTTGCGCAAATTCGCGGGCAAAACCGATGTCTGGGACGCCAGTTTCGCACCAGACCAAGTCAGCGTAAGGTGCGTAAGCCACGCCGCGGCTGATGGCTTGTTCCAAACCATTTCTAACGCGGTAAAAACCTTCTTGGGTACGCTCACCCGTCAAGAAAGGTTTGTCATTGGCATCGTGGTCAGATGTGATCAAATTGGCCGCTTCGGCATCTGTACGGGCCAACACGATGGTCGATGTGCCCATCACGTCAGCCGCAAAACGTGCAGAGATCAATTTTTCACATGCCTCTTGGGTGGGTACCAAGACTTTGCCGCCCATGTGGCCGCATTTCTTCACAGCTGCCAATTGGTCTTCGAAGTGCACACCGGCAGCGCCAGAGGCGATCATGTTCTTCATCAATTCAAACGCGTTCAATACGCCGCCGAAACCAGCTTCCGCATCGGCAACGATGGGCAAAAAGTAGTCGATGAACTCTTTATCCCCTGGGTTGATGCCACGGCCCCACTGAATTTCGTCGGCGCGCTTGAAGGTGTTGTTGATGCGACGCACCATGGTGGGCACCGAGTCGTAGGCGTAAAGCGATTGGTCAGGGTACATGGTCTCAGATGTATTGCCATCGGCAGCGACTTGCCAACCTGACAGGTACACGGCCTCCAAACCAGCCTTGGCTTGTTGCATGGCTTGACCGGCACTGATGGCACCGAATGAATTGACATAGCCTTTCTTGGCGCCACCGTTGACTTTATCCCAGAGTTTTTCTGCACCGCGCTTGGCCAAGGTGTGCTCAATGGGCATGCTGCCGCGCAAGCGAACAACGTCAGCAGCGGAGTACCCGCGCTTCACGCCTTTCCAACGCGGGTTGGTGGCCCAATCTTTTTCGAGAGCGGCAATTTGTTGTTCACGGTTCAATGTTTGGGTGCTGTTTGAAGACATGGGAGCTCCTGTGGTCAAGTTGAAATCAAACGACTGTTGCAGCACGGTCTGCTGTGTCGCTGGTCTTATCTTAACTCTTATATAAGACACTTAACTGATCTTATGTCTTATATAAGACTTATTTTTAATTGTTTAAAATCAATGACTTACATGCGGTTTTCCGCAATACAAAATATAAATTCACATCAAATTAACTTACAAAGCTTTGTTGCAAGACGAAAATTTCATATTGCGGAAGAAAAAAATAAATTGTGAAATTTCAACCACCCTGGACAAAAGAAACTGGCAAAGCACCTGAGTAAAAACTCCGCTCCAAAGTGATCAGCCCCATCAATAACAAAGACAACAAGGAGAAAAAACGACGAAGTTTGGAAATCAGGAACAACACCTAGATAAAAATGCTTTTTTCACTTGGAAACTATCAGTTTCTCCTTTAGCATCGCTCTAGCTGTAAACACACCGTTTATCAGCGGCGAACCCACTTCCGACCAAAGGAAACTCATCATGGCAACTGCGAAAAAAACCCCGGCCAAAAAAGCTGCAGCACCCGCTAAAAAAGCAGCACCGGCAACCAAGGCTGCTCCAGCTAAAAAAGCTGCAGCTCCTGCAAAGAAAGTGGCCGCTAAGGCGCCTGCAAAGAAAGCAGCACCAGCGGCAAAGCGCACACCCAATCCTGCTTTCATGAAAGCTTTGACTCCCAGCGCTGCATTGGCTGCTGTCGTGGGCGCAACCCCACTGCCACGTACCGAAGTGGTCAGCAAAATGTGGATCTACATCAAGAAGCACAAACTGCAGGACAGCGTGAACCGTCGCGCGATCAATGCCGATGACAAGCTCAAGGCTGTCTTTGGTAAAGCTCAAGTCACGATGTTTGAGATGGCCGGCTTGATCGGCAAGCACTTGAAGTAATTCGGTTGAGCTTCCAACAAAAAACCCGCTTAGGCGGGTTTTTTGTTGTCTACACAGCAAACGCTGCTCAATCCAACACGACAAAGATCTCCCGTTTGGTCATCCCGACGACACTTGAGCGGCCAAAGCCGCTCGGGTGATGGCGCTCAATGTAACGCGTGTGGTAATCACCTCGGGGTCAAGAATCACCTCGATCAGTGTGCCTTGTGGTCGCGCAAGCGCATCCAACAAAGCTGATTCAAAACCTTCAGTTTTATCAATTCGCACTCCCACATAACCATAGGCTTGAGCCAAAGCTGCAAAATCCGGATTTTTCAGTTGTGAACCGGTCACGTGTTGTGGGTACTCGCGCTCTTGGTGCATGCGAATGGTGCCGTACATGCCGTTGTTGAGCAGCACGATGATGCTCTTACCGCCATGCTGAACCGATGTGGCCAGCTCTTGGCCGTTCATGAGAAAGTCACCGTCCCCGGCAATGGTGAAAGCCAGACGACCTGTCAATAAATTGGCGGCAATGCCTGCTGGGACGCCATAACCCATGGCACCCACTGTCGGGGCCAGCTGGGTTTTATGGCCTTTGACCAAGCCATGGTGTTTGTAAAAGCGATGCATCCAACTGGCGAAGTTGCCCGCACCATTGGTGAGCACGGCATCGACCGGTAAATGCTTTTGCAGCGTTGCAACAATGGCCGGCATGTCGATAGCACCTGGCAGCAACTGAGGCTGTAAATTGGCCAAATAATCCGCATGGGCAGATTGAGTCCAAGACGTCCATGGAAGCTCTGTTGGTGCGGTCAAGACCTCAAGGCTGCGGGCAGCTGCGTTCATGGTGGCGTGGATGGCCAAATCGGCTTGATAAACGCGGTTCAGCTCTTCGGCACTCGAATGAATATGCACCAGCTTTTGGCGTGTTTTGGGCGCTTGCAGCAAGGTGTACCCGCCCGTGGTCATCTCGCCCAAACGTGGGCCGATGGCCAAGATCAAATCAGCATCGCGAACGCGCTTGGCCAAAGCAGGACCAATGCCAATGCCCACATCACCCGCATACAAGGCGTGGTGGTTGTCAAAGGTGTCTTGAAAGCGGAAAGCGTTTGTGACTGGCAGCTGCCAATTTTCTGCAAAGCGCTGAAGCGCTTGAGCTGACTGCGTTGTCCATCCGCCCCCCCCTGCAATGACCAAAGGTTGGCGTGCAGACAACAGCATGTCACGCAGCGTGCGCAAAGCGCCAGGATCGCTCCAAGCTTGAACTGCATCCAACCGGGGCAATGCGACTGCCTTGACGGGTTGAGTCAACATGTCTTCTGGCAACACCAAAACCACTGGGCCAGGACGACCATTCATGGCCGTGGCGAAAGCGCGGGCGACGTACTCTGGCAAACGCTCTGGATCGTCCACTCGCTCGACCCGCTTGGCCATGCCTTTGGTAGAGGGGCCAAAGAAATGGGTGTAATCCATCTCTTGAAAAGCCTCGCGGTCGCGCGTTTCGCTGGCCACGTCACCCACAAACAACACCATGGGCGTGGAGTCTTGGAATGCGGTGTGGACGCCAATCGAAGCGTTGGTGGCACCTGGCCCCCGGGTAACAAAGCAAATACCGGGTCGCCCTGTCAGTTTGCCTTGCGCCTCGGCCATGAAAGCCGCACCCCCCTCTTGCCTACAGGTCACAAACTGAATGCTGTCGCGGTGCAGGTGAAATCCATCCAGCACCGCCAGATAACTTTCACCGGGCACACCAAAAGCATGGGTAACGCCTTGGGCCAAGAGGCATTCAACGAGCAGGTGGCCAGCAATTTTTGAGGTCATGCCTTGATTGTGCCCAAGACCGTCCCGTTCAACTGTCACAGCCGCGAATGAGACACCACCAGAGAGAAGGCCATCAAACAGCTTGTTCGACCACCTTGAAATCAAAATGTCCAGGATTTCGTACTGGATCGACCGACACTTCGATACTGCATTTGGGTGGAAAACGCCCCTCCAGCAACAATTTGGACAAGGGGTTTTCCAAGCGTTGCTGAATCGCCCTCTTCAAAGGCCGAGCACCGAAAACCGGGTCAAAACCCACCTTGGCCAATTCGGACAAGGCGGCGGCACTCACTTGCAAGCTTAAATCCATGCGGGCAAGACGGGTTTGCAGGACCTGTAACTGGATTTGGGCAATGCTGGCAATGTGCTCAGCATCCAAGCCATGGAACACCACCGTCTCATCGATGCGGTTCAAAAACTCTGGACGAAAATGGGTCTTGAGTTCGTCCCACACCGCATCCTTGATGTCCTCAGCGGGTTGCCCCACCATGGACTGGATCAAGTGCGATCCCAAATTGGAAGTCATCACGATCACGGTGTTTTTGAAATCCACGGTGCGACCTTGGCCATCGGTCAAACGGCCATCGTCGAGCACTTGCAGCAAGACGTTGAACACATCCGGGTGGGCCTTTTCAACTTCATCAAGCAGCAGCACACTGTAAGGTTTACGGCGTACAGCCTCGGTCAAATAACCGCCTTCCTCGTAGCCGACATAACCTGGAGGCGCACCGATCAAGCGTGCGACCGAATGCTTCTCCATGAACTCACTCATGTCCATGCGAATCAGGTGGTCTTCGCTGTCAAACAAAAACCCTGCCAAAGCTTTACAAAGTTCGGTCTTACCGACACCCGTTGGCCCTAAAAACAAAAAAGAACCCGTGGGTCGGTTTGGGTCTGACAGCCCTGATCGTGAGCGTCGAATCGCGTTGGCCACCGCGGCAATCGCTTCGTCTTGGCCCACCACCCTTTGGTGAAGTTTGTCTTCCATTTGCAGCAATTTTTCACGTTCACCCTGCATCATTTTCGAGACCGGGATGCCCGTGGCACGAGACACCACCTCGGCAATTTCTTCGGCGCCTACTTGAGTGCGCAACAAGCGGTGCACTGGTTTTTCGCCCGGCATCGACTCTTTGGCTTGAACTTCTTTGAGCGTTTTCTCTAAGGCTGGCAACTTGCCGTATTGCAGTTCCGCCACCTTGTTGAAATCCCCTTTTCGGGTCAACTCCTCGATCTGTTGGCGCAATTGGTCAATTTCTTCACGCACCTGTTGGCCGCCTTGGGCTTGCGCTTTTTCAGCGTGCCAAATCTCCTCCAAGTCAGCGGCTTCTTTCTTCAGCTTCTCAATTTCTTCTTCAATCAAGGCAAAACGTTTTTGCGATGCCTCGTCGTTTTCTCTGCGCACGGCCTCACGTTCAATTTGCAATTGGATCAAACGGCGATCCAGCTTGTCCATGACCTCGGGTTTGGAATCAATCTCAATTTTGATTTTGGCGGCAGCCTCATCGATCAAATCAATCGCCTTGTCCGGCAAAAAACGGTCGGTGATGTAGCGGTGGCTCAGCTCAGCCGCAGCCACAATGGCCGGATCTGTAATGTCCACACCGTGATGAATTTCATACTTTTCTTGTAAGCCGCGCAAAATCGCGATGGTGGCTTCAACAGAAGGCTCGTTGACCAGTATTTTTTGGAAACGACGCTCCAAGGCTGCGTCTTTCTCAATGTACTTGCGGTATTCATCCAGCGTGGTGGCGCCCACGCAATGGAGCTCGCCACGGGCCAAAGCAGGTTTGAGCATATTGCCCGCATCCATCGCGCCCTCAGCTTTGCCGGCCCCCACCATGGTGTGCAACTCGTCAATGAAGACAATGGTCATTCCCTCGTCTTTGGCAAGCTCACTGAGTACGGTCTTGAGACGCTCTTCAAACTCGCCCCGAAACTTGGCTCCAGCCAACAAAGCAGCCATATCAAGTGACAAGACACGCTTGCCTTTGAGTGAGTCGGGCACCTCACCTGCCACGATACGCTGCGCCAAACCTTCCACAATCGCAGTTTTTCCAACGCCTGGCTCGCCAATCAAAACTGGGTTGTTTTTAGTGCGGCGTTGCAAAACCTGAATGGCTCGGCGAATCTCATCGTCTCTGCCAATCACCGGGTCGAGCTTGCCCATGCGTGCCCGCTCGGTCAGGTCGATACAGTATTTTTTGAGGGCTTCACGTTGCCCCTCGGATTCGGCGGTGCCCACGGTTTGACCGCCTCGCACAGCATCGATGGCCGACTCCAGGCTCTTTCGGCTCATGCCTTGCTCTTTGACCAAACGTCCAATTTCCCCTTTGTGATCGGCCAAAGCCAACAAAAAGAGTTCACTGGCGATGAAGGCATCACCCCGTTTGATGGACTCTTTCTCGGCAGCTTGCAGCAGCTTGGCCAAATCGGCACCTACCTGAACTTGGTCTTGTCCGGTGACCTTGGGCAAACGGTGGACCGCAGTTTCCGCGGCCATCATGAGACTGGGTACTTGAACTCCTGCCCTCACCAGCAAAGATTTGGGACCGTCGTCTTGTCTGAGCATGGCCAACAAAACGTGAGCGGGCTCGATGTAAGCGTGGTCCCCGCCCAATGCCAGTGACTGCGCATCGGACAGGGCCTCGTGGAATTTGGTGGTTAATTTGTCTAATCGCATGAAAGTTCTCCAATGTGACTCAGCTTGGGGTTTATTGGCCATTTTCAAGCGGCTTCAACTGCCCTTTGTTGCCTAAAATCAAGGAATGAAGATCCACCAGTTGTCCATCAGCCACGATGAAATACAAGACCGCCTCTTGGTGCGCCTGAACACACAAACTGCGCATGAATTTCGTTTTTGGCTCACTCGCCGCATGGCGCTCAGGTTACTGCCTGCCATGGACCAAACCTTGACTCGGTTGGAAGCAGCTCAACCGGGTGTGGCGGCATCAGATCACAATGCCCAACAAATTTTGGCAGACATCAAACGAGATGCTTTTTTGAAGAACGCCGATTTCGAAACACCCTATGCTGCAAAAGCCGAGCAATTGCCCTTGGGTCCTGAGCCCTTGTTGGTCACGGATGTTCAGTTGACCCTGCAATCTCATGGCAACTTAGAGGTCATTTTTCGGCAAAAAAAGGGCGAAGACATTCAGTCGTGTCATCTCAATCTGCAAGCACAGTTGGTTCACGGATTGATTCATTTGCTGAGAGAAACCATGGCCAAAGCAGAGTGGAATATGGTGGCATCCAAACCCACGCCCAGTAGCGAACAGGGTCCTACATCGGCCTCTAACTCGACAGCTTACAAACACTGAAAAAGCACACGCCACCAACAAGCGCAAGGTGTAATCAGGTGAACAACATCAGCTGTTGTTGCTTTGAATCCCCCAACGTGCCAAGGCAGCATCATCGGACACACGGGCATCAACCCACTGGGCGCCGAGCGGTGTTTGCTCTTTTTTCCAAAACGGGGCCTGGGTTTTCAGATAATCCATCAAAAACTCGCACGCCTTGAAGCTTTCACCCCGATGAGCGGACGTGACCGCCACCAAAACGATTTGATCTGCAGGCAACAAACGGCCCACGCGGTGAACGACACGGGCGGCATAGAAGTCAAAGCGTTGATGCGCTTGCTCGATCATGGATTCAATCGATTTTTCTGTCATGCCCGGGTAATGCTCAAGTTCCATGGCCTGCACCTCGTCGCTGGCCTGCCCTGTGAGCGCACGGGTATCACGCACCGTGCCCACAAAACTGCACACAGCACCCACGCGAAGGTCTTGTGCCCGCAAAACTTCAATTTCTTGGGACACATCGAAGTCTTCGGTCTGGATCGTCACTTGTGACCGCATGCGTTCAGCCCCCAGTCACAGGTGGGAAAAATGCCACTTCGCAATCGGCTATCAAAGGCGTGTCATCGCTGGCCATGACTTGGTTGACCGCCACGCGGACAGGCAAACCAAGGGCCAAGCATTGAGCGTGTGCGCCGCCGAGTGCAATCAGTGCTTGCCGCAGAGTAGCCACATCGGTCGCCGAAGTCACGAATACCTCGCTGCCCACACCAATGGTTTCACGCAGAGATGCGAAATAACGCAGCTGAATCTTCATGACAGCCACTCCGAAAAGGACCAAAAATTGAGCATATCCCCATGGACAATGGTTTGCTCAGCCGGATTATCGACCACGCCGTCACCCCAAACTACAGAGGTCAAAACACCGGAACTTTGGTTCGGGAATAAGTCCAAACCACCTTGAGCATTGCGCCTAACGCGCAAAAATTCACGCCGCTTGTCTGCTTTGGGCAGATCAAAGTGCGCAGGCAAACGATAAGCCACCGGTGGCTTTGGCGCAGCGCCTTGAAAAGTCAAAATCAAAGGTTTTACTAAGAGCAAGAAGGTGATGAAGCTGGAAACAGGGTTCCCGGGCAAGCCGACAAAATGTGCTGCGCCAGGCAAGGAGTCCCGCCGCACATGGCCATAAGCAAACGGCTTTCCGGGTTTCATGGCAATTTGCCAAAGCGCCAATTCACCCAAGGATTGCACGGCAGGTTTCACATGGTCCTCCTCACCCACCGACACGCCACCGCTGGTGACAATCAAATCGTGGTGCTCAGCGGCAGATTGGAGTGCGGCCACAGTGGCGTCTCGGCGATCAGGAACAATGCCCAGGTCGCTCACCTCACAGCCCATCCTTTGCAACAAAGCCCGTAAGAAAAATCGGTTGGAGTTGTAAATGGCCCCGGGCCGCATGTCCCCTGGGGCCACATCGCCTGGCATCACCAATTCATCACCGGTTGAAAACAAAGCCACTTTGGGCCTCGCCATGACCTGCACATGCGACAAGCCCAGGCTGGCGACCAAACCCAATTCGGCAGGACCGAGTTTTTGGCCACGCATGAGCACCGTGTCACCGGCTTTGACGTCTTCACCACTGCGGCGAATCCATTGACCTGCCTCGGGTGCAAACAAAAATTTCACCCGACTGACATCCTGTCCAACGATGGATTCGGTTTGTTCTTGCATCACGACGGCATCGGCCCCAAGAGGAACGGGTGCCCCTGTGAAAATACGTGCCGTTTGTCCGGGCAGCAATTGATCGCCAAAGTGGCCAGCCGCAATGCGTTGCGTCACGGTCAATTCGACACCGGAATGCTGCACATCGGCGCTGCGAACAGCGTAACCGTCCATGGATGAGTTGTCGAAAGCGGGGACCTGCAAAGCAGAAACCACGTTTTGCGCCAAGAAGCGACCATCGGCATCCAGAGTGGCCACAGTCTCAAACCGTGTCAAAGGATGAACATGGGTCAGCAAGGCCTGCAAGGCAGCGTCCAGTGACATCAACGGAGCGCGTGGGGCGTTGCTCATGGCGTTCAGTCGCAGTGCTGGGTGATGTAGGCCTTGATCAGGCCCACATCGGCCTTCATGACCAGCACACGTTTGGGCAAAGATTCAATGCCTTCAAACTGCACTGGACGCTCTGGCTGCCGACCCAAAGCTTCGACGATGGTGGCCGCGAACTTGATGGGCAAGGCGGTTTCCAGCACGATCATGGGCACCTGAGGGTTCAGGTGCTCCTTGGCCACCTTGACGCCGTCAGCGGTGTGGGTGTCGATCATCACGCCGTAGTTGGCAAATACCTGCTGGATGGTTTTCAAGCGGTCGGCGTGGGTGCTGCGGCCGCTTTCAAACCCATACGTGGTGCTGGCTTGGGCAAATCGGGCGTCGCCCGACAAGTCGAAGAAACCTTGACGGCTCAAACCCTCGCCAAAAATGGCTTTGGTTTTGGCACCATCACGCTCGAGCAAGTCGAATACAAAACGCTCGAAGTTGCTGGCTTTGGAGATGTCCATCGACGGACTGGACGTTTCATGCGTGTCGGCCGTGCCGCGCACGCGGTAAATCCCTGTGCGGAAAAACTCGTCAAGTACGTCGTTTTCGTTGGTGGCCACCACCAAACGGTCGATCGGCAAACCCATCATGCGGGCCACATGACCGGCGCAGACGTTGCCAAAATTACCGCTGGGCACGGTGAAGCTGACCTTGTCCTCATTGCTTGCAGTGGCTTGGAAGTAACCAGCAAAGTAATACACCACCTGGGCCAGAAGTCGCGCCCAGTTGATGGAGTTCACGGTGCCGATTTTGTATTTGCGCTTGAAGTCAAGATCGTTGGAGACGGCCTTGACGATGTCCTGGCAGTCGTCGAATACGCCTTCGATGGCGATGTTGTGGATGTTGTCATCGAGCAGACTGAACATCTGCGCTTGCTGAAACGGGCTCATTCGGCCGTTCGGGCTGGTCATGAACACACGCACACCTTTTTTGCCACGCATGGCGTATTCGGCAGCGCTCCCGGTATCGCCAGACGTAGCGCCCAAAATGTTCAACTCTTCGCCCCGTCGGGCCAGTTCGTACTCAAACAAATTGCCCAACAACTGCATGGCCATGTCCTTGAATGCCAAGGTGGGGCCGTTGGACAAGGCTTCCAAGAACAAATCAGGCTGGGCTTGGCCTGTGGACTTCAAAGGCTTGAGTGGGACGATTTCTTGGGTACCGAACACTTCTGGGGTGTAGGTCTTGAGGCACAAAGCCTGCAGATCACCGCTTGGAATATCGTCGATGTAGAGCGACAGGACCTCGAAAGCCAAACCAGCATAGCCTTGATTTTTCCAAACGTCGCGCAAGCGGGTCAGCGCCGCTGAGTCGATCTGCGGGTAGCTTTCGGGCAGGTACAAACCGCCATCGGGCGCCAAGCCTTCGAGCAGGATTTCACAGAATTGCTTGCGGTCTGCATGACCGCGCGTAGACAAATAGCGCATCAGTTCAACTCTTCCTTGCGAATGCGCACAATCGGCGCCATCACGGTGGGCAAGGCCTGCATTTGGGCGAGCACATCGTTCAAAGTGCCTTCACGCGTGTCGTGGGTCAAGATGATCACGTCGGTCTGGTTCTCACCCGCTTGACTGACCTGATCAGCCTCGCGCTGCAACACCGCGTCGATGCTGATATCGGCTTGGGCCAACAAGCCCGTCAGCTTGGCCAGCACGCCGGCTTGGTCTGCCACGCGCAAACGCAGGTAATAGCTGGTCACCACCTCTGACATGGGTAAGACATTCAAATCACTCATGGCCCCCGGCTGGAAAGCCAGGTGCGGCACACGGTTGAGCGGGTCTGCTGTGTGCAAACGGGTGATGTCCACCAAATCGGCGATCACCGCGCTGGCGGTGGGCTCGGAACCCGCGCCTTTGCCGTAATACAAAGTGGTGCCCACGGCGTCGCCTTGCACCATCACCGCGTTCATGGCCCCTTCCACATTCGCGATCAGGCGCTGTGTTGGCACCAGGCTGGGGTGTACGCGCAACTCAATGCCTTGGGCCGTTCGCTTGGTGATGCCCAAAAGCTTGATGCGGTAACCCAATTGCTCTGCGTACTTGATATCGGCAGCACCCAGCTTCGTGATGCCCTCGACATAGGCCTTGTCAAACTGCACGGGAATCCCAAACGCGATCGCGCTCATCAAGGTCACTTTATGCGCTGCATCCACGCCTTCGATGTCAAATGTCGGGTCGGCTTCGGCATAACCCAGACGCTGGGCCTCCTTGAGCACATCGCCAAAGTCCAGACCCTTGTCGCGCATCTCGGACAAGATGAAGTTGGTCGTGCCATTGATGATGCCTGCCACCCACTGGATGCTGTTGGCCGTCAGGCCTTCGCGCAGCGATTTAATGATCGGGATACCACCCGCCACAGCGGCCTCAAAAGCCACCATGACCCCCTTGGCCTGCGCGGCCGCAAAAATCTCTGTACCGTGAACCGCCAGCAGCGCTTTGTTGGCTGTGACCACATGCTTGCCAGCAGCAATTGACTCCATAACCAAGGCCTTGGCAATACCGTATCCGCCAATCAGCTCAATGACGATGTCGATCTCGGGGTTGGCGATCACAGCGCGGGCATCGCCCACCACCTGAACGCCCTCGCCCACCAAGGCTTGGGCTCGGGCCTGATCCAAGTCAGCAACCATGGTGATTTCAATGCCACGACCGGCACGGCGCTGGATTTCTTCTTGGTTACGCTTGAGCACGTTGAAAGTGCCACTGCCCACAGTGCCCATGCCCAAGAGGCCTACTTTGATCGGTTTCATGTTGATCTTCTTTACTGCAATGTGCCCGAAAGATTCGGGCATTTTTTGAATTCAAGCCGCCAAGGCTTCAGTGCCAAAACGTTTGCGTGCGCCTTCTAAAAAGCGAGCAACGCGCCCAATGGCTTCGCGCAAATCGTCCTCGTGAGGCAAAAACACAATTCGGAAATGGTCGGCATCGGGCCAGTTGAAGCCCGTACCTTGAACCAACATGACCTTGGTTTCCTCCAGCAGTTGCAAGAAAAAATCTTGGTCGTCTTTTACCGGGTAAATTTTCGAATCGAGTTTGGGGAACATGTACAAAGCCGCACGGGGCTTGACACAGCTGACGCCCGGAATCGCCGTGATCAGTTGGTGCGCCAAATCACGCTGTTTGCGCAACCTTCCACCCTCGCCCACCAACTCGTTGATGCTCTGGTGTCCTCCCAGAGCCGTTTGAATGGCCCACTGGCCAGGCACGTTGGCACACAGGCGCATGTTTGAAAGCATATTCAGGCCTTCAATGTAATCGCGGGCTCTTTTTTTGTCCCCGGAAATCACCATCCAGCCCGCACGGTAGCCACAAGAGCGGTAGCTTTTGGACAAAGAATTGAAGGTCAGCGTCAGCACATCTTGCGACAAACTCCCCAAGGGCGTGTGTTTGACGCCGTCGTACAAGACCTTGTCGTAAACCTCATCGGCAAAAATAACAAGACCATGCTCGCGGGCAATGGTCACGATGCCCAGCAGTAATTCATCCGAGTACAAGGCCCCCGTTGGATTGTTGGGGTTGATGACCACAATCCCTTTGGTGCGCGGTGTCACTTTGGCACGAATGTCGTCTAAATCGGGCATCCAGCCATTGGCCTCGTCGCAGCGGTAATGCACAGGGGTTCCGCCAGACAGGCTCGCAGCGGCAGTCCACAGCGGATAATCGGGGGAAGGTAGAAGCAACTCGTCGCCATTGTCGAGCAAGCCGTTGGTGGCCATGACGATCAACTCGCTGGCCCCGTTGCCCAGGTAAATGTCATCCAGTGTGACGCCCAAAATACCCTGCTTTTGGGTTTCGTGCATCACGGCTTTACGGGCCGCAAAAATGCCTTTGCTGTCTGAATAACCCGCCGAGTTGGGCAAGTTGCGGATCATGTCCTGCTGAATCTCTTCCGGCGCATCAAAACCAAAAACTGCCAAGTTGCCGATGTTCAATTTGATGATCTTGTGTCCATCCTCTTCCATTTGACGCGCCCGGTCCATGATGGGCCCCCGGATGTCGTAACAAACGTTGGCAAGCTTGGCTGATTTTTGAATGGGCTTCAAAGTGCCTCCAGTAGGAGATTTAAGACGGAGAAAACCTATAATTTGACCACAAAACTGTGCGCCTTAATCGCCAAGTCTTTGAGTCAATCCTCTAATTGCCAAACGCCGCGAACAGACCTCTCAATGAAACTTCAACCAGACAAATCAAATGCACCCGTCATCAACGCTTATGACCCTGCATGGATAGAGGTCAACGGCATTCGATATTCGCAATCTCTGTCTGTCAGTAGCCTGCCCGAAATCCAACCCTCTGCTTGGGCAGGCCCTCAATTCGACTCACTGACCCAGAGCGATTTCGCCGCTTGGGCCCATGTAGGGGTTGAACTGATTCTTTTTGGCAGCGGCAAAAAACTGAGGTTTGCAAAACCAAATTGGTTACAAGACCTGATCAGCAGAGGCATCGGGGTAGAAACCATGGACACGGCTGCCGCGTGTCGCACTTACAACATCTTGGCCAGTGAAGGGCGCAAAGTGGCTGCACTTCTTTTGATCGAGTCCTAAAGCATGCATTACAAACAGCCGAACATTGATTGAACGGATGTTGCCTGTCAAAACGCCGTTCAGAGTAAAATAGCAGGTTGCCGAGGTTATTGGCCTCCAGCGGCAATGTCACCAAATGAAGGTGGCAT
This sequence comes from Limnohabitans sp. Rim8, assembly GCF_943326455.1. NCBI lineage: Bacteria > Pseudomonadati > Pseudomonadota > Betaproteobacteria > Burkholderiales > Comamonadaceae > Limnohabitans > Limnohabitans sp. Rim8. The sequence goes on from NZ_CALPTI020000027.1 coordinate 19,898, forward strand.
ACGCTCAACCAGACTAGCGAGTTAAAGTTCTATGGCGATCGTTCTGAACAAACCCCTTCCCGAATTTGAAGCCAACGCCACCAGCGGATTGAAAGTTTCGAACATTTCTCACGTGGGCCAAACCGTTGTTTTGTTTTTTTACCCGAAAGACAACACGCCAGGTTGCACAACTGAGGCCATGCAGTTCCGCGACAAATACAAAGATTTCGTCAAGGCTGGTGCACTTGTTCTGGGGGTCTCAAGAGACAACATGAAATCTCATGATGATTTCAAAGCGAAACTCGAATTGCCTTTCGAGCTGATTGCTGACACTGAAGAAAAGATGTGTCATATGTTTGGTGTGGTCAAAAACAAAATCATGTACGGAAAAAAAGTCAAGGGTATCGAGCGTAGTACTTTCTTGGTCGGTCCTGATGGCACCCTCAAAAACGAATGGAGAGGCCTAAAAGTCCCAGGTCACGTCGAGGAAGTTCTTCAAGCAGTCAAGGATTTGAAAAAGGCAACGACGTCTGCTTGATACCTGAGTTCGAAGATGTCACTGGGCTAGTGCATAATGAACTCATGCCGCTGAACAAACGTTCCGTAAACTCCCCTCAAAAAAGCCGCCTGGTTCACTAGGCGGCTTTTTTGTTTTTTGCACATCAACTCTTCTCTCAACATATCTTTGCTCATGCCATTGCCCCCAGCACCCACTCAAAGAGCCAGCCGCTTAAACACCAAAGCCCTTGGAGCCCCCCCCGAAGAGCTTGAGTCCCAGGACATGGTTCAAGTAGAAACTAAGCGGTCGATCACAGCCTCGATCAACCCAACAACCGCCATTGAGCCATCCAAATTGTCAATACGACCACGCAAAAAAGAGCAGGAGGGTGATGAAGGACAAACTCAAAGTCGAAACACGCCCCGTCCTGAAAAGAGCAAGTCAGAAGACTCAGACAACCCATTGAACCGCGGGTCTACGCAGCCCGTCAAACCGAGATCAAAACGCCGTGTTGGTCCCAGCAAGTTATTTGTGCTGGATACCAATGTATTGATGCACGATCCGATGAGTTTATTCCGCTTCGAAGAACACGATGTGTTTTTGCCCATGATCGTGCTGGAAGAGCTCGACGGTCACAAAAAAGGCATGACAGAAGTCGCCAGAAACGCTCGACAAGCCAGTCGCTCCCTGGACGCTTTGGCATCCGCACAGGGTGCCGATCTCGGCAAGGGTTCACCCTTGAACACCACAGGCTACACAGATGCACTGGGTCAGTTGTTCTTCCAGACACAAGCATTGGATCTGAGCCTGCCTTTGGCACTGCCGCAAGGCAAGGCAGACAACCAAATTCTTGGCGTGGTCATGGCGCTGGGTGAGCTTCACGCGCCGCGCGATGTGGTTTTGGTTTCAAAAGACATCAACATGCGTGTCAAAGCGCGCGCTTTGGGTCTTCAGGCCGAGGACTACCAAAATGACAAAACCTTGGAAGACGGCGACCTGCTTTATCCAGGATCTTTGGCCTTGCCCGCCGACTTTTGGATCAAGCATGGCAAAACAGTGGAAAGTTGGCAGCAAGGGACCAACACCTTTTATCGCATCACGGGGCCCATTGTGCCCAGCTTGCTGATGAACCAGTTCGTTTACTTCGAGGCGGCCGGTGAGCCCAGTCTGTATGCCAGGGTGACCGAGATTCGGGGAAAAACAGCTGTGCTGCGAACTTTGAGGGACTTTACCCACCAAAAGAATTCAGTCTGGGGTGTCACAACACGCAATCGAGAGCAAAACTTTGCGATGAATTTGCTGACTGACCCTGATGTCGATTTTGTGACCTTGGCGGGCACAGCTGGAAGTGGCAAAACACTTATGGCCTTGGCTGCTGGCCTGACACAAGTGCTGGACGATCGTCGCTACACCGAAATTATCATGACCCGCGCGACGGTGAGTGTGGGCGAAGACATTGGCTTTTTGCCCGGTACCGAAGAAGAAAAAATGGGTCCTTGGATGGGAGCGTTGGACGACAACTTGGAGTTCTTGGCCAAGGGCGATGGTGGCAATTCCGGCGAATGGGGCCGCGCAGCGACCAACGAGTTGATCAAAAGCCGCATCAAGATCAAGAGCATGAATTTCATGCGCGGGCGCACCTTCATGAACAAGTACGTGATCATCGACGAGGCGCAAAATCTGACGCCTAAACAGATGAAAACGCTGATCACACGCGCTGGCCCTGGTACCAAGATCATTTGCATGGGCAACTTGGCACAAATTGACACACCGTATCTGACTGAAGGCTCTTCAGGTCTGACCTACGCCGTGGACAGATTCAAGGGCTGGGCGCATGGTGGGCACATCACCCTCGCGCGTGGTGAGCGGTCACGCTTGGCAGACTTTGCCAGCGAAGCCCTTTGACAATCGTGTGAGCTTTGACGCTTAAGTACCTCAGTAATCGTCGCTGAGGCCTGAGGCCAAGCTCTCGAAACGGGTCAAATTCTTCAAGAAAGTCAGCTTAACGGTCCCCGTGGGGCCGTTTCGTTGTTTGCCAATGATGATTTCCGCCACACCCGGCTCTTTCGAGTCTTTGTTGTAGTAATCATCTCGGTAGATAAACATGATGATGTCAGCATCCTGCTCAATGGCGCCCGACTCCCGCAGGTCGCTCATCATGGGCCGCTTGTCTGTTCTTTGCTCGACACTTCGGTTCAGCTGTGACAAGGCGATCACGGGGCATTGGAGCTCTTTGGCCAGCATTTTCAGGCCCCTGGAAATTTCGCCCAATTCGGTGGCACGGTTGTCCCCTCCCGAGCCGCCGGACCCGCTCATCAGTTGCAAGTAGTCGACCACAATCAAACCCAACTTCCCGCACTGTCGCGCCAATCGACGAGCATTGGCGCGCAATTCCGAGGGCGTCAGTCCGGGCGTTTCGTCAATGTGCAATGACACGGTGCGTAATTTTTCAATCGCTTCGGTCAAGCGTGGCCATTCGTCGTCATTGAGCTTGCCTGTGCGCAAATGGCCCTGATCGATGCGGCCGATTGAACCCACGACGCGCACAGCCAATTGCGAGGCGCCCATTTCCATCGAAAACACGGCAACCGGCAATCCCTCGTTCAAAGCCACATGTTCGGCGATGTTGATGGCAAAAGCTGTTTTACCCATCGAGGGCCTCGCCGCCAACACCACCATATCACCCGGTTGCAAGCCAGAAGTCATGCGGTCCAAGTCATAAAAACCTGTGGGCACACCTGTGATGTCGTTGGGGTTGTCAGCCATCTCCTGCACACGGTCCAGCAACTCAACCACCAGGGTGTCCATCGACTGGAAGCCCTGCTTCATCCGTGAGCCTTCTTCACCGATGTTGAAAATTTTCTGCTCGGCTTCATCCAAGATGCGATCAATCGCTTTGCCTTGTGGGTTGAATGCATTTGTCGCAATCTCGTCACTGGCGGAGACCAACTTACGCAGGATGGAGCGTTCACGCACAATTTCTGCGTAGCGTCGGATATTGCTCGCACTGGGCACATACTGAGCGAGTGAGTTCAGGTAACCCAACCCACCCATTTCATCAGCTTTGCCTTGGTTTTGTAAATACTCGTTGACGGTGATAACGTCAGCTGGCTTGGATACATTGATCAAAGCACCGATTGCCGCATAAATCAGCTTGTGCTCATGTCGATAAAAGTCATTGTCGACGAGCAAATCCCCAACACGATCCCATGCTCCGTTGTCCAACAACAGGCCACCCAAAACGCTCGACTCTGCCTCAATGGAGTGAGGTGGAACACGCAAGTTAGCCACCTGAATGTCAGAAGATCGATCGGATGGGTAAGTGTTCAAAGTTTGGGAGTAAGCAGAGGACATGGGTGAAAAACCAAAACAATCATGTTAGTGGCAAAAACGGCAACGATGCGGGATAAACCTGTGGATAAACTCTGCAATGACGGTGAGTAGGTTTGTAAAACCCCTCAAAAAGGCTCGACCCAAATAAAAAGCCGCCGAAGCGCTAGGCTTGGCGGCTTTTGAAGACCGAAAGAACGATCAGGCAGATTCGCCGTAAACGGATACGGTGACCTCAACCACCACATCGGTGTGAAGAGCAACGGACACTGTCGAATCGCTCACGATCTTGATAGGGCCGTTTGGCATACGAATTTGGGATTTCACCAACTTGTAGGCTTGCTTGTTCAACTCTTCGCAGATGTCATGGTTGGTGACCGAACCAAACAAACGGCCGTCCACGCCCGCTTTTTGCGACAACTTGACCACTGTACCCGACAGCTTTTCGCCTTGGGCTTGTGCCTCGGCCAATTTAGCGGCAGCGGCTCTTTCCAGCTCAAGGCGGCGAGCTTCGAACTCGGCTTTGTTGGCTTCAGTAGCACGCCGTGCGCGGCCTTGTGGAATCAAAAAGTTACGAGCGTAACCATCTTTGACTTTGACGATATCGCCCAGATTACCCAGGTTCACAACCTTTTCGAGCAGGATGATTTGCATGGTTGGACTCCTTAGACTTTGTGCTGGTCGGTGTAGGGCAACATGGCCAAAAAGCGTGCGCGCTTGATGGCGGTGTTGAGCTGGCGCTGGAAGATGGCACGGGTGCCTGTCAAGCGTGCAGGGATGATTTTGCCGTTTTCGGCGATGAAGTCACGCAAGGTGTCAACATCTTTGTAGTCGATTTCTTCGACACCAGTGACTGTGAAGCGGCAAAAGCGCTTGCGCTTGAACAGCAGTGACTGGGTGTTGCGCTTAGGGCGCTTGTCTTTGTTGAATTTTTTAAATGTGGCCATGGGGCCTCCTGAAATTAATCTTGCTGAAACTTTTGAATGTGCAACACGACACTTTTACCTTGTCGAGGGGTGGCCAAAAAGCCTGAGAACGTCCCAACACTGCCAACCGCTTGCTTGACCAGACTTTCGGCCAGTGACCCGATGGCCAAGGCACGAAGCTTTAACTGGACTTTTCGCATATGCCCTGCCTCTTGTACTTCAGAGGCGTGCTCCAGAATCAAATCCAGAGCAGGCAAACCGGCGGGTGTGTATCGCAAAGGTAATTGCTCTGCAATACAGGCTGTCAGTTCGGTTCTGTTCACTCCTCAACAGGTCAGTATCAAGCCGCAAATTCGGCTTGTTGAGACTTACGAGCCTCTTCGCGCTCGACTTGCTTCATCATGGACGAAGGACCTGTATCGGCTTTTTTCTTAAGCACTGTCAGGTGGCGGAGCACAGCGTCGTTGAACTTGAAGGCGTGCTCAAGTTCGGCCATGACTGCTTGGTCGGCTTCAATGTTGACACACAAATAGTGGGCCTTACCCAGTTTGTTGATCTGATAAGCCAGCTGACGGCGACCCCAGTCTTCAACACGGTGAATGCTGCCACCGCCGGCAACAATCATGCCCTTGTAGCGCTCCAGCATGGCTGGAACTTGTTCAGACTGATCGGGATGGATCAGCAAAATGATTTCGTAATGACGCATTAAAACTCCTTGAGGTTAACCCAAATGGTTGGAAAGCCGCCCCCAGCGTCTGTCGGAGTGCGGCAAGGTGAGCCTTAGATTATAGCTCGAACTCAGAGACCAGGAAAGCTTTCGGACGCGGTGCGCTTTGACTCTGGAAGCACGGTGCTTTGACGGATAAAGCGGGCAGGCGTCAACCAAGTTGCCAGCAACATCACAGCAAACCCAACCGGAACTCCAAATACGCCTGCCGACAGGGGCTGAATGCCCCACCAAAGCCCATTAAAAGGGTTCATTTCCCAAAAATGTCTGAATCCAGGTGCATTGATAATCATGTAGTAGAGAGTCACGCCCAATCCCGACAACATGCCCATCACCACGGCTGGCCTGTGTACCCGGGGCCAAAGCATTCCCAGCACCATTCCAGGGAAAAAGGCAGACGCAGCCAAAGAAAAAGAAGCTGAAACGAGCGCCAGAATTTCAGCAGGTTTGAAAGCAGCCACCACAGCCGCCACCATGGCTACAGCCAACAGCGCGAACTTGGACAAAATCACCCTGCCCTCAGATGACTTGGGTCCACTGCCGCCGTTGGGGCGCATATCCCGCACCAAAGCATTGCTGATGGTCAAGAGCAAACCATCGGCCGTCGAAAGCGCTGCAGCCAAACCACCTGCTGCCACCAATCCAGAGACGACAAAAGGCATCCCGCCCAATTCTGGTGTGGCGAGCATGATCATGTCGGCGCCCAATTTGAGCTCACCCAGCTGCAAGATGCCGTCACCGTTGACATCTGAAAAAGACAACAAGTCAGAGTCCAACCTTGACCATTGAGCCATCCAACTGGGCAAGCTGTCAAAACTACTGCCCACCAAATTGTTGAGCACCTCAAATTTAACCAAAACGGCCAAAGCAGGGACACTGAGGTAAATCAACCCAATAAAAAACAGGGACCAAGCCACAGAACTGCGTGTTTCAGCCACACTGGGCAAGGTGTAAAAACGTGTCAGCAAATGAGGCAAACCAGCCGTTCCGACCATAAGACAAAAAATCAACGCCAAAAAGTTGAGCCGGGATTCATTGAAAAGGCGTTCTTGGGCCATACCGGCTTGAGGGTCTCCAGTGAAAGACTGTGTATGCGCTGGCATGCCCCCCAGTGGGCGTGAACGTTCCAAGTTTTCAAGCTTGGCACGGGTCCACTCATCTCTGGCCTTTGCAGGATCTTGCGGCACAGCCAACAGTTCTCTGCGGACTTGGGCAATGGTTGCGAAATCGGCCCCTTGGGCTTTGAGCGATTGAATCTTGCCTTCCAGTTCTTGCTGCAATTCAACGATGGCGGCATCCACATCCTGCAAGCGTAAGGCGTAAATTTTGGCGCGTTGCGCGTATTCACGCCGAACCTCCAACTCGGCAGGGTCATCCATTAATCGTTTTTCAATCGCCGCAATGGCAGACAGTTGGTTGCCATAAACCAAAGGCGCGACAGGATTGCCCAATTGCTTGTAAGCCAACCAAGACACGGGGATCATGAACGCCAGTAAAAGCATGATGTATTGAGCGACTTGTGTCCAGGTGATGGCGCGCATGCCACCCAAAAAAGAGCACAACAAAACTCCGCCTAAACCCAGCAAAATGCCGATTTCAAATTGCACACCCGTGAGACGAGAAGCAATCAGACCAATGCCGTATATTTGTGCCACGATGTAGGTGAAGGAGCACAAAACAGAGGCCAAAGCAGCGATGACACGAGGCCAACGACCACCATAGCGCTGGTCAAAGTAGTCGGGCAATGTGTAAAGACGCATGGCACGCAATTGGGGTGCGATCAGTAAGGCAACCAGACAAAAACCGCCTGTCCAACCAATCACATAAGCCAGCCCTCCGGGTTGGTTGCCACTGCCCGAATAACCTTGCAGGTAAAGCGCGCCAGCCAAACTGATGAAAGAGGCTGCACTCATCCAATCCGCCGCTGTCGCCATGCCGTTGTACATGGCAGGAATTCGTCGTCCCGCTACGTAATATTCGTCTTCGTTTGTTGTCCTGCCAGCGATGCCGATCAGGGCATAAATCATCACGGTACTGAACAAAAAAATAGGGCCAATCAGGTTTTTTGACAAACCTGCACTTTCAGCCCATGCCATGGCGCCAATCAGACTCAGCAAAAAAAAGACGTAAATCAGAACATTTCGGTGAAGCCGCCATCGGTAAGAGGCGGACATGGCGATTTCTTGGGGGCTGAGCATCGCCATGGCGTTGATGCCTTAACGGCCCAAGTTGGTCCAAGTCTCAATGACGGTGTCCGGGTTCAGCGAGATGGAGCTGATGCCTTGATCCATCAACCAATGCGCAAAGTCAGGATGGTCAGAAGGACCTTGGCCACAAATACCCACATACTTGCCCTGCGCCAAACAAGCCTGGATGGCTTGTGAGATCAAAGCGGTCACAGCTGGGTCGCGCTCGTCAAAATCAGCAGCCAGCAACTCTAGGCCCGAGTCACGGTCCAGTCCCAAAGTGAGTTGGGTCAAGTCATTCGAGCCAATCGAGAAACCGTCGAAAAACGCCAGAAAACGATCGGCCAAAATAGCGTTGCTGGGCACTTCACACATCATGATAAGTTGGAGGTTGTCCTCTCCGCGGCGCAGACCCTGACTTGCCAGCAACTGGGTGACCTTTTCGGCTTGGCCCAAGGTGCGGACAAAGGGCACCATGATTTGCACATTGGTCAGGCCCATCTCGCCACGCACACGTTTGAGGGCTTCACACTCCATGGCAAAGGCTTCGCCAAAGTCTGCGCTGATGTAACGCGCAGCACCCCTGAAACCGAGCATCGGATTTTCTTCTTCGGGTTCATAGCGACGGCCGCCAATGAGTTTGCGGTATTCGTTGCTCTTGAAATCGGACAAGCGCACGATGACAGGCTTGGGCCAGAAAGCGGCAGCGATGCTGGCCACACCTTCCGCGACCTTATCGACGTAAAAAGCACGGGGAGAAGCGTGACCACGGGCCACCGATTCCACGGCTTTTTTCAGGTCCGCGTCGATGGCGGGGTAATCCAAGATGGCCTTGGGGTGAACGCCAATGTTGTTGTTGATGATGAACTCCAGACGGGCCAGTCCCACGCCGGCATTGGGCAGCTGGGCAAAGTCAAAAGCCAGTTGGGGGTTGCCCACGTTCATCATGATCTTGGTTTTTATCTCAGGCAACACACCACGCTGTATCTCGCTGACTTCGGTCTCCAGCAAACCGTCGTAAATATGACCGGTATCGCCCTCGGCGCAGCTGACGGTGACCAAACTGCCTTCCATCAATTGCTCGGTGGCATTGCCGCAACCCACAACAGCCGGAATACCCAGCTCGCGGGCAATGATGGCCGCATGACAAGTGCGACCGCCGCGGTTGGTCACAATGGCACTGGCGCGCTTCATCACCGGCTCCCAGTTCGGGTCGGTCATGTCGGTCACCAGCACATCGCCTGGCTGAACTTGGTCCATCTCGCTGATGTGGTGAACCAAGCGCACAGGGCCCGTGCCGATTTTTTGGCCAATTGCCCTGCCCTCAGCCAAGATCGTGCTTTTTCCTTTGAGTTTGTAGCGCAACTCTGGTGTGCCCTTGGCCTGACTTTTAACGGTCTCGGGGCGTGCTTGCAATATGTAAAGCAATCCGTCAGTGCCGTCTTTGCCCCATTCAATATCCATTGGGCGGCCGTAATGCTGCTCGATCACCACCGCATACCGTGCCAATTGCTCAACCTCGGCGTCTGTGAGGCTGTATCGGTTGCGTAACTCAGTGGGTACATCGCTGATTTTGACCAGCTTTCCCGATGCTGCTTTTTCTTCGGGGGTAGCGAACACCATCTCAATGAGCTTGGAGCCCAAGTTGCGGCGTATCACGCAGCGCTTGCCGGCGGCCAGCATGGGCTTGTGCACATAAAACTCATCGGGATTCACCGCACCCTGCACCACCGTCTCGCCCAAACCATAGCTGGAGGTGATGAACACCACGTCTTCAAAACCCGACTCGGTGTCGATGGTGAACATGACACCCGCTGCACCCAAATCGGAACGCACCATGCGCTGCACGCCAGCAGATAAGGCGACATCGGCGTGAGCGAAACCCTTATGCACCCGGTAACTGATGGCGCGATCGTTGTACAAGGAGGCAAACACCTCTTTCATCTTGTGCAGCACATCCTGGATACCGACCACGTTCAAGAATGTTTCTTGTTGGCCCGCAAACGAAGCATCTGGCAAGTCTTCGGCTGTGGCTGAAGATCGCACTGCAAACGAGGCTTCAGGATTGCCACCCTGAAGACGAATAAATTCTTCACGAATAGCTTGCTCCAAATCCTCTGGAAATGGCTGAGCCTCAACCATGGCCCTAATTTCAGCACCCGCAGCAGCCAAGGCGCGAACGTCCTCGGTGTCCAAATCATCCAGTCGCGCGTTGATGCGTTCGGTCAGACCGCCAAACGCCAAAAATTGGCGAAAAGCGTGGGCGGTGGTGGCGAAGCCCGTGGGTACACGCACGCCAGAAGGCAATTGTGAAATCATCTCCCCCAAGCTGGCATTTTTGCCGCCAACCAACTCAACATCGGTCATGCGCAGCAACTCAAAGGGAACGACCAAGGCGGTCTCGCTGAAAAGATCAGACATGCAAAGCTCCAAAGTTAAAACCGGGCTCCATAACGCAGGTCGAGGACATGTTGTTCTTTTGATAGAACCCCGAGCGGTCGGCTGTGGATAATTGACTGATTTTAGGGGTCATGGTGGCCCCTGCTATAGAAATTAATTGCAAGCATGCCAAAACGCACTGTATTTTTCATCTCTGACGGCACCGGCATCACAGCCGAAACTTTTGGCAATGCCATCCTGGCCCAATTCGACATGAAGTCACGGCATGTACGCCTGCCATTCACCGACACCATCGACAAAGCGCATCAAGCAGTACGCCAGATCAATCACACTGCTGAAATCGAAGGGACCAAACCGATTGTGTTCACCACTCTGGTGAACATGGATGTGCTCAAGGTTTTGCAAGAGTACTGCCAAGGCATGTTGCTCGACATGTTTGGCACTTTCGTCAACCCGTTGGAAGCTGAACTTGGCATCAAATCTCACCACCGGGTGGGACGCTTTTCTGATGTGAGTAAAAGCAAGGAATACCACGATCGGATCGAGGCCATCAATTTTTCTCTGGCGCACGACGATGGGCAATCCAATAAAGATCTTGAATCGGCTGATGTCATTTTGGTGGGCGTCAGCCGCAGCGGCAAAACACCCACAAGCCTTTACTTGGCCATGCAGCACGGACTCAAAGCGGCCAACTACCCCTTGATCCCCGAGGACTTTGAACGACGCCAACTCCCACCGGCCTTGATGCCACACCGCCCAAAAATATTTGGCCTGAGCATCCATCCCGAGCGCTTGGCCGAAATTCGCGCCGAACGCAGACCCAATTCGCGTTACGCCAGCATAGAAAATTGCCGTATGGAGGTCTCAGAAGCCGAAGCCATGATGCGCCGCTCAAGCATCCGATGGTTGTCTACCACCACCAAGTCGATTGAAGAAATCGCCACCACCATCTTGCAAGAGATCAAGCCCGATCGGCTCATTTATTAAGTCAAGCTAAGGCCTTGGGCAGACCTCTGGCCTTCAACAAACAAGAAACTTATCTCAACACAAGAGATATCAACCCAATGTGGCCGCAATGCGCTCGGCACATTCTCTGGCTTGAACCGCATCGCGCGCCTCGACCATCACTCGCACCAAAGGTTCGGTCCCACTGGCGCGGATCAAAACACGGCCCGATTCGCCCAGTTCAGCTTCAGCTGTGCTCTTTGCGTCCCACAGGGCTTGGTGGCCCTGCCAATCAAAGCCTGGCGTCAACCGCACATTGATCAAGACTTGAGGAAACAGCGTGATGCCCTCCAACAATTGCGCCATGGTTTTGCCGCTGCCCACGCAAGCCTGCAGCACCTGCAATGCGCTGATCAGTCCGTCGCCCGTGGTGTGCTTGTCCAGCGCCAACAAATGACCAGATCCTTCGCCACCCAACAACCAAGCTTTCTCCTCCAAGACCTCCAGCACATAGCGGTCTCCTACTTTTGCTCTGACAAACTGCACACCTCGCTCTTTGAGAGCGACTTCAACCGCTAAATTGGTCATCAACGTGCCCACTGCGCCCGGCACAGCTTCGTCGCGGGCCAAGCGATCGGCAACCATCAGATACAAGAGCTCATCCCCATTGAACAAGCGACCCGCTGCATCGACAAACTGCAAGCGGTCGGCATCGCCATCCAAAGCGATACCGTAGTCGGCGCGATGGTCTTTGACCGCCTGAACCAAGGCGGCGGGGTGCGTTGCACCCACATCCTTGTTGATGTTCAGGCCATTGGGTGAACACCCTATGGCGATCACCTCGGCACCCAGTTCATGGAAAACTTTGGGGGCAATTTGGTAAGCCGCACCGTTTGCAGCATCCACCACGATTTTCAAACCCTTGAGCGTCAGGTCATTCGAAAAGGTACTTTTACAAAACTCGATGTAACGGCCTGCCGCATCGTCCAAACGTCGAGTTTTGCCTAATGCAGCAGAATCAACCCAAACGGGGTCTTCAAACAAGATGGCTTCAACAGCCTCTTCCCAAGCATCTGTCAGCTTTTTGCCCTGCGCACTGAAAAACTTGATGCCGTTATCGGCAAACGGGTTATGACTGGCACTGATGACAACGCCCAATGAAGCGCGCTGGGCGCGTGTCAGATAGGCCACAGCAGGCGTGGGCACTGGCCCCAACAGCACCACATCAACACCCGCAGAGTTGAAGCCCGACTCCAAAGCACTTTCAAGCATGTAACCTGAAATGCGTGTGTCCTTGCCAATCAATACAGTAGGGTGTGCCTCTTGAGCCTTCAACACACGACCCACAGCATGGGCTAAGCGCAAGATGAAATCAGGTGTGATCGGGCTTTGACCCACCGTGCCGCGAATACCATCCGTGCCGAAATATTGACGTGCCATGTGAGCGGTCCAGATTATTGTTGTAAGAATGAATTTTAGCCGTTCAAGCCATGGTTAAAGCGGTCATTTTCTGGCCAAGGCCTGATCCTCATCTAGACGTGCTGCTGAGCAATTGACCATATTTTGAGTGCGTCAACAGTGTCCTTGACGTCATGCACGCGAACCACTGAAGCCCCTCTCTCTACCGCCATCAATGCGGCGGCCACGCTGGCCGACTGCCTCTGCAAGGGCTCAGGCACTTGTCCGTCTTGAGCGATTGCGGCACCCAATGCAGATTTTCGAGACCAACCAGCCATCAGCGGTATGTTTAAACGCAGTAAATCTTCTTGCCTCGCCAACAGTTGAAAGTTTTGCGCCACGGTTTTTCCGAAACCAATGCCAGGATCCAAGACAAGCCTAGAGACAGCCACACCGGCATCCAACATAGCGATCACTCGGCCGCGCAAAAAACGCTCTACTTCAGACAACACATCCCCCGCCATGGGCTGGGTTTGCATGCTTTGTGGATCACGGTGCATGTGCATCAAACAGATGCCGCACTGTGGATGAGCAGCCACAACTTGTTGCGCACCTGGCTTGCGCAGGGCCCAAATGTCATTGACGATGTCAACACCCCAGTCCAAGCTGGCTTGCATCACCTCAGGTTTGTAAGTGTCGACAGAAATTGGCACATTCCAACGGACAGCTTCACGCAGCAAAGGTTCAAGCCTTACCAACTCTTGGGCCAGTGACACTGGCTCGGCGCCGGGTCGGGTCGACTCAGCGCCAAAGTCCAAAATATCGGCCCCCTCGCTCAGCAGTCGTTCGGCATGACGTAAAGCTTGTGATGTGTCAGCGTACAAACCGCCATCAGAGAAAGAGTCTGACGTGGCGTTAACAATCCCCATGACCAAAGGCTTGGACAAGTCCAAATCAAACCGTGAAGTTTGCCAATGCATGGCCAAAGGCTTTGAGGTCGGAATGAACGGCATCAGAGTTTTCCCATGAAAAACGGGGCCAAAGGCCCCGTTCTTTTTGCACCCAACTGAATAGATCAGGCCACTGTGGTGGCTGGTTCAGGTTGAACGACTGGGGAGCCACCACCGCTGTTGCCACCCGAGGGAGGTGTGCGAGGTGTCCAATCCTTCGGAGGCATTGGATCGCGGCCAGCCATGATGTCCGCAATTTGATCCTTGTCAATGGTCTCCCATTCGAGCAACGCTTTGGCCATGCCATGCATCTGAGCACTGTGCTCTTCAATCAAGCGACGGGCCAAGGTGTACTGCTCATCGATGATGCGGCGCACTTCCATGTCCACCTTTTGCATGGTGGACTCGCTCATATTGGTGGTTTTGGTCACCGAACGGCCCAAGAAGACCTCGCCTTCGTTTTCGGCATACACCATTGGGCCTAAGGCATCGGTCATGCCGTAACGCATGACCATGTCACGGGCAATCGATGTCGCACGCTCAAAGTCGTTGCTCGCACCGGTGGTCATCTGGTTCATGAACACCTCTTCGGCAATTCGGCCACCAAACAGCATGCTGATTTGGTTCAGCATGTACTCTTTGTCGTAGCTGTACCGATCCTTCTCTGGCAAACTCATGGTGACGCCCAATGCGCGGCCACGTGGAATGATGGTGACTTTGTGCACCGGGTCACACTTAGGCAACAGATTGCCGATCAAGGCATGACCTGCTTCGTGATAGGCCGTGTTGCGACGCTCTTCCTCAGGCATGACCATGCTCTTGCGCTCTGGGCCCATCAAGATCTTGTCTTTTGCCTTTTCAAAATCAACCATCTCAACCACGCGGGCATTTCGACGCGCCGCCATCAAAGCCGCTTCATTGCACAAGTTGGCCAAATCGGCACCACTCATACCTGGCGTACCGCGGGCGATCACTGCTGCGTTCACGTCTTGGCCAATTGGCACTTTGCGCATGTGCACATTCAAGATTTGCTCACGGCCTCGGATGTCGGGCAGTGTCACATAGACTTGACGGTCAAAACGGCCAGGGCGAAGCAAAGCGGCGTCCAAAATGTCAGGCCTGTTGGTCGCTGCCACCACGATCACGCCCAAATTGGTCTCAAAACCGTCCATTTCAACCAACATCTGGTTGAGGGTCTGCTCGCGCTCATCGTTACCACCGCCTAAGCCGGCACCACGCTGGCGACCGACTGCATCGATTTCGTCAATGAAAATAATGCAAGGGGCATTTTTCTTGGCGTTCTCAAACATATCGCGAACACGGGAAGCACCCACGCCCACAAACATCTCCACGAAATCAGAACCCGAGATGCTGAAAAAAGGAACCTTGGCTTCACCAGCAATGCCTTTGGCAAGCAAAGTTTTTCCGGTTCCAGGAGGGCCCACCAACAACAAACCGCGAGGAATACGCCCCCCCAGTTTTTGGAAACGTTGTGGGTCTTTCAAGAAGTCAACCACTTCTTTGACCTCTTCTTTGGCCTCGTCACAGCCCGCAACATCAGCAAAGGTGGTGTTGTTGTTGTTCTCGTCCATCATGCGTGCTTTGGACTTGCCAAAACTAAACGCCCCGCCTTTGCCGCCACCCTGCATCTGTCGCATGAAATAAACCCACACGCCAATCAGAAGCAACATAGGGCCCCAGCTGACCAACAAGGTCATGAGCAAAGAGCCTTCTTCACGTGGTTTCACGTCGAACTTGACACCGCTGCTGATCAAATCACCCACCAAACCACGGTCCAAGTAGGTGGCGGTCGTTTTGATGCGGCGCTCATCCAAAGTGATGGCGATGATTTCAGTGCCACCAGGACTCTCAGAAATCGTGGCGCTCTTGATGCGGTTACTGCGAACCTCTTCCAGGAAATCAGAATAGCCAATGGCATTCGCGCTGGCGACACCACGGTTATCAAATTGCTTGAACAAGGTGAACAGCACCATGGCAATCACCATCCAGACGGCAATTTTAGAAAACCAAGGGTTATTCAAGAGAGGCTCCAATCGAAAAAATAAACTTTTACCATTTTAGGCCTGTGGCAAGCACACACAAACGAAATTTGTTGTTTTAGCCCTCATGAATGGAGGATTTAAGGTCTTCATTGCCATGAATCAAGCCTATACCCACCAAAAAGGTCTCGGAGGACTTGTCTCTGGAAGCTTTCGGTTTGATCGGTTTGACCACCTTGAAGGTCTCTTTGAACATCTTCACAATTTGGCTGTAGCCGCTACCATGGAACACCTTGACCACCAACGCACCTTGTGGTTTCAAGTGGTTTTGGGAAAACTCGACCGCCAGCTCGATCAAATGTTGGATACGGGCCGCATCGGAGGATTCAATGCCTGAAAGGTTGGGGGCCATGTCTGACACCACCACATCGGCCTGTCGCCCTTGCAAAGCAGACTCCAACAAAGTAGCCACTTCGTTTTCGCGGAAATCACCCTGAATGAATTGAACGCCCTCGACCGATGCCATAGGCAAGAGATCCAAGGCGATGATGCTACCGTTCAGCGCCCCCACAGCGGCCCCATCCGGCGAAAGCCGGCGGCGCAGGTACTGACTCCAAGCTCCAGGAGCGGACCCCAGATCCACCACCAAATCCCCAGGTCGAATCAAGCCCAATGACTCGTCAATTTCTTTCAACTTGTAAGCGGCCCGAGCGCGGTAGCCCTCTTTGAGTGCCAGTTTCACATAAGTGTCATTGACATGGTCGTTCAACCACGCCTTATTGACTTTTTTACTTTTCGTTTTGACTTTCATTCTTCTGCGTCCTTGCGGGGATAATACGGGTATGCCCCAAATACAACTCACACCTGCCGAGCGCAAAGTTTTTCGCGCCGATGCCCACCACCTTGATCCAGTCGTCATGATAGGAGGCGACGGTTTGACCCCGGCCGTTGTCAAGGAAACCGAAGCCGCCCTGAATGCCCATGGCCTGATCAAAATCCGAGTGCTTGGCGATGACCGCTCGGCACGCGAAGCCATGTTCGCCCAACTCGCGGAACAACTCAACGCAGCGCCCATTCAACACATTGGCAAACTTTTGATTCTCTGGCGTCCCCAGCCCGAGAAAATCAAAGAGATTGATGAAGACCGCAAAGCCGGTCCCCGTGACTTCAAAATCTTAAAATACAGCACGCGTGGTGGCCAGCGCCCTGAAGTCAAGACCGTTCGAGTCCTTGGCAATCAACGTCTGGCTGCAGGGGGCCAAATCAAACGGGCCAAGCCCAAACAAAAATCTGTCAAAAAAGGTCGTCACGACTGATTTTTTGAGGAACCCAAGTTAGGTTGATTGATCCAGAAAGGCCGCTCTAAAACGGCCTCTTGTGTCTTAAACGTAAGACACTCCCACGATTTCATAGCGGCGTACACCACCTGGGGCCTGCACTTCTGCCACATCGCCCTCTTCCTTGCCAATCAATGCACGGGCAATCGGGCTGCTGATATTGATCAAACCCAACTTCAAATCGGCTTCATCCTCGCCCACGATTTGGTAGGTCACCGCTTCGCCTGAGCTCTCGTCCTCAAGTTCAACAGTTGTTCCAAAAACCACTCGGCCACCCGCATCAACAGATGCGGGGTCGATGATCTGCGCAGCTGACAACTTGCCTTCAATTTCTTGAATGCGGCCTTCCACGAAGCCTTGGCGGTCTTTTGCAGCGTCATATTCGGCATTCTCACTCAAGTCACCTTGAGCGCGAGCCTCTGCAATGGCTTGAATGACGGCGGGTCGATCGACAGTTTTCAGTCGGTGAAGCTCATCCTTGAGTTTTTCAGCGCCACGTTGGGTGATCGGGATTGTGGACATGCGGGGTTCTCCAAAAACAAACCGCCGAGTGATGAAACTCGGCGGTAATTTGTGCATTATGCCCTGCCCAAAAAACAGGGTCCAGGGCAAGGCGAAACTCAGGTCGCCAACTGCGCGTGCATTTCCTGTACGGAAATCACATCCAGTTGGTCCATGTATTTCATACCTTCCACAGCTGCTTCTGCGCCTGCGATTGTCGTGAAGGTCGTGACACGGTTGAGCAAGGCCGACGTGCGGATGTGGCGCGAGTCAGCGATCGCATTGCGGCGCTCTTCCACGGTGTTGATCACCAGCACAATCTCGTTGTTCTTGATCATGTCCACAATGTGCGGACGACCTTCGGTCACTTTGTTCACCGTGGCACAGGCCACGCCTGCGGCCTGAATGGCTAAAGCTGTCCCCTTGGTGGCCACCAGCTCAAAGCCTTGCCCCACCAGTTGACGCGCCACCTCAATGGCACGCAATTTGTCGTTGTTCTTGACCGAGATAAACACCTTGCCCGAAGGCGTGCCGTCGGCCTTGGTCGGACGTGGCAGTTTGGTGCCAGCCCCCAACTGACTCTTCACAAAGGCTTCGCCAAAGGTCTTGCCCACGCCCATGACCTCACCCGTGGACTTCATCTCTGGGCCCAGAATCGTATCGACGCCGGGGAACTTCACGAACGGGAAGACGGCTTCTTTCACGCTGAAATAAGGCGGCGTGACTTCTTTCGTAATGCCCTGCGAAGCCAATGTTTGACCTGCCATGCAACGCGCGGCCACCTTGGCCAACTGAATGCCTGTGGCTTTAGAAACATAAGGCACAGTTCTTGAGGCTCTTGGGTTGACTTCGAGCACGAAGATCACGTCTTTACCGTCCACATGCTGGATGGCAAATTGCACGTTCATCAAACCCACCACGTTCAAGGCACCAGCCATGGCGGCCGATTGGCGCTTGAGCTCGTCCACAGTGGCAGCCGACAGCGAGTAAGGCGGTAGCGAGCAAGCCGAGTCACCGCTGTGCACACCGGCTTGTTCGATGTGCTCCATCACGCCACCAATGAAGGTCTTGCCTTCGGGGTCACGCAGGCAATCCACATCGCACTCGATGGCGTCGTTCAGGAAACGGTCCAGCAGCACGGGTGAGTCGTGAGACACCTTGACCGCTTCGCGCATGTAGCGCTCCAGGTCGCGTTGCTCGTGCACGATTTCCATGGCGCGACCGCCGAGTACATAGCTGGGTCGCACCACCAAGGGGTAACCCAAGGCTGCAGCTTTCTCCAATGCCTCTGGCTCGGTGCGGGCCGTGGCATTAGGGGGTTGACGCAGACCAAGTTCTTGCAACAATTTCTGAAAGCGCTCACGGTCCTCGGCCGCGTCGATCATGTCGGGGCTGGTGCCGATGATGGGCACGCCCGCAGCTTCCAAGTCGAGCGCCAATTTCAAAGGCGTCTGGCCGCCGTATTGCACGATGACGCCTGTTGGCTTTTCCTTGTCCACAATTTCGAGCACGTCTTCCAAAGTGACGGGTTCAAAGTACAAACGGTCCGAGGTGTCGTAGTCGGTCGACACGGTCTCGGGGGTGCAGTTGACCATGATGGTTTCGTAACCATCTTCGCGCATGGCCAAGGCGGCGTGAACGCAGCAGTAGTCAAATTCAATGCCTTGGCCAATGCGGTTCGGACCGCCACCCAAGACCATGATCTTCTTGTTGTTGGTGGGCTCGGCCTCGCACTCGCCGTCTCCGTTGCCTTCATAGCACGAGTACATGTAGGCGGTATCGGTGGAGAACTCGGCAGCGCAGGTGTCCACGCGTTTATAGACAGGGCGAATGTTCAGGGCGTGACGGCGAGCACGCACCACGTGCTCGGTGGTCTTGAGCAACTTGGCCAAGCGGCGATCCGAAAAGCCTTTCTTCTTGAGCGCACGCAATTCATCGGCCGTGACGGCTTCAAGCGTCGTGGTTTCAAGCTCCAACTCGATCTTGACGATTTCTTCGATCTGCACGAGGAACCAAGGGTCGATCTTGGTCAAGGCAAACACCTCGTCCACACTCAGGCCCATGGCAAACGCATCGCCCACGTACCAGATGCGCTCGGGACCGGGCTCGCCAAGTTCTTTCTCGAGCACTTCGCGGTCTTGGGTTTTTTCGTTCATGCCGTCCACGCCCACTTCCAGACCGCGCAGGGCTTTCTGGAAGGACTCTTGGAAGGTGCGGCCCATGGCCATGACTTC
>NZ_CALPTI020000028.1:0-31486 GCF_943326455.1 Limnohabitans sp. Rim8
GGCGGCGAGGTGGGCGGCCCCGGCAAGGCGCTGCAAGGCAACATCGACCCGAACATCTTGTTTGCGCCGCCCCAGCAAATCGCCACTGAGGTGCGCCGCGTGCTCGACAGCTTTGGCCGCCCCCACACCGACCGGGCCACCACGGGCCCCACGCACATCTTTAACTTGGGACACGGCATCAGCCAATACACCCCACCCGAGCATGTGACCGCACTGGTCGAAGCGGTGCACAGCCACTCTCGCCATTTGCGCAACAAGGCTTGAAAACCGAAGAATTCAGCTAGCACACAAACACGCCAAAAATGCGGTTTTTTTGCAAAAATACCAACTTTTCCTCTTGACTTATGCACAAAAAAAGGGCGTGCCACTTTTCATATGCGGTGTGACACAGCAGGTTTGTGTGTTTTTTACACATGAGCTAAGTCATTGATTTGATTGATATTTATCTGAATGCCCATCTGGTGAGCAATCTGTCAAAGGCCTTGATTTGCAAGGCCTTGGAGACCTTAAGGACAAGTTTTCAACAAAGTTATCCACAGATTTTCTGGAACGAGGCCAAAGCACTTTGAAATCAAGCACTTAGCCTTGATTTCGAGACTTCACCTAACTCTCAAAATTTGCAAATTCATGCAAAACATCGGAGCATTTGCCATTGTCGATTTGGATTGACATCGCCGTTCAGGCCCCTGCGCACAGCCAAGTGGGCGGCTTGTTGACCTACCGCAGCCCTGTACCGGTGCACCTCGGTCAATTGGTGCGCGTGCCTTTTGGCCAACGCGAAGTGCTGGGGGTGGTCTGGGCCATCCGCGACCAAGTCCCGAACGACATGCCCGCCTCCAGTGTGCGCGATGTGTTGGGTGTTCTGGAGGGTCTGCCGCCACTGGACGCATCCTGGCGGCAACTGGTGCAGTTTTCAGCCCAGTATTACCAGCGCGCCTTGGGCGAAGTGGCTTTGTCGGCTTTGCCGCCGCAGCTGCGCGACCTGACGTCCAAGCAATTGGCACGACGCCTAAAAAAACAGAACACCGAGCGCGCCGTGCAAACCACGCCCGGTCCGGCACTCTCGTCCGAACAAAGCGCCGTGCTGGAACAGATGGCCGAGGGCACCGGGCCGTTTTTGCTGTTTGGCAGCACTAGCAGCGGCAAGACCGAGGTGTATTTACAAGCTGTTGAGCGCATGCTGGCGGCCGACCCGCAGGCCCAAGCCCTGCTCATGGTGCCCGAGATCAACCTCACGCCCCAGCTCGAAGAACGGGTACAGGCCCGCTTTGGCACCGAGGCGGTGGTGTCGATGCACAGCGGCATGACGCCCGCCCAGCGCCTCAAAGCCTGGCTGGCCGCGCACGCGGGCCAAGCCCGCATCGTGCTGGGCACGCGCATGGCGATTTTTGCGTCCATGCCGCACCTGAAACTCATCGTGGTCGACGAAGAACACGACCCCAGCTACAAACAGCAAGAAGGCGCACGCTACTCGGCCCGCGACTTGGCGGTGTACCGGGGCAGGCTACAGAACGCCCCCGTGCTGCTGGCCTCGGCCACGCCATCGCTCGAGAGCTGGCATCTCAGCCGCCCGGCCACTGAGGATGACCCAGGCGGCCGTTACCAGCGCCTGCTCATGCCCTCGCGCATTGGTACAGGCCTGTTGCCCAAAGTGCGGCGCGTGGACATGAACAAACAATCGCGCCGCACCGTGCTGTCCACCCAGTTGGTGGCCGCCATCCAAGAGCGGGTCCAGCGTGGCGAGCAATGCATGCTGCTGCTCAACCGCCGCGGCTACGCCCCAGTGCTGCACTGCGCCGACTGCGGCTGGAAAAGCGAGTGCAAGCACTGCAGCGCGTTCCGGGTGTTCCACAAAATCGACCGCACCTTGCGCTGTCACCACTGTGGCCTGACCGAACGCGTGCCCCGGGCCTGCCCCGAGTGCGGCAACGCCGACATTGCCCCCATCGGCCGAGGCACCGAGCAACTCGAAGAACACCTCGGCGAATTGCTCGCGCACGTCTTGCGGCCCGATGGCAATCCCGTGCGCATTGCCCGCATCGACGCAGACACCACACGCCTCAAGGGGGCCCTTGAGAGCCAACTGGCGCAGGTGCATTCGGGGGAGGTCGATGTGTTGGTCGGCACCCAAATGATCGCCAAAGGCCACGACTTCAGGCGCATTACCTTGGTAGCAGCTGTGAACCCCGACACGGCGCTGTTTTCAAGCGACTTTCGGGCGCCAGAGCGGCTGTTTGCCCTGCTCATGCAAGCCGCAGGTCGCGCCGGACGCGATGCCGCCCAAAGCGCCACCAGCGAGATGTGGGTGCAAACCTTTCACCCCAAGCACGCGCTGTTTGAGGCGCTCAAAAAACACGACTACCCGGCCTTTGCCGCCAGCGAGTTGGCCGAGCGCACCGCCGCTGAGCTCCCCCCCATCAGCCACCAGGCCCTGCTGCGGGCAGATGCCCGCACCCAAGAAGCAGCCCAAGCGTTGTTGAACTCAGCCCGCGACACCCTGGAAGCGCATTTAAGCGCAGACCCTGCCACTGCGGATTTGGTGTTGCAAGTGAGCCTCTACCCCGCTGTGCCCATGAGCATGCAGCGTGTGGCCGATGTGGAACGCGCCCAAATGTTGCTGGAAAGTTCCAGCCGCATGGCGCTGCAAAAAGTGCTGTGGCTACTTCACGGCATCCTGCACCAAGTGCGCAGCCAGCCCGAACACAAAGGCGTGATCCGGTGGTTGGTGGATGTAGACCCTCAGGCCATTTAAAACGGCTATGGCAATCGAGGCGTCAAGCCAGTCGGGGCAGTGGGGGCAGGCCCGAGCTTGACGGCGATTTTCGGCAAGTTAAGGGCTCAAAACTTTCGACGCTTCCAAGCAGCCCACGCCACCAAAACAAGGCAAACAGCCCAAAGTGGCCCTAAGCCCCAAGCACCCGCCCACCGCGCAAACGGCGTCAGCCCGTTACGGCCTTCAAAAGTACCTGTCAAGCTGCCACGGGTAAAACGTGGCAATTGCTCGGTGACCTTTCCTGTGTGGTCGATGATGGCCGTGGCGCCAGTGTTGGTGGCCCGCAGCATGGGGCGGCCCAACTCGATGGCCCGCAGCCGCGAAATGCTCAGGTGCTGATCGACCGCCAAAGTGTCGCCAAACCAAGCGATGTTGCTCACATTCACCAAGGCGGTGGGGGCAGTGGTCGGATCCGTGAAACGCATGGCCAATTCTTCACCAAATAAATCCTCGTAACAAACGTTTGGCGCCAAACGCTGGCCTTGCCAAGCCAAAGATGGCTGACGCCAGCCACCCGATTTGAACTCGCCCAAAGGAATGTTCATCATGCGAATGAACCAGACAAAACCCGGCGGCATGAACTCGCCAAAAGGCACCAAATGCGACTTGTCATAACGGTAAGGCGCCAAGCCTTCCGGGCCGAATGCCACCACCGAATTGGCGTAGCCCTCGGTCAAACTGCCCAAAGGCGCACCCACCAAAGCCACAGGCCTGTTTGGCTGGGCAAAGTGCTGCTGCAAACCTGACCAATAGCCTTCCGGCAAATGTTGGGGCAACAAAGGTATGGCTGTCTCAGGGGCCACCACCAAGGGCTGGCGACTGGCACGCAGTTGTTCGTCGTACCACTGCAGCGCATCGCGCACACCGCTGGCCGCTTGAAACTTGTCGGTTTGCGAAATATTGGCCTGCAGCAACTGCACCTGGCCCTGCCCTGCCGAAGTGGTAAAGGTCGGGCCAAATCCCTGCAAAGCCCAAGACGCCAACAGGACCCCCAGCAAAGGTTTAAGCGCACGCAGGCGCCAACCCGCCAGCGCCAAGCGCATGGCCAACCAAGCTGCCAAGGCACCGACACCGTAAACGCCAAGCCAAGGGGCCCAGACCACCAAGACGCCGTCTACATGAGCGTAACCGCCAGCCCCCCAAGGAAAGCCTGTGAACCAGCGCCCGCGCATCAGCTCGGCCAAAGTCCACAAAGCCGCAAACAAGGCACTGGCCAAGCCGGGTCGTTGCGTCACCCAGCCCTGTGCCAAACTCACCCAGACAGCCGCTGCAAAAGCGTAATAAAGCGCCAACGCACACGCCAGCGCCAGCACAGCCAGCACAGCCAAAGGCGCAGGCAAACCGCCCACATGGTGCATGGAGACGTACAACCACCAAAAACTGCCGGCCAGCCATGCAGTGGCAAACACACCGCCAAGCCAAGCCGCGCGTTTGAAGGGCTTGGATACAGGAAAAGGACCTGCGACTGACTGACGTGCCAGGCCAGCCAAACCCGCTGCCAACAAAGTCAGGCTCAGGACCTGTAACCAGCCCAGCGCTTGACCACTGCTGGGCCATGCGATAGACGCTGCCTGAGCTGCACCAGCCCATGCGGGCCACAACAAGGGCCACGCTTTGCCGCGCATGGGCGCAGCGTTCATGCAGACGGTCCGGACTTCACCATCGACACAGGTGCCAAAGGCGTCACGGGTGACACCTTGAACCAACGCACGACACCGGCCCGCGTGTGCAAAACCACGAACCGCAGCCCGGCCAACTCATAGGTCTCGCCGCGGTGTGGCACATGGCCCATTTCGTGGGCAATCAGCCCCCCTAGCGTGTCGAAATCATGGTCGTCGTCACCCTGACGCGCTTGCTTCAAATCGACGCCAAAGGCCTCGCTCACGCGCTCCAACGCGGTGTCACCGCTGACCCTGAAGCTGCGGTCGGGCAGACCAAAAATATCACCCGCATCGTCGGCAATGTCGAACTCGTCCTCGATCTCGCCAACAATTTGTTCCAACACATCTTCAATGGTGATCAGGCCCGCTGTGCGGCCGTACTCGTCAATGACGATGGCCAAGTGGTTGCGGTTATCGCGAAACTGCCGCAGCAAATCGTTCAGGCCCTTGCTCTCGGGTACAAAAACCGCAGGACGTAACAAGGCGCGGATGTTCAGCTCTGGGGCACGTTGCAACTTCAGCAGGTCTTTGGCCAGCAAAATGCCAATCACGTTTTCTCGTTCGCCTTCGTACACCGGAAATCGCGAGTGCGCCGTGTCAATGACCTGATGCATCAACTGATCGACAGGGTCTTCAATGTTCAACAGATCCATACGGGGCGCCGCCACCATGACATCGCCAGCGGTCATATCGGCCATGCGGATCACCCCTTCGATCATCAAGCGGCTCTCGGCATTGATGATCTGGTTGTCCTCGGCCTCGGCCAAGGTCTCGATTAATTCGGCCGCAGAGTCGGGGCCGGGGTGAATGAACTCTGCCAGTTTTTGCAGAAAACTCCGTTTGTCTTCGCGCTCGGCTGTGCGCGCGGGGTGAGGGTCAGACACGGTCTAGGTTTGCAGGACATGCAGTTGAGGCGAAGCTGCAAGGATAGCGGAATCGGATGACACCTGGGCGTCAGGGCCCGCGCGCCGCATCCCGCGCATCGCGCACCCCTTGGCGAATCTCTTGCACCGTGCACAACCACTCGCGAAACTGGTTCGCTTGCATTTTGAGCTGGTAATCGACTTCGGCCATCTGCTCTTGCACCAAACCGTTGATTTGGCTGTCCAAAGTGGCTTGGGGCAAAGCCAAATAAGCCTCAGTTTCGCTGCCATCACGCTGCACCGACGCGCCGGCTTGGCGAGCGATCTTGAGCATGGCCACGTTCTCGCTCAGGGCGTGAATAAACAACAAGCTCACACCTTGATTGCGTGCATGCATCACCGCATGACCAAACAGCTTGGCGCCCAAGCCTTTGCCGCGTTGGTGCGGTGACACCGACACCCCAAACTCGGCACAAGTGGCCCATTGCGGGTCGATCGAATAGGCCAAATGCGCCATGGCCACCAAATCCAGACGCCGGTTGAACACGCCAAATATTTCATCCCGGACAAAGTTCAATCCCGCCACATAGCGGCCAATTTGCTCGTCGGTCGCGGCATATCCAAACCGCAGGTAGCGGTCTTGCGCTGGCAAAGCCAACAAATGCCTTGCAATGCGCGGCTTGTGCCGGGGCGACAAAGAGCGGATGGGCACCCAAGGCAAGGCTTTACGTGGCTTTGGGGTTGCAGGGTTGGCCGACACAAAAGACCCGAACCATCGCTGCCACTGGGTGCTGAGCCATCGACTCCAACCAAAAGAACGGGAACTTCGAGGGGTATTCATGCGAGTCCTAGGGTTACTACTTATTTTGCATCCATTGCGACGGCCACGTCTGTTTCGGGTTTTGTCGCATCTGAGACCTGCACCACTGACACTGGGGAATTGCCCGATACCGAACAGCCTTCAAGCTGGTCACAATGGCCCACCATCAGGAGAGAAGTAAATGGATCGTTTTTGGCTAAAGAATTACCCAGCCGGTGTGCCCCACGACATCGACACAGAACAATACAAAAGCCTGACCGATTTAATTGAAAGGGCCTTTCGCGAACACGGCGACAACCCTTTCTCGGTGTGCATGAACCGCTGGATGAGCTACAAACAGCTCGACGAGTTGTCGACCGCGCTGGGGGCTTGGTTGCAAAACAAAGGACTTGAGCCCGGCAGTCGCGTGGCCATCATGCTGCCTAACTTGCCGCAATTTGCTGTCACCATGGCCGCAATTTTGCGGGCGGGCTACACCTGCGTGAACGTCAACCCGCTTTACACGCCACGGGAACTCGAACACCAACTCAAGGACTCCGGCACCAGCGCCATCGTGATACTGGAAAACTTTGCCGCCACCTTGCAAGAAGTGATTGAACGCACCTCCGTCAAACACATCGTGCTGGCTTCCATTGGCGATTTGCTGGGGCCCATCAATGGCCGCTGGCTGACGTTTGCCGTGCGCCACTTGGCCAAAATGGTGCCGCCTTTTGAGCTGCCCTTGACCAACGGTCGTACCGTCACCCCCTTCAAAAAAGCCATCGGCCAAGGCCGCAGCCTGAATCTGCGCCCCACTGCGCAAACCATGGACGACATCGCGTTTTTGCAATACACGGGGGGCACGACCGGTTTGTCCAAAGGTGCTGTGCTCACCCACCGCAACATTGTGGCGGCCATGCTGCAAGCCGAAGGCTGGTTTTCACCCGCTTTGGCCGATGTGCCAGACCTGCGCAAAGTGAACAACATCGCGGCTTTGCCGCTGTACCACATCTTTGCCCTGACGCTGTGCCTGCTGGCCATCCGCCAAGGCTCTTTCCTCACCCTGGTGCCCAATCCGCGTGACTTTGCCAAGTTCATCGAGGTGCTCAAGCAGCGACCCTTCCATCTGCTGCCCGGGGTCAATACCCTGTTCAACGCGCTGATGCAGCACCCGA
The DNA here is from genome assembly GCF_943326455.1 of Limnohabitans sp. Rim8. NCBI lineage: Bacteria > Pseudomonadati > Pseudomonadota > Betaproteobacteria > Burkholderiales > Comamonadaceae > Limnohabitans > Limnohabitans sp. Rim8. Next base: position 7,272 of record NZ_CALPTI020000028.1, read on the forward strand.
TGTTCAAGTCGATTGACTTTTCTTCGCTCAAGCTCACGCAGGCAGGCGGCATGGCCGCCTCGGAGGGCACCGCCCGCAACTGGCAAAACGCCACGGGCAGCGCCATGATCGAGGGCTGGGGCATGAGCGAGACTTGTGCGATCGGCACCAACAACCCGGTCACGCAAAAAACCTTCAGTGGCAACATTGGCCTGCCCCTGCCGGGCATCGACATCGCCATCAAGGACGACGATGGTCAAAGTTTGCCCGTAGGCAGCTCGGGTGAAATCTGCATCCGCGGCCCCAACGTCATGACCGGCTATTACAACCAGCCCGCTGAAAACGCCAAGACCTTCACCGCAGACGGCTTCATGCGCACCGGTGACATCGGCATCATGGACGAGCAAGGTTATACCCGCATCGTGGACCGCAAAAAGGACATGATCATTGTCAGCGGCTTCAACGTCTTCCCCAGCGAGCTGGAAAACCTCATCTCGACCTGCCCCGGTGTGGTCGAATGCGCCGCTGTGGGCATCCCCGACACCATGCAGGGCGAAACCATCAAAGTGTTTGTGGTGCGCAACGACGCCATGCTGACCGAAGAAGCCGTGGCCCGTTTCTGTCACGAGAATCTGACCGGCTACAAGCGCCCAAAATACATCGAGTTCCGCGACGAACTACCCAAGTCCAACGTCGGCAAAATCTTGCGCCGCGAACTGCGCACCAGCAAATAAAGCATGACCCGCGTCAGCTTCCTGCCTTCGGGCGTGACCGTGCTCGAACGCGGCTGGCTGTCGGCCAACAACGTCGTGCTGCAAGGCGCCGAAGGCGCCACTTTGGTCGACAGTGGTTATGTGAAACACCAAGCGCAGACACTGGCGCTGGTGCAACATGCCTTACAAGGTCGGTCGCTTGATCTGTTGGTCAACACCCACCTGCACAGCGACCACTGCGGCGGCAACCATGCGCTGCAAACGCATTACCCCGAGCTGCACACCTGGATCCCACCCGGGCTGGCCCAGGCGATACAGCATTGGACTGAAGACGCACTCAGCTACAAACCCACGGGGCAAAACTGCCCTGCATTTCGCTTCAATGGCTTGCTGCAACCGGGCAGCACCCACCGCTGGGGAGACATGGACTGGCAAGTGCACGCCGCACCCGGACACGACCCGCACTCGGTCATCTTGTTTGCCCCCGAGCACCGCTTGTTGATGTCGGCTGACGCTCTTTGGCAAAACGGCTTTGGCGTGGTGTTTCCGGAGCTCGAAGGCGTGGACGCCTTCGACGAAGTGGCGCAAACGCTGGACCTGATTGAGCACCTGAATCCAGCCACCATCATTCCTGGCCACGGCGCGGTGTTCACAGAACTGGCCCCTGCCTTGGCCTTGGCCCGCAGCAAGCTCAACGGCTTTGCCCAAAACCCCGAGCGGCACGCCCGCTATGGCGCCAAAGTGCTGCTCAAGTTCAAACTGCTGGAATGGGGCCAGATCTCCAAAGCCGAGTTCAGCGACTGGGCCACCCGCGTGCCCTATCTGCACAGCCTGCACCAGCGCTTTGCCCAAGGCCTGACTTTGGAGACTTGGCTGGACATGATGCTGGCCGAGTTGGAACGCAGCGGGGCTGTGCAAATGCAAGGCGGGATGCTGCAGGACGCGTGAGGGCGCAAAACCCAAAGAAAAACCCCACAGCCTCTTGCGAAACTGTGGGGTGAATCTGGTGGCCTGGGGCAGAATCGAACTGCCGACACGCGGATTTTCAACGCACCTCTCCAAACTGCTAACCGTGCTTGCTCAAGCATCTGCAGCGTTCTAAAAGTGGGGTGTGCGTGTTTTTGCTGCGTTTCGTAAAACGCTGCTGTCAATGTATCTCGCACCATTTTTACTATACCTCTCATCCGTGTCGCCGTGATTTTTTTAATCACTACATTTCGCCGTCATAACCAGCTTTTTCACGCAGTTTTGCAACATTTCAGCGTTGCACTACGCTGCCAAGCACAGCACCACGCAGCGTTAGAAGCGTTGCTGCATCTGCTTGCGTTTGCGTTCTGCCTCACGCTGCTGTCGTTGTCGCTCGCGTTCTGTTCGTAGTTGTTCCTTGCTACGCTCTACGCCTTGCTTGAGGCTGTGGATGCGGGCTTGGGCGGGGTTCATCGGTGGCTTGGGCTTAATGGGTTTTCGGATGATTTCGTCAATACGCATCAAGTATTTACTCACCCCTGTTTTGAGAAACGCACGGTTTTTCACCCTACCTACGCAGCGTGGCAAAAACCGTGCTTTTCAAAAAACCATACCCTCTACCTCAATCCTTACCCGCCAAAACCCTCACGCAGTTTGTTGGCTGCCGCTTCAATCTGCGTGTCCAACTCACCAGCTAGCACAGCACTCTTCAGCAGTTCCAGCGTAGGCACCAATTCTTTCTCAGTGCCCACTTCCACTGCCCACTTGCCCTTTGCCAGTTCCAGCAACTTGGTGCCGTATCTCACGCTCAATACCAACTTGCCGTTGTCCGCAACAAACCACCATTGCTTGATGCGTTTGGCTTGCTCAACTTGGATGCGTTGTCCCGTGTCGTTTTGAACGACAGAGCGAAAGCGTTTGGGAGCGAATGTCGTGCCCGATTGCTCTGCCTTTGCCAGTTCCATCTGCTCCCACAAGCGTTTTGCCAACTTGTTGCGGCGTTGTTGGATTGGCGACATCTGCGTAGGCTTCTGTGCTGCTGTCAATTTCAAACCTGTCAGTGCTGTCATTGCGTTATTCCTTTGTGTGTAGCAATGAACTAACTTTATTTTCATCACCAACATCTGGACAACCTCTTTATGCCGTCCAGTGTCAAAGTGCCACACACACCAAACAATCATTCACTTTTACACAGGCATTGTTTGGTCGTTGCTAAATACTTGTATGCAGAAACACGAACTACAACACCAAATCCGCAAATACGAAACAGCAGACACCATCAAAGCCAACGAGTGGCTGGCAGACGCTGGTTTTAACGCTCAAACATTTGGCACTACTCACATTCGATTACTACAGGCACAACAACAGGCACACGCTCTTCTCAAACATCACAGCAACCTACTGAATCAATCACAACGCACGACACTGGAACAGTTTCAGCAGGCGATGAGCAACAAGCGAACACGCTGCCGTCTCAAGCCTGCATCTGCCAATCCCGTTCTCAACATCAGCAGCAAAATCAACAGACAACTATTCAAACAGCACCGACATTTGGCACTGGCACAACACTAAACATTCAGGCACTACTACAGCAGATACTCCACTGCTCAAACAAAGGGAACAAACGCAGGGTGGAATATGACGGCTAATGCCCCTGCACTCGCAACAGGTTGGATTGGAGGCTTGTTGCATTGAGTGAGCCGCAGAGTTGCTGCAATGCAAATCAATGCAGAAGCAGATTGCGAGTTTTAATACATTCGTCTCGCGTCAAACTCTTCCAATCTCGTCCTGCGATGGGCTTTGCACTGACCAGAACGACACGGCGGCTTCTGTTCATCTACGCGATGACATAGCCGTCGTTTGCTCAAAACTTTCCCAAACCAGTCATCTCAAATACAGAAAGCGAAGCGGATTGCGTGAGCGGCAAGCGATACGCAAGCGAACAGCGTTCGCTCTAAATCATCTTCCTACATCTTTCGAGTGCGTCAGGTGTATAGAAATACATCGGTCAAACTTTTGTATGACCGCACTCTTGTTCAACACCACAGTTAGAGCAAATCACCAGGTGGCGAGATCTCAGCATCACGCAGAAATTACGCAGCAATTTTTCTGTAGCAGCAAATGGGATTTGGGCAGCAACGCACAGCAACACATCAAATCAGCCCTACACGCGGTGATTTTGAGCGGCTAGTCCGCTACGACTATGACGCTGGCACGCACACGCTTGTAGGGCGTTTTAAGCGTTCTTGCCCACTTCATTGCCCGTTGCCCACGCATCTGTGTAAATACACGAGACCAAACAGAATACGCAAACTACTTGGACGGCAACGCAACCTCTTGTTTTTCAACAGATCACTATCAACCCGCCAAAGCATCGGGTTTCTCTTGCTCGTCCAGCGTCAAAGAAAGCAAACTTATTTCACGCACATTATTTGGAGCACGAAATGGCAGCAGCAAAATCACTCACACCCGCAGAACTACAAACGGTTTTGGCATACACGGCAACGCAACCCTACGCACAACGCAACAGGGCAATGTTGATGATGACGGTTGCTGCGGGCTTGCGTGTCAGCGAAGTTGCTGGGCTGACACTGGGCGATGTGTTGGACAACAAGGGGGCTGTGCGTAGTGAGGTTTTTTTGGCAGCACATCGCGTCAAACACCAACACGCCCGCACCATTTACATCAACAGCCGCTTACAGGCAGAGTTGGCAGACTACATTGAGACACGCACCAACAAGTCACCAGAACTGCCATTGTTCCCATCACACAGGGGACCCCGCCGTCACTTTTCGCCCAACACACTGGCTCAGCACTTTTACTGGGTTTACAAACGAGCAGGCGTGAGCAATGCCAGCAGCCATTCAGGCAGAAAGACATTTCTAACCAGTCTTGCGTCACAGGGCGTTTCAGTGTTCGTGCTTGCCGCACTTGCTGGACACAAAAGCATTGCCACAACCCAGCGTTATGTCACCGTCAATGACGATGTCAAACGCCGTGCTGTTGAGTTGGTTTGAATGTCGTTTTAAACGACAGCGTCAATCACTGTTGGGAAACTGCCCTTTTGCCGTGTTGGCAACGATGCGTTGGGCATCTTTGAAGTGACGACTGACAGTTGCCGCCAACACTGAACGCCGCCTTGCCGCATCCATCACCTCGCCCTCTGTTCTTTTGTTGGATTTGGGGTTGATTCCTACACTTTTTGCAATTTGAGCCAGCGTTATTTTCTTCGGACTGGCTCTTGCTGCCAATACAGCGTCATAGACAGCCAGTTGAATACGCAGAGTGTGGATGCTGACATTGCGGTGCAAGGGATAACGGGCGTTGCTGGCGTCCGCATCACTCAGTGCCTTACGCCCACGCTTGCCGCCGTGCCTGTCTTTGAGCAAACGGGCAAAGAAACCCTGTAGGTTGCGTTTGGGTATATCCAGCGGCACAGCCACCACCATCACAGCGTCTTTTGTCCAACAGCTATCCCAGTCAGCGGGCGTATCCAGTTCAAACAGTTTGACGGGCTTTGCCTGCTCCGCAAACAGACGGAACCCGTGCCCTGTCCACCACTCTTTGAAGTTGTCGTTTGAAACGACACCAAAGTCAGCGTAGAGCCCTGCCAACGCCCCCGTGCCACCAGCAGCACAGCAGTCAGCGTAGTCCCTATTCCGCCGCAAAAACTCCCACCACCAGTAGTAGGGGCTGCGTTGTTGGTAGGACAAGCCCAACGGCTTTTTACCCCGCCCAAAGATGGGGTGCTGGGCTTTGAAAACAATGCTCATTTGTTTAACACTCTAATTACACGATTATGAATAACTGGTCTCAAAATCAGCCTAAAAATTTACAATAGATACATCTTAAACGAATCACCGTTCAAGATAATTTTTCCATAAAAATCAACGGTTTATTCCGTTTTCAGCACTGCTCAGTGTTTGCGTCTTTGACGCTGCTTCTTTAACTTTTTTATCTTTAATTCTGACAATCAAAGGAGAATCCTATGTCAAATGCTACCGCTATGTCTCTTGTGGCTCAACCCACTTCCACCGTTGTCGTTCAAAACGACGAAATTACTTTAACTCCCCTTGCCGTTGCCCAGCCGCTGACTAAAGTGCTGGCAGATTTGGAAACTCAGCGTGTTGTTTGGGAAGAAGGCGTTTACCGCACCAGCAACCTGGCTCTGTATGCCGTGCTTGCCAAATGCCTTGCCATTGCCCAAGCGGACACGCCTGAACTTGCCAAGCAACGCAACGCTGGTTTGGAAGCCTTCTACAAACTGCGTGGCTACTCCTACAAGAAAGACGCTTCACCTGCCACCCGTGTTGTAAAGGCTGTGTTTGGTGCGGTGGACAGACGCCGCCTCAGCACCTACTCACTGGTACTGCGTGAAGCCATCAAGCAAAAGGTTATGGCGACACAACTGGCAGAGTGGATTGAGCAGAACGGCGGCATACAAGAAATCCGCCTCAGCCAAAGTGCCACCTTCATCAAACCCAAAATTAAAGCAGCAACAGCGAAACAGCAGTTTGAATGTATGCCTGAACTGGCTACTGTGAAATCAGAGGCACTGTCTCTGCTGGCTGACGGCGAGTTTATGGGTGATTGCTGCCTGCTGATTGCTGAACAAAACGCAGAAGGTGCTTTTGTTGTGCGTGGCTTTACACGGGCTGGCGGGGCAGTCAATGCCGCCTTTGCCGCCCTTTACGCAGAGCAAAAGAAAGCTGCGTAATTAATAGGCAAGTGGGCAGCACAGGGCTGCTCACTGCCCTGTTTATCTGTCGTTCAAAACGACATTATTTTATACAAAGGATTTATATGACTTCCATTGATTACACACCTACCACGCCGTTTGACATCATCTACGGCAACGAAGAATCTTACCTGCGCATTGAGGACATCATTTGCAGCTTTGAGAAACTGCCTGACAATGGCAAGTGCGGCATTCTGCTTTACGGCGCCTTTGGCACTGGCAAAACCACGCTCGCAAAGATGCTGCCTGAATGTATCGAAATGGGACGAACAGGGAAAGAGTTGGCTATGCCTGAAGAGTTCATTGCCTGCCAGCAAGGATTTAATGGCCCTCAAGTGACAACCTTGCTGGATAAGCAGCTGAGCAAGAGCTCTCTTAATGCCAGTGGCTTGCACTACTTTGTTTTGGACGAGGTGGATAACCTGTCAAAACTGGCACAGCAAAGTCTCAAGTCAGTTATGAACACCAAGCGTGCCATCTTCATTCTCACAACCAACAACATTTCGTCGTTGGACAAAGGACTCAAAGACAGGTGCGTTTTGGTTGAAATGAACGCTGCCAGCACGGGGCAACTGCTGCCCATTGCCCGCAAGGTGGCTGCGGATTTGAATGTCGTTTTAAACGACACTGAATTGACGGCTGAGATTGCCGCTGCCAATGGCTCAATGCGTGAAGTGATGAGCCGTGTCAAACGCCTTGCCCGCCGCAAGCAGAGTGCCAGCACCCCTTAAAACAATGTCGTTTTGAACGACACCATACAAAAAGCCCGCCATTGAGCGGGCTTTTTTCTTCCTGACTGATTTCCACCATATACCAATTAAGATAAGATTATGTCAATCCCTTGGTCGCTGGTGTAAATTCGTAACTTATATTAATTTTTAAAATAGCTCATCATGACATAAGGATCATAGGTATTATTATATAAGAAATAGCGGCAATAAATTTAACACTGAGTAACGATAGTTTATAGTCGCAAGCAACGAATTAACGCAGCCGATTTGGGTGCTCTGCGGTTAATATTTAAATAATTACCGGTTTCAATGTCTATAAATTATATAGCACTCACCTCAATGATGATGGACACTCATCTATAATTCGACATGCCCCCCTGTGCAGTCCCGTCGGATTAGACATTTTGTCAGTATTTTCCCAGTAAAGAAAACTCTTCGATGAGTTCGAAGAATCTGATTTTACAAGTTCATATGATATAAATTTATCGTCTCCTTTCCATGTGTACTTATTTCCGTCAGTCTTAAACGGATAAGCTCGAGATGTCTTAAGCGTTCCGGGCAGGTAGCATTGTTCATAGGAGCTGGACTCTCTTTTAAATTTAAAACTTGGAATTTTAACCATCCCATCATTTCCTATAAGAAAATTGAGTGTTGCAAACTTAAGCTCACAAGAATATAGGGTTGCTGCTCTATTAATTTCTTCTTCTTTAATTGCTTTGGAAATCTGTTTTTCAGCTGCTATGGTTTTTTCTTTAAGCTTTGAATAATATTCATCATAAATTGATTCATGATTATTATATGATGGCCGAACATAATTCAGAGGACTCCACTGAGAATTATTTAAATTATTAAGCCTAAAGGTGGTGGAAATGCTAAGCACAACATCCAATACGCAGTCAGCATCATCATATGCACATTGATAAAGGCTAAATTTAAAATTATCCATTATCTGAAGTAGCAATTGTTTATCAATTTTTGGATTTCTCAATAATTTTGCATACTCACCTCTCATATCAGAAAAACTCTTTGCCAGCACCTTGTCTTTTTCTATCAATTTATTTACCTTAACGATATTCTCCTTGAATTCTTTAGACTGCTTTGAAAGAAAATTTTCCCAAGTTTCAGCAGATGCCGATTTTATAGCGAATAAAATTACCAATGTAAAAGCAGCAATTGCAAAGCTCTTTCTATTTTCCATCGCTGAAATCTTTCTTTATGGCTTTATTGTCTAAAATTATCTTTTATGACATAGAGACTTGCTAGCTACGTAATTAACAAATGGCCCAGGCGGCAGATTTTCGCATTGATTAACGGGAAAGCAAGTTGCTCTCAAAACTTCAGCATTCCTTCCAGGGCTTTTTAAAAACAGTGTCGGACGCCCTTTGTTATTCGTATCGCTTTCTACAAATACGATTTTATCTCCGCATGAAGTTAAACTTGTATGATATCCTTTGCTGGTAATTTTAACATTACTATCCCACCAATATTGAGCCCTTTCATTCTCATAGCAAGCTTCAGTAATAACTAGCTCATCATTATTTCTACCATTAAATTTTTCTGGAATTTTTTCTTGTTTATTAACTCTTAGCTTCCATTTTTCTGCAAAGTTAATTTTATTTTGGTGCAGGGCAAGAATATATCCTGGCAGACAATGATATATTTTCCCGCTTTGCATTATAGCTTCAGTCGCGTCGACTTGTTGTTGGTATTTTTCCTTTGAATCTTGAGGAATCGACTGACGGTGCTGATTGACACTTTTATTTTCTGATATAGACTTATCCGCATTAGTGCGAATCGATTGTTCGACGTGGGTTGTAGTGCTAATTTCTTTCGAGCTGAAACCTTGCATCGAGTTGGTTGAGGGATTCATCCGGGATGAGTTTATGTGTTTGTTTAAGTCATCATTTGCCAATCCCTGGTGAAGTCTCGAACTTTTTATGTTTACTCCTCCTTTCTCAGCCTCGTTTTGCTGTTTTTTAAGCGTACTAATGTCAATAGAGAGCACTTGAGGATTGGGGCTGACTAGCTCTGTAATATTCGAAGGGACATGTAGAGTGAATGCATCAATCTTAGCGGTAGAAGATGGGCTCGTTTGCAGCGGTACTGAATAATTCTCATTGGAGTTCGTCGTTAAGCTATCGGGTTTGACAGAAGGGTTGTTATTAAAGTTTAATTTTTGATCAATAGACTCCGTATTCAAGCTTAATGCCACTGCAGCGCTTTCAACCAACTTAAGATGGTCTTTAAATCTAGAATCTATTTGATGACTTAATGATGATATTTTTTCTAAACTTTTGGAATCATTGGTGATTGCTGCAATCATCGTTTGATAGTAGATATTGGCCCACTTTCTCAGTTTACTATTTTGCTCGGTAGAGTCCCAGTCTTTAGCGATTGAATGTTTAGAAATATAAGCTGAATATAAAATAATTATCTGATTATTTTGAATTCTGTTATAAATATGCGTTAATATATATTGCTCATCAGTCCAATCAATTCCAGATTTCGTCCACGCCTTTTTGAATTCATTAGCCAATCGATTTGTGGAGTTTAATGATTTGGAAAATTGTAGAGCCTGACAATCTGATGCATTATCAGAAATATTACTGTGCCGTGACACCAAATTCAAATAAGTAGCATTTTCATAAAGCTTGCAATAATTGGGGCTATTTGTTAGCTTGACATCAATAGTGATTGACTCAAGTACATAATTATTTTCTATTTTATCCAAGTATATTATGCTATTCTCTTTTATAAAAAAAGATGCTTTTTGCCTTTCTATTTTACGAATATTCCACTGCCCATCCGGCAATGGAATCATTAGAATTTTCGCATTGTTAGATGAGTTATCTTTAATTTTTACAACACCTTCAATCTTATCTCCCACAATTAATGAGTCATCTAGGATATATTGAGCATAACAATTTGCATTCAATAAAAAAATTATGGTAAAAAATAACGCTTTAATTGATTTGGTATTTCGGATTAGCGCGATTAGTATTTTTTCAAAGGGCATTATTTACTAACCTTCCCAGCTCATAAAGCTGTAAAACTCCGACATGGATATGCAAAGATGTCATTTTTGCTGAATTTTTTCATTTATGCAAGTTATGATTAAAAAGTATTAACTTGCTGTGCCCGTTTGCTAGTACACAGCACAGTTTTGTATGAGATAAATTGATTTTTCTTGAAGGAAGCCTCAAGCAAGCTTATCCGCTGCCATAGTTGCCGTCAACTTTGAGTAGTGCCGTTCAATCATTGCCGCAGAGTTGCCCATCTGCTTGCTGAGCGTGTGTATGTCAGTGCCACTTCGTAGTAGTTCAAAGGTGGCGTAGGTGTGCCGCAACGAATACAGAGTGCGTGTCTGCCCGTCCTCGTTCTTCAGCAAACCTGTATCTCGCATCAGCCGCCTGAATGTGCCGTTCAAACTGGGTGGTTGATAGCCGTCACTGAACCTGAACAACTTGTGAGGCACCCGCTCTGCGAATGTCGTTTCAAACGACAGTTCGCAAATGTCCTTCTGCCTCGCGTGTAGCCTACGCAGCACATCTACTGCCTTGTGCTTGGCAATCAACCAACGCCCGCCGGTTTTGCCATCTACCCACACTCGCAAATACCGCACACCATCCTTTGTGTGCCACTCCAAATCCCGCCACCGTATGCCCATTGCCTCCGTACCGTGCCGCATACCCGTGTAAAGCAACATCTCCACATAGTCACGCAACAGCGGGCGTATCTCGCGTTCTACAGCCAGCCTGCCTTGCTGGCTCCACCCTTCTATAAACTCCAACAACACATCAATTTCTTCCTTGCTGAACGCTGGGCGTGTTTTGCCCTTCTCGCCTTTGCTGGTGAGTTTGGGTACTGGCACACGCTCTGAGATGTAGCCACGACTTACTGCCGTTTCAATCACACGGCTCCAAGCACTTGTGAAGTTGTTGAGTGTTGATGTTTTGGGACGGCGTGTCATTTGCCTATCTCGCCACAGTTCAAACTCCCGTATGTCCGTGTGCGTCAATGTCTCCAACTGACGCTCCCCAAAGTAAGGCACGAAGTAGCGTTCGATGATGCTTAGATAGTCATTCAACGCCGTCTTCTTGCCCTTCGCGTCAATCTGCTGCCGCAAGTCAACACAGCAAATAGCCGCAATCTGTGCGACAGAGTGTGCTTGGTGTGCTAAACCCAGCCGTTGTCGGTATCTGGCTTCGTCGTAGATGTCGCAAGCACGGGCAATGGCGTGTTCTAAAGCGGCTTTGCCCGTCGTCTGTCTCGTCCAACTGCCGTCAGCCAATCGGTAGCGACACTGGTACAGCAAACTGCGGCTACGGCGATACAAAACAACTTCGCCGTCTCGCAAGTAAATGGCTTTGGGCTGTGCGGGTTGGAGGGCTGTGAGAAACGAACGGAGGGTGGTGTTTTGAAACGCAGAATTTTGCCCATCCGCATGTCGCTGGCTGTCTAAATACTGGGGCTTTTGCGGTGGCTGCGTCATTTAGCAAGCCCCACAGCGTGTAGCAAGTAGAGGGAGCGTTGGCAGCGTGTGATTACGCTGTAACCCCCAAAGAAAAACCCCACAGCCTCTTGCGAAACTGTGGGGTGTATCTGGTGGCCTGGGGCAGAATCGAACTGCCGACACGCGGATTTTCAATCCGCTGCTCTACCAACTGAGCTACCGGGCCGGTAAGGATGGGATTGTAGCAGGACTTTTCCGCGAGGATTCCTGCTGCATCCCAAAAAGTGCGTCACCGGATGGTCCAAATCTTGGCTGACGTTTTGCTGTGCCAGCGTCTTAGCACAGACGTTGCACACTTATTGAGCACCGTGCGGGGTGCGGATGCGCCACAGGCTTGCGGTTGCCCCAGTCGGTTTGAACGTTGAATGCATTTCTCAAGCGTCAAGAAAATTTACGCTGCGGCCATGCCTGGCGCACAGCTTGTTACTGGACCGTTTTTAATCCTATGGGGCAGCGTTGGCCAGAGTGGTCCTTCAGGTTTGCTACGTCTTCATTCATTGCCAACAGCACACAAGCCCTTGTATATTAAAGAAAGAAACCTTGGCTGAGAGCAACTGAAAGGATGGGCCATCTTGAGATCTGACACGATTAATGCGCCCTATGCCATGACTAGGTGTGCTTTCTGGAAATCTGCACTGGCTTCATTGATGTGCTTACCGTTAACAGTGTTAGCTCAATTACCCAGTTCGGGACAGTTCTCTTCGGCACCAGACGAATGGCTTTTATCTAATGGTCAAGCTTGGCATTACCAAACCAGGGTTGCAAAGCCTGCATCCTCATTGGTTTTCAGAGCGCCATTGAGTCATGAAAAAGAGATAGTCGAAAAAGCACAGCGGCTTTTTGAACATTCTTCTGCCAAAGCGATGGCTCTCGTCGATGCGAACCAAGTTGTTTGGGTAGGCTACAAGTCCCCGGCTGGTTCATCCAATCGATTTCTCAGCTTCAGCGTTGGCAAGACAGTGACTGCAATGGCAGTGGGCAAAGCTATTTGCGAGGGCAAAATGTCCCTGGACGATGAGGTCGGCAAGTTGATTCCAGAGTTATCTGGCACCGATCTTGGAAAAGCGACCATAGAGCACTTGCTGAAAATGAGCTCCGGCACATGGGCCGGGAACCCAGACACTACCATTTGGACATCGGAGCAAGACCAGCGAGTTCGCAGTGGTTCCATGACTTACTTGGACATTCTCTCCACAAGTCAGGTATCCTGTGCAGCCAAAAATAGTCAAGGCATCCCTTTGAAGCCCGGTGAACTGTTTATCTATCGTAGTACTGACCCTCTGACTCTCGGTGTTGCACTGAACAAGACTACGGGCACAACATACGCCAAATATGTCGAACGAGAAGTACTGATCCCCGCCGGTATCAGAAGACCCGCCATCATCGGCCAGGACCACTTTGGATATGGGACATCGGATGGAAATGTTCGCATGTACCTTGAAGACTGGATCAGGTTCGCGGCATGGGTCAAGGCCAACGAATCGGGCACCGGATGCTTCGCAGATTACATTCGCAGAGCCGTCAAAAAGCAAATACCAAATTCACGAAAAATTGGCGCTCACTTTGACGGGTATGGTTATCAAATTTGGACTGATAACTTCAAACATCGCGACAGCTACTGGGCTGCGGGCCATGGGGGGCAACGCATCGGTTGGAATCATGCCAACAACAGAGTTCTGATTGCATTCTCAAATGTTGAGAACTACATGGCAGAACTCTACTCACTTTATGCAGAGTGGGCGAGTTTGAAATAAAGCATCGGTACCAGCTTGCTCTTGTTCACGATTTCACAGTTAGGTCCGGTGCTGCTTTACGGCTGGTGACTGACCGTAAATAAAATTGACGCTTGGTCAGGGGACGTTTGGCGGCTGTGGATTCGCTTGCAAGGAAGCAAGACGGCGTGGAGTGAGGCTGCCCACTCCGCCGTTTTTCGCCCTCATGCTCAAACCCTTGTGCATTTAAAAAATACTGGTCGAAATCAAGAAACAGGAAAAAAATGCTTCGATTAAATCTGATGAAATCAATTGCAATCGTCATTCTGTCGCTGACTTCTGTGACGACCAATGCCGGTAGAGGAACAAATGATCTGCTCCTTGATGCGAACGTAGCAGTCAGAGGAATCAATCTGACTGAAGCACAAACAGCGCTATTGAACGAGGCGATTGAGAGCACCAAAAAATTTCCAGACGTCACTGGTGGCACAAAGAAATCATTCAAGCAAACGATCAGTGAGGCAATTGACCGAAGGGACGCCACATTTTCTGACCTCTCGAGTGTTTTGGTAACACACTATCAGGGTCGTCTACACGAGACCGTCATGGGCCATCATAAGATCGCAAGCCACTGGGCAAAATTTGATGCCAGTCTGGATGAAAAACAGCGCTTGAACTTTAGAGGAAGGATGGCCCCTACCATTACTAAAGCATTCAGCTCAATGACGAAAAATTCTGTCTATCTGGCCAAGATCGAAAATCTGTCCAGTGATGAATATGTTCGCAAGCTTGGCATGTCCGAAGCTCAGACAAAAACTGCTGCAAACCTGTTTCAGGATGCATCATCGCAAGTGGCAGCTCTCGGTGCAAAAGGCGACCAAGTCAACAGCAATATCGCCAGGGCGCTTTCAGATCCATCCGTTGATTTTCTTGAAATTCCTGAAGCCATGCTGGACTATTTCAACGCCCTGACTGCAGCGCTTAAAGTAAAGCGTGATTACGGAAATGCTTTGCACCGGACACTGAATGAAAAGCAGCAACATCAATTAGCTGACATGGTCCGAACAAAACTCAAACTCTTACGGTTTTTTTCATAGCAAGGCTGAGCGTAAAGAAAATTGGCGCTTGGGGACACACAAAACTCGTTCGGTTGGCACTACACAAATCAGTAGACAAATAATGATGTCAAAACTGAAGTGGAGCGATGCAACGAAAGAAATATGCTGTGCCAGTCTCCACAAGGTAAATTGCGATGGCTCCATTATCCAAAAACACTCTGATTGCTCTGCAAGGTACCTCGTGCCATCGTTCAGCAAGTGCTTGCGACTGTTGCGTTAGTAGCATTCAGTACCCGTAAATGCGGTCAGGTACTCTACCAACCGAGCTACCGGGCCGGAAAGCAACATTCATAGCAGAGTCGAACGCTGCTTCCGGGTCTCTTGAGCCCCGTCAGCTGTGGCGTTTGCTGCGGGTCAAGTCGACGCCCAATTGCTTGAGCTTTCTGTACAAATGGGTTCGCTCCAAGCCTGTTTTTTCTGCCACACGGGTCATGGATCCGGCTTCGTGTGCCAAATGAAATTCGAAGTAGGCTTTTTCGAAAGCGTCACGCGCCTCACGCAGCGGACGGTCCAGTTCAAAGCTTTGTTGAACATCGGGGGTGGCGACGGTCTCATGGACCACCAGACTGGAGATGGACAAGGTGCTGGAAAGGGGCTGCGGCGCTGCAGCCAGCATGGCTTGTTGAACTTGAACTCGCGCCAAACCCTGCTCGACCGCCTTGAGGAGTTTTTGCAGGGTAATGGGTTTTTCAAGGAAAGCTTGGGCGCCGATTTTGACCGCCTCGACAGCGGTGTCGATGGTGGCGTGCCCACTCATCATGATCACAGGCATGGTCAACAAACCCGATGCAGCCCACTCTTTGAGCAGGCTAACGCCATCGGTATCGGGCATCCAGATGTCCAGCAAAACCAGATCAGGTCGCATGTTGAGTCGGGCTTCGCGAGCCTGAGCTGCGTTCTCGGCAAGTTCAACCTGGTGCCCTTCGTCAAAGAGGATCTCGGAGAGCAGGTCGCGAATGCCCAGCTCGTCGTCCACCACCAATATATTTGCCATAAGCCTGTTTGTCTCTGTTCATGAAGTGGGCGATTGAGGCCCCTGTGCTTCTTGCACCACCGCGAATGATAACGAGACTTGCGCGCCTTGTATGTCACCATCTTCCAGCAAGTTGCCCATCTCGATGCGAGCGGCGTGTTCGTCGGCTATTTTCTTGACGACCGCCAGGCCCAATCCTGTGCCCTTCGCTTTGGTGGTCACATAGGGTTCAAACGCTCGCTGGAGAATATGGGGAGCAAAGCCCGGACCTGAGTCGGTCACGGTCATTCGGACGCGCTGCCGGGCGGGACGCCATTCGGTGCGCACCTGAACACGGGCTTGCGACGCCCCATCTCCCCGCAACTCACAAGCATCTTGCGCGTTCTGCAACAGGTTATGAATGACCTGCCGCAGTTGCTGCTCGTCGCCCAATATGAACGGGCATGCCGGATCAAGGTCAGCCATGACTTTGGGGCGCGGTGTGCTGTCCATCGGTTCCGTGGCATACAAGGCCATGACATCGGTGATCAGTGCATTGAGCTGCAATGGCTTGAGCTCTGCCGATGGCAGGCGTGCGTAGTCACGAAATTCATTGACCAAGCGCTTCATGGCATCGACTTGGTCCACGATGGTCTTGACCGATTTGGCCAAAACCACTTCGTCAGAAGCATCCAGCTTACCGATCAGTCGGCGCTCCAAGCGTTCGGCCGACAACTGAATCGGGGTGAGTGGGTTCTTGATCTCATGGGCCAGCCGCCGGGCGACTTCGCCCCAGGCCTGCGCCCGCTCCGCAGACACAATCTCGGAGATATCGTCGAACACCAATAGACGCATGCCATCAGGCAAAACGGCGCCACGCGCCAACAAATTCACACCGGTTTGACTTAAACCTTGGCCAGACGCGTGGATTTCAAATGACTTTTGCCAATGGTCGAGTTCATGCGCCCCCGTATCGGCACCCAATGCTGTGAACTGATCAGACACCCCTTTGGCGAACTCGGTCAGGCCGGGCAGGCTCAAAATACTTTGCTGATCGTGCGCCGCAACGGGTACGCGCAAGATGCGCGTCGCACCGGGGTTGGCAGACTGTATGCGCCCTTGCGCATCCAGAACCATGACACCGGCCGTCAGGTTGTCCAAAATGGTTTGCAGGTTGCTTCTGGCTTGATCAAGTTGACTGAGGCTGCGCTCGACGTTACCCCTGGCATCGGCCAGTTGCTGGGTCATGTCGGCGAATGATCGGGTCAGCCCACCCAACTCGTCTTTGCCCTGCAAAGCCAACTTGGGACGGAGGTCGCCTGCAGCCACCTGGCGCATGCCATGTGCCAGCAGCAACAAAGGTCTGGCCAATTGGTTACCCAACAACACTGCCAGCAAAATGGCGCCCAAAACCGCCATGAACAAACTCAGTGTGAGGGTGCCGATGTACATGCGCCGTAAACCTTCACGGGCCAGAGCCCTTTCTTGGTATTCGCGGTAAGCTGCCTGCACTTCAAGGGCGTTGTTGACCAATGTGGGCGGCAGTTCTTGAATCACTTGCAAGAGACGCCGATCCTCGTCAAGTGCCAGGCTCCACTGCGGGATCAACACCAGCACTTTGATGCGGCCCTTGTCTGCACCAGAAGCAGATTCATCAAGGCCCTCATACCAAGACAAGCTCGTATTCTTGCGGGCCTCCCTGAATTGCAGGTTGGTGGGTCGCTCGGAACGAATCTGAAATTGCGATTGCCCGGCACTGGCCACCATGCGACCGCCCGCTGTCCAAATGGTCACATCGATGGCGCCAATCTGAGTGCGGATTTTTTCGACAGCCAAACCGGGGTTCGCTTCGCCCGATTCTGCCAAGTTCGCGGCTGCGGCTTTGGCTTGTTTGGCAAGGTCCTCGCTCAAAGTGTCCAGCGTAGCCCTGCCCAAGTTCAAGCCGGCCACCAGCGCGGCTTCGACCTTGACGTCGAACCAGCTTTCAATTGAACGCGACACAAATTGGTAGGACACCACATAAATCAGCACGCCAGGCACAACCCCTACCAAGGCAAAGATGCCCGCCAACTTGACCAGCAAGCGTGCGCCAAACTGACCCTTGCGCAGCCTCAGCCAAAGCCGAACAGAGCCCCACAAAATCGTCAACAACAGACCACCAGCAACTACTGCATTGGTGACGACCAGCCATTCGTAGTTGTGGTTGAAATTTTCGCTTTGGTCGGTCGCCTGCGTCATGAGCACCAACAAACCCACTCCGATCAGCACCGAGCTGAGCGCGCCCACCAACAACAGCCAGCGGCTGGCCCCTTTGGGCAGACTGGTGAACTTTTGGCGATAGGCTTGGGCCCAAGGCATTTCAGCGCACCAAATCCTGGTTCAAGCGGAGTGTTCTGCTGACCTGCAAATTCCAGTCGGATTGACCGCCTGCAGCGATCTGAAAGGGTCTGGGCAGTTGAGACACATCCAGCTTGAAGTTGTAACGAATGCGTTGCCGAGCGTCAGGGGTGAGGCTTTGCAGATCAATGAGTCGCCAAGCAGACTGCCTGCGGATGACGCTCAGGGCCTCACCCAAGGTTTCGAAACTTTGTGAAATGCTGCCAGCCAAACCGGTGCCCGCGATTGGTTCGGATGACACATTCAAACGCCAACGCCGCGTCAAGGGTTGAAAAGCCAGCCTGTAGTAGCGATGGCTCACACCCACTTGGGCATCGGTCCAGTACCAGCGGTCTCGCAAAATCTCAGCTTCGGCCACAAAGTGAAGTGCAAGGCCTTTGACCAAGGCATCTTCCAGGACAGGCCCCAACTCCAAAGACATCTGAGCGTTGAGCACCAAGTTGCCGTTCTCGCGCAGCGCTTTGAGTTCGGTCAGCTCGATGCTGGCATTTTGGGCCCAAGCTGTGGAAATAGACAGGATGCCAACGCACAAAAGCCGCGCGAGGCTGCTGAGCAGCTCAAGCCCGTTCTTTCTCCAGCAGTGCGTAATAAAACCCATCATGTTCACCCAACGCATTGTCCACGACCGGAAGACCTGTGGGCGCATGACCGGGTATCAAATGGCCGGGAGATGGCAGCAATTGGGCATTGGTGTTGCGCTGAAGAAACGCTTGCACGGTTTCATCCCCTTCGGAACGGAAGACCGAGCAGGTGCAGTAAAGCAATCGCCCGCCCGGTGCCAAGAGAGGCCAGAGCGCTTTGAGCAATTGCGCCTGAATTTGGCCCAGTTGGGCGCTGTCGCTGGGACGACGCAGCCAACGCACGTCAGGATGTCTGCGCACGATGCCCGAAGCGGTGCATGGGGCATCCAGCAAGATGGCATCAAAGTTTTCACCGTCCCACCAACTGTCGGGCTTGGCCGCATCTGCGGCGCGAACTTCAGCACGAGCCTCAGCTTGAACACCCAAGCGCTTTAAGTTCTGATCAATCCGCTGGCAACGGCGGGCATCTACATCGAGGGCCAGAACCCGAGCTTGGGGGTAACAAGCCAACAAGTGAGCAGTTTTACCACCCGGGGCCGCACAAGCGTCCAGAATGCGCCAGGGCTTGGTGGCGTCACGGCCTTGCAGCAACAAGGGGGCGGCCACTTGGGCTGCAGCATCTTGAACAGAAACGTGGCCTTGGGCAAAGCCGGGCAACTGGGTGACCGGCACTGCTTTTGCCAACTGCAAGCCTGTCGCCCCAACGGCTTGAGCAGGCAAGCCAAGGGCCAGCAACTGCGCTTGGTATTCGGCCACGCTGTGGTGGCGTGGATCGACACGCAAGCTCATGGGTGCGGGCTGCTGCGCCATGCCCAGGAGACTTTGCCATTGCGCCGGGTATTCGGCTTTCAGGCGCTCAATCCACCACAGGGGGTGATTCCAAAAGGCCTGCGGGTTGGTGTCGGTCAGAGCCACCAAGTCCTCACGTTCACGCATGAAGCGCCTCAGACAAGCGTTGATGAAACCGCTTTGGGCGTGCGTCGTTCTTTGCTGGCGAGCAGCTTCGACCGCTTGGTTGACCAAAGTGTGTACCGGGTAAGGCGCCTCTGCGTCTTGCCAGCTCAAAGCTAAAGCGGTGCACAACAAGGCGTCGGCAGCTGGAGGTGGGGCTTTGCTGGCCAATTGTTCGCGCAGCGCAGTGGCACGGCCCAATTGGCGCATGACCTGAAATGCCAGCGCTTGCACGCCGGGGCGCAGTTCGGAAGGCACCGCTTCGATTTCAGGCGTCAATGAGCGCCCTGAACGCACGCCCTGCACCACTGCTGCGGTCGCTTGCAGCAATTGCCACAAGGGAGCCGAATGGTTGGAGGGCCCCTGCTTGGACGGCTGACCCGGCTCAAGTGCTTCTGCAGCTTTGAAGATCGGCCTGGGGGACCTGGGGAGATGTTGGGCGCGTGGCTTTGGGGTCATGGGGTGGGCCGTGAATGCCTATTTGAAAATGAAACAGCCCCTGACCACTTGGCGGTACAGGGGCTGCTCAAGGGTCACCGGAGGACCGGTGACTTCATCGCTCAGGCGGCTTCGCCAGCGTCTGTGATGGCGTCTTCGGTCGACTCACCGGCCAAGTCCGCAGCTTCCGCATCGGCAATGGCTTTGCGCTCGGCATCGTCCATCGCGTCTTTCACGGCACGGGCCTTGTGATAAGCCAAACCTGTACCGGCAGGGATCAAACGACCCACGATCACGTTTTCCTTCAAGCCGCGCAACTCGTCGCGCTTGCCCATGATCGCCGCTTCGGTCAACACACGGGTCGTTTCCTGGAAGGAAGCGGCCGAGATGAACGAGTCGGTCGACAGGGAGGCTTTGGTGATACCCAGCAACAAGTTGCTGAAGGTTGCAGGGATCTTGCCTTCGCGCTGCAAAGCTTCGTTGGTGTTGAGAATTTCGGAGCGCTCCACCTGCTCACCAGAGATGTAGGTGGACTCACCCACGTTCTCGACCACCACGCGGCGCAGCATCTGACGAACAATCACTTCGATGTGCTTGTCGTTGATCTTCACGCCTTGCAAGCGGTAGACGTCTTGGACTTCGTCGACGATGTAACGGGCCAGCTCTTCCATGCCCAACAGGCGCAGGATGTCTTGTGGATCGGCAGGGCCGTCCACAATGCTTTCGCCCTTGTTGACCACTTGGCCTTCGTGTACCAGGATGTTCTTTTCCTTGGGGATCAGTTCATCCCAGACCTTGCCTTCTGGATCGGTGATCTGCAAGCGCACTTTGCCCTTGGTCTCTTTACCGAACGACACGGTACCGGTCATTTCGGCCAACATGCCTTTGTCTTTAGGTGTACGGGCTTCGAACAGTTCGGCCACACGTGGCAAACCGCCGGTGATGTCTCGGGTCTTTTGACCTTCAACCGGGATACGGGCCAGCACTTCACCAGGGCCCACATCCATGCCGTCGCGCACTTGGATCAGCGAGCCGATCTGGAAGCCAATCGTCACCGAGTGATCGGTGCCGGGGATTTTGACTTCTTTGCCTGAAGCGTCGATCAGCTTGACCTGAGGACGAATGACCTTGGCAGCACCACGACGCTTAGGGTCAATGACCACCAAGGTGGACAGGCCTGTGACCTCGTCCATTTGCTTGGCCACGGTGAGACCTTCTTCAACATTTTCGAATTGAACCTTACCGGCAAATTCGGTGATGATGGGTCGTGTCAGCGGGTCCCAGTTGGCCAAGATGACGCCGGCCTTGATGGCTTGGTCGGGCTTGATGGCCAAGATGGCACCGTAAGGCACTTTGTGACGCTCACGCTCACGGCCAGCATCGGAGATGACGATTTCGCCGGAACGGGAAATCACCACCAACTCGCCTTTGGTGTTGGTCACGTAACGCATGGTGGCATTGAAGCCGATCGTGCCGCTGGACTTGGCTTCTACGCTGGAAGCCACTGCAGCACGCGACGCGGCACCACCGATGTGGAAGGTACGCATGGTCAACTGTGTGCCTGGTTCACCGATCGACTGAGCGGCAATGATGCCCACGGCTTCGCCGGTGTTGATCAAACCACCACGGCCCAAGTCGCGGCCATAGCAGCTGGCGCACAAGCCAAAGCGTGTTTCGCAGGTGAGCGCGGTGCGAACCTTGACTTCGTCAACGCCGACCAGTTCCAACTCGTCCAGCATGTCTTCGTCCAGCATGACCCCGGTCTTGACCATGACAGCGCGTGTTTCGGGGTGCAAGACGTCTTCGACGACGACTCGGCCCAAAGCGCGGTCGCGCAAGGACTCGATCACTTCACCGCCTTCAACGATGGCGCGCATCAGTGAACCGTTGCGGGTTCCACAGTCTTGTTCAGTCACGACCAAGTCTTGCACGACGTCACACAAACGGCGGGTCAGGTAACCCGAGTTGGCCGTCTTCAAAGCGGTATCGGCCAAGCCTTTACGCGCACCGTGGGTAGAGATGAAGTACTGCAACACGTTGAGGCCTTCACGGAAGTTCGCCGTGATGGGGGTCTCAATGATGGAGCCGTCTGGCTTGGCCATCAGGCCACGCATACCGGCCAGCTGACGGATCTGCGCTGCAGAACCACGGGCACCAGAGTCGGCCATCATGTAAATCGAGTTGAACGATTCTTGGTCGACTTCGTTGCCATGTCGGTCGATGGTTTTCTCTTTGCGTAGCTGGTCCATCATCACTTTAGAGACAACATCACCGGCTTTGCCCCAGATGTCCACCACTTTGTTGTAGCGCTCACCAGAGGTCACCAAACCCGAGACGTATTGCTGCTCGATGTCGCGGACCTCTTTTTCGGCGGCTTCGATGATGGCGGGCTTTTCTGGCGGCACCAACATGTCGTCAATACCAATAGAGATACCGGCGCGTGTGGCCAAACGGAAACCGTTTTGCAACAGCTTGTCGGCAAACACCACCGTCTCTTTCAAGCCGCACTTGCGGAAAGAAGTGTTGATCAGCTTGGAGATTTCCTTCTTCTTCAGCGCCTTGTTCAGGTTGCTGAATGGCAGGCCCTTGGGCAGGATCTCGGACAACAGGGCACGGCCCACAGTGGTTTCCACCATCGACACGGAGGCGGTGAATTCACCGGTCGCTTTGTCTTTGGTCCACTCGGTCATGCGCACGTTGATCTTGGCGGTCAACTCGACGGCATCGGCGTCCAAGGCGCGCTGCACTTCACCGATGTCGGCAAAGATCAGGCCTTCGCCACGGGCGTTGATGCGGTCACGTGTGGCGTAGTACAAGCCCAAAACGACGTCTTGAGACGGCACGATGGAGGGCTCTCCAGAAGCGGGGAACAAGATGTTGTTGGAGGCCAACATCAGAGTGCGGGCTTCCATCTGGGCTTCGACCGACAGGGGGACGTGCACGGCCATTTGGTCACCGTCGAAGTCGGCGTTAAAGGCCGCGCAAACGAGGGGGTGCAACTGGATGGCTTTGCCTTCGATCAACAAAGGCTCAAAAGCCTGAATGCCCAAGCGGTGCAAGGTAGGGGCACGGTTGAGCATCACGGGGTGCTCTTTGATGACCTCTTCCAAGATGTCCCAGACCACTGGTGTACCGGCTTCGACTTCTTTCTTGGCCGCCTTGATGGTGGTGGCGATACCCATCGACTCGAGACGGGCAAAGATGAAGGGCTTGAACAACTCGATGGCCATCAACTTAGGCAAACCGCACTGATGCAGCTTGAGGGTTGGGCCCACGGTGATGACGGAACGACCGGAGTAGTCCACGCGCTTGCCCAGCAAGTTCTGACGGAAACGACCGCTCTTGCCTTTGATCATGTCGGCCAAAGACTTGAGGGCACGCTTGTTGGCGCCGGTCATGGCTTTGCCGCGACGGCCGTTGTCCAGCAAGCTGTCCACGGCTTCTTGCAGCATGCGCTTTTCGTTGCGCGCAATGATCTCGGGGGCCTTCAACTCCAGCAAACGGCGCAGACGGCTGTTGCGGTTGATGACGCGGCGGTACAGGTCGTTCAGGTCGGAAGTCGCAAAGCGGCCGCCGTCCAGAGGTACCAACGGACGCAGGTCCGGTGGCAACACGGGCAACACTTCAAGCACCATCCACTCGGGCTTGATGCCGGACTTCTTGAAGGCTTCCAGCACTTTGAGGCGCTTGGAGTTTTTCTTGACCTTCAGTTCGGAGCCGGTCAAGTCACCGCGCAGGCGCTCGATTTCGCTTTCGATGTCAATGCTTTGCAGCAATTCCTTGATGCCTTCGGCGCCCATCTTGGCGACGAATTCATCGCCGTATTCCTTGATCTTGGCGTCGTAGTCGTCTTCAGACATGATGCCGAACTTTTTCAGCGGGGTCATGCCGGGATCGGTCACCACATACGCTTCAAAGTACAAGACACGCTCAATGTCGCGCAGCGTCATGTCGAGCACCAGGCCCAAACGCGATGGCAAGGATTTCAAGAACCAGATGTGGGCGCAAGGCGCAGCCAAATCGATGTGGCCCATGCGCTCGCGGCGCACTTTGGTTTGTGTGACTTCAACGCCGCACTTCTCGCAGATCACACCGCGGTGCTTGAGGCGCTTGTATTTGCCGCACAAGCATTCGTAGTCTTTGATAGGGCCAAAAATCTTGGCGCAAAACAGACCATCGCGCTCGGGCTTGAAGGTGCGGTAATTGATGGTTTCCGGCTTTTTCACTTCGCCGAAAGACCAGGAACGGATCTTCTCGGGCGATGCCAGACCGATGCGAATGGCATCGAAATGGTCATCGGGCGTGAACTGCTTGAACAGGTCGAGTAGTGATTTCATGGTTTAAATCCTTTGCCTGTGAATTAAGAACGCTCGAGCTCGATGTCAAGGCCCAGCGAACGGATTTCCTTGACCAGCACGTTGAACGA